>CAZKOB010000067.1:0-18452 GCA_964554265.1 uncultured Bacteroides sp. | reverse complement strand
TGATTTCTTAAAAAATCAAAATCGGATTTTTCAATGCCACGAAAAACAAAGATGGGCTTTGTTGGCGGAAAACAGGAATCTTGGGCAAGAATTTTTATAACCTACTGATTATCAGGATATCCTATTTTAGTTCTAACCTGTACTTCTTGCACCTGAAACTGTATCGTTTTGCTAAAACAGCATGTTATTGATTATCAATTATTTATTCATAAACATTCAAAAATTCGGCAACCGAGCGAATGTGAACGAATCTTAATTATATTAATAAAGTTCCGTCAGCTATGGATGGGCTTAGTGTCAAAAAGAAAGAAGAAATGTCTATAAGAATGACAATTGCTTTTGCAGTTGTATTCACAGGAGGAACTCGGAAAAATTTCTGTGCCGTATTTATCAAAAATTCCAGACGATGAACATTTTTTTATCCGCCCTTGTTATGCAATAGAAAAGACAAACACCAATGAATGTAAAAGCAAAAGAACAATACTGGAGATACTCACTTATATTCCTTGTTCTGGGATTAGGTACGCTTCTGGTCATCAATCTCTTTTCACTGATGGGCGGAGTACTTGGTGCGTTTGCCTTATACACGATTCAAAGGAATCAGATGCTCTTTCTGACAGAGAAAAAGAAGTTCAAGAAAGGGACTGCCTCCATGATACTTGTGACAGAAGCCATACTGTGCTTTCTCGTTCCGCTGTCACTCATCATCTGGATTTTCATGACCAAACTACAGGCCTTAGACATGGATACAGCTAATATCATTGATGGTGTAAACAATGTTGCACAATGGATTCACGACAGAACCGGATATGAACTGATGAGCAGGGAAAATGTGTCGTACATCGTATCGCTCATCCCCGACATGAGCCAGTCGCTAATGGGAGGTATCAACAGTTTCATCATCAATGCCATGATTATGATATTCGTGCTCTATTATATGTTGAAAGGCGGCAAAAAGATGGAACAATACATCTATGAGCTTCTTCCTTTCAGCGAACCCGACAAGCGCGCAGCCCGCCGTGAGATAAACCGAATCATCAAATCCAATTCGTTGGGCATACCACTGCTTGCCATCATCCAAGGCGGCGTGGCTATAGCCGGATACTATCTTTTCGGCGCCCCCTATCCCCTGTTTTTCGGTCTGCTGACATGTTTCGCCACAATAATCCCCATCGTCGGCACCCTGATCGTATGGCTACCGCTATCCATCTATATGGCGGTATCCGGAGATTGGACAAACGCTGTCTGGCTCGCTGCATACGGAACGATAGCCATAAGTGGCAGCGACAATCTTATCCGGTTCATACTGCAAAAGCAAATGGCTGATGCCCATCCGTTGATTACAGTATTCGGGGTCATAATCGGACTGTCACTGTTCGGTTTCATGGGGATTGTGTTCGGTCCCCTACTATTGTCGATGTTTGTTTTTTGCGTGAATATCTTCAAGGAACAATATCTTAAGGACAAATAATGTCCAGGAAGGAAAACCATAAGGAGTTTTATAGGAATATCTTACAATTGCCGGTAGAATACGCACTTCTCTTCCAAAGAAAAAACCAGATTCTTTATCCTGACGGTATAAAGTCATTCTGATTTTATATACCTTTGCAAGCACAAACAAGATATTTGCAGAATACGGACTAAAAAAGAGTGCCCTACGTACCTCCTAAATTAAGGATATACGAAGGCTGAATCATCTGACGCATAAAGGACAACAGGCCTATATCCGTCAGAACTGCCGCTTCCGTACCCCTTCTTTGCAGGTCTATTTCTCAAATCACAAAATCCGGCAAAAAACATGACAATTCTCATTACCATTACCCTCTATTTCGGAATACTGCTGTCAATCTCACGTCTTATAGGCAAGGGCGGAAACGACGCGTTTTTTCGAGGCAACAGACAATCCCCCTGGCAGCTTGTGGCATTCGGCATGATAGGCGCATCACTCTCAGGAGTGACATTCATCAGCGTGCCGGGAATGGTCAATGCCATAGACATGACCTATATGCAGATGTGTATGGGATTCTTTTTCGGATATGCAGTCGTTGCTTTTGTGCTGTTGCCATTATACTACAAACACGGACTTACTTCCATCTACAGCTATCTTGACACTCGGTTTGGAGTTGAAAGCCGGATGACAGGGGCTTCTTTCTTTATTCTGTCCAAACTGACAGGAGCCGCAGCGCGCCTTTATCTTGTATGCCTCATACTTCAGCAGTATGTGTTCGATGCGCTGGGCATTCCTTATTTTGCCACAGTCATTGTGACCCTGCTGCTGATATGGCTTTATACCCGACGCAGCGGCATACGCGCTTTGGTATGGACCGACTCTTTGCAGACACTGTGCCTCATACTCGCGCTCGTTCTTATATTATGCAAAACCGTCTCCATGCTCGGGATAAATGCCGAGGACGCTTTTTCCACCATTTGGAACGACAGTCACAGCCGCATCTTTGAGTGGAGCGACTGGACTTCCAAACAACATTTTGCCAAACAGTTTCTCAGTGGAATATTCATTGTCATCGTCATGACGGGACTTGACCAAGACATGATGCAGAAGAATCTTACTTGCAAGAATCTTCGGGATGCACAAAAGGACATGTGCAGCTATGGCATTCTTTTCATGCCGGTAAACTTTCTTTTTCTGTCGCTCGGCATACTGATGATGATGCTTTATGCAAAGACCGGAACACCGCTTCCCGCAAGCGGAGATTCCTTGCTGCCCGACTTTATTGCAAGCGGAAAAATGGGGCAGACTGTGCTGGTGCTGTTTACAATAGGAATAATAGCATCTGCCTTTTCAAGTGCCGATTCAGCCATGACTGCTCTGACCACAAGTTTTTGTATCGACATTCTTGATGTGGAAAACAAGAACAAACGGTTCTATCGTTGCAGGGAACAAATCCGCAAAACAGTGCATATCTGCATGATGATCATTTTTGTAGCATTCATTCTTGCCTTCAAATCCATAGGCAGCACAAGCGTGATAGATGCCATATATGTAATAGCAAGTTACACTTACGGGCCTCTGCTCGGGCTTTTCGCCTTCGGCATGACCACCCGGCGCACACCTCGCGGACATTTCGTGCCTTTCATCGCCATCCTGTCACCCATTGTATGCTATGCCATAGATTCATTCACACTGAACACAACCGGATACAAGTTCGGATATGAAATGCTCATGTTCAATGGCCTGCTCACTTATGCGGGCCTGTGGATGGTGTCGGAAAAGAAAAGTGCATCTGCATAGGCAAGCCCCATAATACACACTACAATATCTCTGCTGCAAAAGGCAGCTGTTGTTTCCAATACACTCACAAGTCCTCCGGTCGCTTACTTTGCAGCAAACAGTTTGCCGACAAGACCGATCAGCTGTGCCACCGTGTCTTTGTCCGGAACAGGAATACGGATATGTGTCTCACCGGTCTCCGGATTTTTTTCTACTATATTGTCAACAAGCTTTCGGGTTGCTTCCGGAGACTTCAAGGTTTCGGCAAGTCCAGCAAAGAACGAAAGACCTTGTTCTATCAACCGGTTCGGAGGCACAGGCTGATGATTCGGCTTTGACACAGACCGTCCTCCTTCTGCTTCTTCTGCCACAGCATCCGATTTCGGCTCAACCTCTTCCTCATTCACATCTGCGACATCTTCCAAGCCCGGAACTATAACATCATGCTCCTCTGTGGATTCAGGTTCTTCTTCACTCTTGTCTATCGTCTGTTCGTCAACGCAATCTTGCTCTTCCTCTTCTCCGTTCATGACCTCACTCAGTTCTTCCATCATCTTCTTGAACTTGCCGTCACTCGCGAAGATGGTATCTTCTCCGCCATCAAGCACTCCTTCGAACATGGAAGATTTGAAGCGTAACTTGCCCAGCATCTCCTCTTCGAACGTATTGGCCGACACGAGGTTGATGACCTGAATATTTTTCTGCTGACCGATACGATAGATTCGGGCTATCCGCTGCTCAAGTACAGCCGGATTCCACGGCAAATCCATATTGATGATAATGGAGGCAACCTGAAGATTCAGTCCCGTACTTCCGGCATCTGTTGACAAGAACACCCGGCATTCCGGAATGTCCATAAAGTTGTTGACCAATTCTTTTCGGCGCTTCGACGGAACACCTCCATGTAAATACTCATAGCGAATGCCGGCACGGTCCATGTCTTGGGCAATCAGCCGGGTCATCCGTTCCCACTGACTGAAAACCACAATCTTCTCTTCGCCACTCTCAATGACATTGGATATGATGTTCATCACCTCATCAACCTTTGTGTCATAACGACTTTTCTGGTCAAGAATGTAAGTGCTGTCACACACCATCCGCATCTGGGAAAGCAGCAGGATAAGCCGGTTGCGGTCGGTCTCTGAAAGGAAATGCATACGTTCCCATTTCTGCAGAAGTTGCGATACTCCGGCACGATATTCATTATGAATCGCCATCTGCTCTTTGGTCATAGGCACCATAAGGTTCTTATCCTGCCGGGCCGGCATCTGCAACTTGACAGCAGTCTTCTTGCGGCGAATAAGAAAAGGCCGCAACCGTTCACCTATTTCGTTAAGATTGCGATACCCTGTAGTTGCACCTTTATCATCGGTAAGGATATAGCGGTCACGGAACTGATAATACGGTGCAAGGCAAAAGTTGTCGACAAACTCCATGACAGAGTACAGTTCCTCCAAACGGTTCTCCAACGGAGTTCCGGAAAGAATGACTGTGTAATCGGAATCTATTTTACGTGCAGCGACGGAAATCTGCGTACTCCAGTTTTTCAGACGCTGTACTTCATCGATGATAAGCATGTCTGTCCGTATATGTCCGAACACCTGCACATCATTGCTCATGGTATTATATGATATGATTTTGTAGGGCACATCGAGAGCATACTGCCCACGCCTCTTCAGATGATCACCTTCAAACACATGCGCTTCCTGTCCTGTAAAACGCTCAATCTCACGTTTCCACTGATATTTAAGGGAGGTCGGACAAAGGATGAGTATGGAAGCGACCAGCCCTTGGCGACGGAGCAATTCTGCCGTACCGATAGCCTGTACGGTCTTGCCCAGTCCCATTTCGTCCGCTATAATGGCGCGTCCGGCCTTGGCGGCAAAACGCACTCCTTCTTCCTGATATGGATAAAGATGTACATGAAGCAAATCTTTGAAATCCTGTTCCGTAAGCGAATCGACCCATTTCTCACGGCTCACGCGCGCCCTGTGTTCAAGAACAAAACGCAAAGCATCTTTATAGCACCGGAAAGTATCATCGATAGCATGTGCCTTCTTTAGAAATTCGTCGAAACAGGCAAAGGCTTCCTGCCGCAGTACGAAATCTTCGTCAAAGTAGCAGACCGCCAACCGTCTGAACTCTTCTTCGTTGTCGCATCCGATACGTATACGGACTCTTCGCCCACCATTGTAATCAAGATAAACAGATGTATACGAAGGTATCTCTCTGCGTACATGATGCCGACTGCCCAGCCATCCTTTGACTGCCTCTATATGTTTGCAAGTGCCTATGCAGGAAGTTTTGAAATCCATACATGAACAGAAGTTCCAAGGACTCTGTGCCCCACGGTACACCACTTTGTACACTTGCCGTGTTTTAGGATTCAGCACACTATATTCTCCAGGCAAGTTATCCTCATCCACACACTTGATCGACAGTTTCTCCTCTTTTGCAGCCTGCCTTCTAAGCTGTATCTGCCAAGTCTTCAGGTCCATACCTTCCGGACAATACAGATAAGGAATTTTCTTCTTCGCCTGCTTCTTATAACTTTTCTTTGACGAACCTTCTCCCATATCTTTTCCTTGTCCGCCTTTGGCCGTTTGTTTTGTCATGGCAATATAATAATTCAAAGTGAGAGTATCTGTTCTGCATGAATCTTTGTCTTTATCTCCTTCGGCCCCATGATACGTTCAATCACACCTTCCTCATCGACAAGATAAGTGGTACGGATAATACCTATGGTTCTGCGACCGCATGCCACCTTCTCTCCCCAGCATCCCAACTGCTGCAACAGGGTCGTCTCCGTATCTGCGACAAGAGGAAAATCGAGTCCATACTTATCGGCAAACTTCATCTGCGCATCCTGCTTGTCCTTGCTCACACCTATAATGGCATATCCCTTGGCCTCCAGTTCCGCTTTATGCTGCTGCAGCGAACAGGCCTCAGCCGTACAACCCGGTGTATTTGCCTTCGGATAGCTGTAGAGGATGATTTTCCTGCCTCTGTAATCGCTCGCCTTTATTTCCTGTCCATGCTGGTCAATACCCAACACTTCCGGTATTCTATCTCCTACGTTCATAATAATATAAAAGGTTATGTTTTTAATCTTGATGCAAAGTCTGTTCTTTTATACTCTTGGAGGTATAATCTTTGCCTCATCCTTTGAAAAATCATTGAATCACGAAGTTTCTCAATTTTACAAATAACAATTTGGACACAAGCAAAACTTGTTCCACTCTGCACCATAAAAAAGAGCACTCTTGTAAGTCACAAAGATAGCATATTAAATTAAAATAACATCATTTTGTCTTTTCATTTTGCTTAAATATGAAATTCATTATCATACTTTCTATTGTTTTATTCCAAAATTCGGACAATCCCCTATCTTTTCGATTTATAACCATATTTTATATTTACGGAAATCCATAAGTTTTTGGGAGGAGCCTGTGAAGACACCAGCAAAAAATGCTACATTCTTGGAGTGACTGCACCGAAAATATAAAACCACTCTTCTGAAAAGCTGTTTTCACCATACTGTTTTCTTAAATCAGCACTGCTGATTATAAAATCAACAGTGCAGATTATACAATCAGCAGTGCAGTTTTTACAATCAGCAGTGCTGATTTAAGAAAACAGTATGGTGAAAACAGCTTTTCAGTGGGATAAATTCAATTTCTAACAAGCTATAGCACAACAAGTTTCAATACTCTACAGAAAAATATAGTTTGGACAGAAATCCGAAATCCGTTCAAAACCCAAAACAATGGATTTCAAAAATGTTCATGCATATAAAATTGAACAGTTTCTTAAACCTTCTGTACAGAAAACAGTCAGAATAAATAAAAATAAATTCAAAAATGTATAAAACACTCTTTACACTCTGCATTCTGTTCGCAAGTGTAATCCATCATATATCGGCACAAACTACGGACAAGTGGAAATCCGTAGCAGGAAAAGTGACAGACTCCGAAAACGGCGAACCTCTTGCAGGAGGCAGTGTAATGATTATGCTGCCCGACACAACGACTATGCTTGCTGGAAGCACAACAGGAAAAGACGGCAGATTCACTGTCAAGAACGTAAAACCGGGAAAATACCTCATCCGAATATCTTATATCGGTTACCACAACTTCTATAGATCTCTCAACATTACCGACAGCACGAATACAACCACCATCGGAACAGTTCTCCTCACTCCGGCCTCCGTCATGCTTGAGACGGCTGTCGTCAGCGGACAGGCGGCACAAGTGGAGGTGAAGGAAGACACACTCATCTTCAACGCATCAGCATTCAAAGTTCCGGAAGGTTCTGTGCTTGAAGAACTGATACGCAAAATACCGGGAGCGGAGGTAGCTGATGGCGGAAGCATCAAGATAAACGGAAAGCCCGTTAAGAAAATTCTCGTAGAGGGAAAGGAGTTCTTCTCCAACGAGACAAGCATGGCCATGAAGAATCTCCCTGCAGAAATTGTCGAAAAGGTGAAAACGTATGACAAGCAGAGCGACCTTGCACGCATAACGGGCATCGACGATGGCGAGGAGGAAACGGTGCTTGATCTGTCGATAAAAAAAGGGATGAAGAAAGGATGGTTCGGCAATGCGGAAGCTGCATACGGCACCCACAAAAGGTTCAATGAAAAGATGACGGTAAACCGATTCGCAGACAACACGCAGGTGTCGGTAATCGGCAATTACAACAACGGCGGAGAGGGACGCCGAAGCGGCAACGGAGTGACTACTACCGGAATGGGAGGAACGAACATCGCTCTTGTCAGAAAGAACGTGGAGATAGGGGGAAACCTCCGCTATACCTACACAAAGAACGATGTAAAAACATATACCAGTTCGCAGAATTTCGTGAGTACCAATGCTTCATACTCCAACAGCAGACAAAAAAGTATGAGCCACAGAGACAATCTGACCGGAAACTTCAAAATAGAATGGAAACCGGACAGTCTGTCGCGAATATTGTTCCGTCCCAGCTTCTCTTTCGGAAAATCGGATTCCGAAAGCAGTGGGGTATCAGCCACTTTCAAGGAAGATCCCTATAGCAGCGAAATAAAGGAGCCTTTATCGCAAATCGAGGATATCGACCATGAAATAAGAATAAACCGTAACAGTTCAGAATCGTTCTCCGACCAGAGCAACTCCAGTTTCAACGCATCCCTAATGTACAACCGCCGCCTGAACAACAGAGGCAGAAATCTGTCAATTACTCTCAGCGGAGGGTACACTTCAAACAAAAACGAAAGTTTTTCGATGTCGGACGTGATATACTACCAGCGGAACGACTCCACAGCACTGACCTATCGCATGCGCAATACTCCCAACACGAGCAAAAACCTGAATGCCGGATTCACTTATTCCGAACCGATCGCCGACAAGGTTTATCTGCAACTGAACTACCGCTTCCAATATAACATGCGTCACAGTGACGGTAAAACATATGACTTCGGCGACATCAGTCAAATGAGGGACAGTTTGTATATGTACGGTATCGGTTTTCTGCCTTTCAACTATCAGGACTATCTCGACAGCGACCTTAGCCGGTATACCGACAACGAGAACTACATACATACCATAGATCTTGCTCTTAAAGTCACAAGGACTAAATATCTGCTCAATGTGGGCATGTCGATAAATCCGCAAAAACAGAAAGTCGATTATGACTATCAAGGACTCGACACTGTAGCGTCGCGCAACTTCTTCAGAATGTCGCCCACCCTGAACTTCCGCTACCGATTCTCCAAGCAGCATCAACTACAAGTGAAATACCGTGGGAACACACAGCAACCGAGCATTACGGACATGTTCGACATCACAGACAACAGCAATCCGTTGAACATACGGATGGGCAACCCGGGATTGCGACCGTCGTTCACCAATAATATAAGCATAAGCTACAACAACTATATCAAGGAAAGCAGAAGGAACATTGTGGCAAATCTGGGATTCAGCAACACGCTCAACAGCATCAGCAACCGTACAGAGTACAACGACGAGACAGGCGGAAGGATAACACGCCCGGAAAATATCAACGGCAATTGGAATACGAATGCCAACCTCGGATTCGGTACTCCGGCATTCACGGACAAGCTGACTGTAAACACTTCGACTTCAGGTTCTTTCAACAACAACGTCGGGTTCATCTACCAGAACCAGCAGACACTGAAAAATACGGTCAGGAACATGCAACTCAGAGAGCGCCTTACGCTCACCTGGAAAGAGGATTATTTCGACATTATGGTCAATGGTTCCGTAAGCTACAACCATTCAAGAAGCAATCTCATCCCGACAAGCAATCGCGACACTTACGATTTCTCTTACGGAATATCGGGAAATGCCAATATGGAAAACGGAATAGCCTTTTCCACAAACATAGGAATGAACAGCCGAAGAGGATATAGCAGCAGTGAGATGAACACCAACGAACTTATATGGAACGCACAGATTTCATATCGTTTCCTCAAAAAGAAGCAGGCTACTGTGATGCTCAAGGCTTACGATATACTGAATACAAGGAGCAACATCAGCCGTTCCATAAGCGCTGTGAGCAGATCGGACAGAGAGACCAATGCCATAAACAGTTATGTGATGCTGCACTGCATCTATCGTCTCAATATGTTCGGAGGAAAACATGCCGGTTCGGAAGGAAAAGAAGGACGGCAGAGAAAAGAAAGGTTCTGAATATCTGCATTTATCCGGACCTGCCATCTTCTCCCCTGTAGTGCTTCTTTTGTCCGCCTTCTTGCAAACGAAAAAAACAAAAGAAGGGCACACACAATCAAGACCGGCAATCTTTACCATGAGTTTATAAGAAGGCTGTATTCGGACATATACCTTATAAACAGACAGAAACAATCGAGCGGTGGCGAACCGTACAGGGTTCGCCACCGCTCGATTGTCTTATCAGCATGACATTTACGGGAGGTCACACATACACAATTCATCCCACGGAATCGGAGCACACATACATCATATTAGCACTTTATATTCAGTTCCTTGACTATGGCACTGATTTTTTCCATCGTTGTTATTCTTGTAGGAACAAGAGGCAGACGCAACTCATTTTCTATCAAGCCCATGCTATGGAGCATGGCTTTTACTCCTGCCGGATTTCCATCGACAAACAATAACTTGAAGAGTTCCGTAAACTTGTGATGAATCTGACGCGCATTAGGGTAATCACCGTTAAGTGCAAGACGTACCATGCGACTGAACTCCTTCGGAAGAGCGTTGCCAATCACACTGATTACCCCGACGGCACCGAGAGTAATCAGCGGAAATGTAATCCCATCGTCACCGGAAATAACGTCAAAATGAGACGGCTTGTTCTTTATAATATCATCAATCTGGGTAAAATTGCCACTCGCCTCCTTGATGCCGACAATATTGAGACAATCGTTGGCAAGGCGCAAAGTAGTTTCGGCAGTCATGTTGACTCCGACACGTCCCGGCACATTGTAAAGAACTACAGGTACAGGAGAGGCTTCAGCAATAGCCTTGAAATGCTGGTAAAGCCCTTCCTGAGACGGTTTATTATAATATGGACAAACACTCAGGACACCGTCAATTCCGCTAAGGTCCTCCGTCCGAAGCGATTCTACGATAGCAGCCGTATTATTGCCTCCACACCCCATAAGCACAGGAACGTGTCCGTTGACCTTCTCTACGACAAGTTCTTTTATCTTTCTTTTCTCATCCATCGTCAAGCACGGTGTCTCGCCCGTGGTTGCAAGGATACACAAAAAGTCTACACCATTTGAAAGCTGGTAATCAAGCAAGCGTCTGAGTGCAACATAATCAACCTCTCCATTCTTCGTAAATGGGGTGACCAATGCGACTCCCAAACCCTTGAATCTGTTGTATGCCATAAATATTTATGAATGAATGTTTTTATCTTTTTACTAAATTGAATGCAAAAGTACGATTTTAATGTGAAATTCTATACAACATCATGGAATAAATGCAACAAATGTTAGCAAATGCCAGCTCAGACAATCTCTCCGCTTCCATAGCACAGGTGATGTTCCTCATCATAAATGACACAGAACTGTCCCGGCGCTACACCATGAACTTTTTCATCCGCATCCAGAAACCAATCACCATCCGGTTTCTGCCACAGCGTCCCCGTAAGATATTCGGGAGTATGACGAATCTTAAATGTCACCCGATGCGAATCACCGACATGACTCACATCTTCACCTCCGGTACCAGACAAGCCGTTCCACGGATTTTCCGTAATAAAATGGAAATCGGTCATCTCTATGCGACTCTTGTACACACGTTCAGGGTCATAACCATGACTGACAAACAGAATGTTCCGCTTCAGGTTCTTCTTGACTACAAACCACGGACCTCCACCAAATCCGAGTCCTTTGCGCTGCCCAATAGTATAAAACCACAGTCCTTTGTGCATACCGATTTTCCTGCCAGTCTCTATTTCACGGACATCACCCGGATTTTCTCCAAGATTACGCTTTATGTATTCACGGAAATCAATGTTTCCGAGGAAGCATATACCCTGACTATCCTTGCGTCTTGCATTCAGCAAATTGGCAGATACAGCAATGTCCCTGACCTCATGCTTCCACAGTCCACCGATAGGAAACATGAGCTTTGAAACCTGCAAGGAATTTATCTGGCACAAAAAATCCGTCTGATCTTTCACGGGATCAGGACTTGTAGACAGCCACACTTTTCCGTCCTTCAACGTTGTGGTAGCATAATGTCCGGTTGCCGTGATGTCAAAATCATGACCAATCTTATCTTCAAAGCATCCGAACTTAATCAACTTGTTGCACATCACATCCGGATTCGGAGTAAGTCCAAGGCGTGCCTTCTCCATCGTGTAACCGACCACATTATCCCAATACTCCTTGTGCAAATCAATAATATCAAGTTCCAGTCCGTATTTTCTGGCAAGCCAACGGCAGATTTCTACATCCTCCTCCGAGGTGCAGTTCCACTCTGTATCTTTTTCCGGACCAATCTTAATATAAAAAAGGTGAGGTTCAAACCCTTGCTCCTTAAGCAAGTGAACACTCACGGCACTGTCTACACCTCCACTGACAAGGGCAGCAATAGTCTTCATCTGCAAGTATAAAGGCAAAAAATGTGTGATAGTTTACTTCAATCTCTTGCTTATTTCAAGCATCTTGTCTATCGGCTTGAGAGCTTTTTCTGCAATTTCAGCATCCACCTCAATTTCAGGCCATTCATATTTAAGAGTATTATAAAGCTTCTTCAAAGTATTCAGACGCATGAAACAGCATTCGTTGCATGAACATCCGATGGTTTCACTCGTCTCAGGAGGAGCAGGAATAAAAGTCTTTTCAGGACAACGCTTGGTCATCTCATGCAGTATTCCGCTTTCGGTAGCAACGATAAATTCATCGGTTTCGTCCTTTACAGCAAAATTGAGAAGAGCCGCCGTCGAACCTATCACATCTGCAACAGCCTGTATAGGAGACGGACATTCCGGATGTACAAGAATCTTTGCAGAAGGATGTTCCTTCTTAATCTTCAGAATTTCGGAAAGCGAGAACTGTCCATGTACATGACACCCACCGTTCCACAGCAACATCTGTCTTCCAGTGACAGAGTTGATATAATTACCGAGGTTCTTGTCCGGACCGAATATCAACTTCTCGTCTTTCGGAAAACTATCGACAATCAGTTTGGCATTGGAACTTGTCACAACAACATCTGTAAGCGCCTTCACCGCAGCAGTAGTGTTTACATACGAAACGACTTTGTGACCGGGATTTTCCTCTATAAACCTCTGCAAGTCATCGGCATTGCAACTGTCAGCAAGCGAACAACCGGCATTAAGGTCGCATACAAGCACCTTCTTTTCCGGACACAGAATTTTGTTGGTTTCTCCCATGAAGTGCACACCACACATGACAATGATGTCCGCCTCTGTCTTGGAAGCCCACCGGGCAAGTGCAAGCGAGTCGCCCACAAAATCCGCCACATCCTGCACAGCACCCTCTGTATAATAATGCGCCAATACAACAGCATTCTTTTCCTTACACAGACGTCGTATCTCTGCACTCAAATCAAGATTCGCATCTATAGGTTCGTCCACATAACCCTTCTCTTTCCATGAATCCTTAACCTGCATAATATTCAATTTTTGATGAAGAAAAGTTTCTCCTTATTAATAAGGGCAAAGTTACACACTTTTAACCAAATCCATTCAATGTTTATGAAAAATCATGCAACGAAGAAGGCATTAAGCATAAACATCAACCGCAATCAGTCAAAAGAAGTTGTCAACACGGCAGTAACTTCCCCATGCGAATCAGCCAAAGCAAAAAAGCAGCTTGTCAGACATTCACTTCATCAAGAGTAACAAGCTTGTTGACTATAGCATATATGGTTATACCGGCCGAAGAATGAATCTGCAATTTACGTGCAATGTTCCGTCTGTGCGTTGTCACAGTGTTCACACTCAAACATAAAGCCTCAGCAATCTCTTTGTTCGCCATGCCCTTCGCCACACATATCACAATCTGCTTCTCACGTTCAGAGAGCAGCTTGTCCACATACATTTGTTCAGACTCTCCAGCTTGCACATCCTCCACCGCACGGCACTGCCTGTTCTGGTGTTCAAGCCTGCGCACTGCCGGAATAAAAATATTGTCCTCTACAAGACAATGTATGCTCAAATCTTCCGCCGTCTGATATATGTCAATGACAACAGAATTAAGCTCGTTGTTGTTCTCCTTCTGCGGATAATACTGCATGAACAAATTCTTCAATTCTCTCAACTTACCGTCCATCGACTCGTGATGACGGCTCAACGTCTGCATGTTGTCTATGGATATAGAACCTCCTTCAAGCATTTTTTCGACATAAGTAAACACACCGCCTTCCTCATACTCCATGTGCTTGCGCACCTCATCCACATATTCATCAAAAAACTTCAACACTATAAAGGCTATTTCATTCTTGACGGAACAGTCCATCGAATTGAGCAGATTGCGTCTTATTGCGGGTAATTGATATTCAAGGAAATAGACATGTGTCTTACGCAAATAGACAAGCAAAGATTTTACACTGATATACTCAATCTTCTGCTGACGGTTTTCTGCTCCATCCTTCACATAATTGATTACAGCAAGAAACGTATCAGTATCCACTCCGCACTGTCGGCACACATCCAATATAGTTTTTTCACCAAATCCGAAAGAAATGCCGAAACGGCTCATGATCTGCAAAAGACGATAGTCGTTTGCTATCACAAAGCTCAACTTGTCTGTGGATTTATATTGTACTGCCATATTCCATATATTTACTTTTACGTGATGCAAAGGTACAATTTTCCGACTTCTCCTCAAACCACCATTAATGAGTATTTTCACTAAACACAATAAATGCAAACTCTATTTAGCACAAATCTGCCATAGACAGTACCACATAATGAGTATTGGCAGAACAGACTAAAAAATGTAACTTTGCAGCAATAATTACAAGTACACTTATCGGCATGAAATTATCTGAGCTCAAGACAGGCGAGAGCGGAGTCATCGTAAAAGTCCACGGACACGGCGGATTTCGCAAACGCATTGTCGAAATGGGGTTTATAAAGGGCAAAAAAGTGGAGGTCATCCTCAATGCCCCTTTGCGTGATCCTGTGAAATATAAAATTATGGACTATGAAGTCAGCCTGCGCCGTGCAGAGGCTGAACTTGTAGAGGTCGTCAATGAGGAAGAAGCCAAAGAATGGGCGGCCCGTCATCCAGACCAGCGTGGCATACCGGCCGACAAGGAGGAGCAGATACGTAAAATCGCCGCTATCAAGGTCAAAGAAGTCAATGTGGTGATTGTAGGCAACCCCAATTGCGGCAAGACATCGCTGTTCAATATTGCTAGTGGAGCACATGAGCGTGTGGGCAATTATTCGGGAGTGACAGTAGATGCAAAAGAAGGTGAATTTACATTTGAAGGATATAATTTCCATATCGTCGATCTGCCCGGCACCTACTCCCTATCTGCATATACCCCGGAAGAATTGTACGTAAGGAAATACATCATAGAAAAAACTCCGGACCTCATCATCAACGTGGTCGACGTGTCCAACCTCGAGCGCAACCTCTACCTTACAACTCAGCTCATAGACATGGACGTACCTATGATTATGGCCCTCAACATGTATGACGAGCTGCGTGAAAGCGGCAACAAACTGAATATCGATCTGCTCGGAGCACTGCTCGGCATGCCGATTGTCCCTACCGTGGGTCGCACGGGGGAAGGAGTTAAAGAATTGTTCCATACCATCATTGAAATAGAGGAAGGCAGACAAAAAACATACAGACATATACATGTCAACCACGGTAACTTACTGGAAAACAATATCGCAAAGGTCGAGCAACTGATACGTCTCAACCCAGAACCTCACCACAACTATTCGGGACGCTTCCTTGCCATAAAATTATTGGAGAACGATAGCCAAGTGGAAGAAATCATACGTACCCTGCAAAACTCGGCAGACATCCTGTCGATGCGAGACAGATGCCAATCCGACATCAAGCATGAAATAGGCGAAGACTGCGAGTCGGCTATCACAGATGCAAAGTACGGCTTCGTACAGGGTGCACTGAAGGAGTGCTTCGTCAGAGTCCGAAGATACAAGCGCCTGCTGACCAAACGAATAGATGCAATAGTGACAAGTCACGTATGGGGATACCCAATCTTCCTGTTGCTGATGTATCTCATGTTTTTCTGTACATTCAATATAGGGCAATACCCTATGGATTGGATAGATGCCTTTATCGGATGGATCAGCGAAACCATAGGCGACAACATGTCTGAAGGTCCTCTCAAGGATTTAATTGTCGACGGCATCATAGGCGGCGTCGGCGGTGTGATTGTGTTCCTTCCCAACATCATGATTCTTTATGCCTTTATCTCATGGATGGAAGATTCCGGATATATGGCAAGAGCCGCGTTCATCATGGACAAAATCATGCACAAGATGGGGCTTCACGGCAAATCCTTCATACCGATGATTATGGGGTTCGGCTGCAATATTCCAGCAATAATGGCGACACGCACCATAGAAGACAGGAAGTCACGGCTCATCACGATGCTTATCGTACCGCTGATGTCATGCTCAGCCCGCCTTCCCGTATACATTATTATAATAGGTGCATTCTTTCCTCATAACTCTGCCCTCATACTGCTGTCGCTCTATACATTCGGCATCTGCATGAGCATTCTGATGGCCAAACTCTTCAGCCGTTTTGTTGTCAGAGGAGAAAGCAGCCCCTTCGTAATGGAACTGCCTCCATACCGACTGCCATCTGCCAAATCGGTAGGAAGACACACATGGGAGAAGGGCAAGCAATACCTCAAGAAGATGGGTACGACTATACTGCTGGCATCCATCGTTGTATGGGCTTTGTCATACTATCCCCACAACGAATCGCCATCATCGGAAGAACAAATGGAGCAAAGCTATATAGGACAGGTAGGAAAAGCCATCGAACCGATAATACATCCATGTGGCTTTGAATGGAAAGAAGGAGTAAGCATCATCACCGGAATTGGCGCAAAAGAAATTGTAGCTTCTACTATGGGGGTACTCTATAGCAACAAGGGCGATGAGTCTTTAGAAGATGAGGATGCAGAAAATGCACGATTGTCACGTGTGATAGCCAATAGCGGACTTACTCCTTTGGCTGCATTCTCATTTCTCATATTTGTATTGCTATACATGCCTTGTATACCTGCATGTATCAGTATCAAGAATGAATCAGGATATTGGAGATGGGCACTGTTCACCATTACATATACCACTGTCCTTGCATGGATATGCTCCACACTCATATTTCAGCTCGGAAGCCTGTTCAGTTAATTAGCATAAAATGATTTACAGATGCAAGAAATTATCGTCACAATAATAATAATATTGGTTGCAGTTGTCATAATAAGATATGCTTACAGACAAATATGCGACAAAGGAAGAGGGTGCCACTGTAACACAAGAGGGTGCAAAGGATGCGAAAATTGCCAATCATGCTCCAGCAATGACAAAACCCAAACATAAAAAATGTGTTTTTTATGCATTTATTAAGAGCCTGTTTAAATTTTCCTCAATAATAATCTTATAGTGGCCAATTTGACCATTTCCTCTGCCGAATCGAATGTTAACTCATAGTTTCGACAGAGTCTTCTATTGTAATCCATCCACGAGAATGACCTTTCCACAATCCATCTCTTTTGAATGGATCTGAATCCTTGTTCCTTAAATGCGCTGATTACTACTTGGATGACATACCCGAAGTTCTTTCTCATGTTATCGATGAGTTCCCTCTATATCCTCCATCGGCAAGGACAACCTTTACTCTCCGGAACACATTTCTTTAAAGACTCTCATCAACAGACAAGCGGCTTTACTGTCATGTACATTGGCTATGCTAACCGTCACGGCAATGAGAAAACCATTCTTGTCTACTATGACATGACGCTTTAAACCTTTTACCTTTTTGTTTCCATCAACGCCGTTCAAGGAAGCATCGTTTCCCCATTTGACACTTTGACTGTCCATGATGCCTACACTTGGTTCCATATTTTGACCTCGTTTCCCACGTACATGTCCACGTAATTTCTCCAATAGCAAGTCAAAGTCCGACAAGGACGTCCATTTACGATAGTAGTAATAAACCAACTGCCACTTAGGAAAGTGAAGAGGAAACATACGCCATTGACAACCGGTCTTCACTAAATAAAAAATGCCATTCCAAATCATTCGTAAACACAGCTCTTTTAAAAAGTAGGAAAACCTCAAAATGTATGGCGATTAGACGTTTAATGAACTTTATCTGCTATGCAGGATTTGCATTGACAAGAGCTTCAAACAACAGCATAGAGATAATCTAATTATTAACAATCACTTATGCTTATAAGCTATTCTTAAATGAAAGAGCCGTGTCACTAAATAAAAAGTAACTATTCAGCCAAAGTAAAAGGCACGGAGGATTGGCCCTCATCGTTAGACGAGCGCGAGTATGGCGTCGAGCGGTGATTGTCCGTTTTTCCACGCGGTATCGGCGATGGAGTGGATTGCGTGGAAGGCATCGGCACCGGTGTCTGAACGGAAGCATCCGGATATTTTCTGCTTGACTTTCAACTTTCGGATTCCTCTTTCTGCCCTGTTATCCAAAAGTTTTGATAACCTTGCTTATCCAAACTTTTTAGTTATCCAAACT
>CAZKOB010000066.1:0-18581 GCA_964554265.1 uncultured Bacteroides sp. | reverse complement strand
AACCGATGACATGACGGAGGAGCAACTCGAAGACCTACTCCCATACAACTACAAAAAAGAGGGTGTGTCAAAATGAAAATGACAACTCCCAAAAGTTACAGATTGTAACTGCAATACTTAAATAGGGGCGTATCAAGCTCTGTATTGAGTAATGATATGCCCCTTTCTTTAGTCTTTTAGGATGTTCTAATTTCAAATTATAAGTTCATCTTTTCAAAAAATGAATTTTGACACACCCTCTTTTTTTAATCCCGCCAGACGGCATATTTCGGATGGATACTAATTTCGAATGAAAAATACTTTACAGTGTCTTATATAAAGATTTATCAGTTACGTATATTGTTTCTTATCTTTGTAAGATATTGCTGCATGCGCTCCTCGTTCTTGTCTTCAATAATACCTATCAAATCTTTCATTTCCTGACATATCTGCTCCACCTGGTCTTTCGTATACGGATTGAACAATATCTCTCGTAACAAACAATCATCTTCACTGAGTACCCCCTGCGCAATCTTCATGTGACGTTTGAATGTCGTGCCCGGAGCATCCTGATGCTTCATCACTGCAGCAAAAGCAAATGTAGATATGAATGGAATAGACAGAGAATAAGCGACAGTCCTATCATGTTCTTCAAAAGTATATTCACATACATGAAGCCCGAGCTTGGAATACAAATCCTTGAAGAATATGCGTCCCATATAATCTCCCTCACTAATGACAATGGCATTTTCATCTGCAAGCTTACCCAAATTGGCAAAAGTAGGACCAAACATAGGATGAGTGGAAACATATCTACGACCACACTGTTCATAGAAATCCTTGAAGCCGGTCTTCACAGATGATATATCACTCAATATACAGTCATTGGGCAACAATGGTATCATCTCGCGGAATACATCCAGCGTATATTTAAGACTCACAGCATTTATAACAAGTTCCGGACAAAAGTTCCGGACCTCTTCTTTCTCCGTGAAACGCTGCGCATTATACATGAAACGAAGTTTCTTTGCGTCAATTTCGTAAACAGCCACTTCGTGTTCAAAACTCAGAAGGTCAGTGAAGAAACTGCCCATCTTTCCAGCACCGAGTATAAGTATTCTCATCGATTCTGAAGATTAAACAAATGATTGAAAAGAAGAAATCCAGATATAAAAGTTGCACGGACATGTACCCGGACCACCCTTCTTTAGTTTCTTCCCTTCAATCTTTACCTCATATTTTATTTGTTTATTATCTCAATCTGTTGACGCACGCTCTCTTCATGTATAGCCTCAAATATCTGGCGCACACATGCCGGCTCTATTCCACACAGACTTCCTTGCGCTCCACGCTTGTCAAGAATTTCACTGTATCTGCTTGTCTGTACAATAGTCATTCCATGTTCTTTCTTGTACTGCCCAATCTCACGAGAAATACGCATGCGCTTTGCCAAAAGTTCTATCAACTGATCATCAATCAGGTCAATCTGTTTGCGTAATGCAGAAATATTCTCTGTCGTTTGTATCTCCTCACGAATAACAAGCAAATTCAGAATATATTCCAAAATGTCAGGGGTAACCTGTTGTTTGGCATCACTCCATGCCGCATCAGGATTGCAATGACTTTCCACTATCAATCCGTCCATACCCAAATCCATCGCCTGCTGGCAAAGAGAAGCGATGAGGTCACGACGTCCTCCGATATGACTTGGGTCACAGATTATAGGAAGATTAGGGATACGTCGGCGCAGTTCTATAGGAATCTGCCACATAGGCAAGTTTCGGTAAATCTTCTTATCGTAAGAAGAAAATCCACGATGTATGGCGCCAAGGCGCTTGATTCCTGCACCATTGAAACGCTCAAGCGCACCAATCCACAGCTCAAGATCAGGATTCACAGGGTTCTTCACAAGCACGGGCATGTCAACACCCTTCAATGAATCGGCCAATTCCTGTACAGCAAAAGGGTTTGCACTTGTACGCGCTCCGACCCAAAGGATGTCAATTCCGGCCTCAAGAGCAGCCTCTACATGTTTCGGAGTAGCAACCTCCGTTGAAGTAAGCATACCGGTTTCTTCCTTAACTCTCTTCATCCAAGGCAAAGCTTTTAAGCCATTACCTTCAAAGCCTCCCGGTTTGGTACGCGGCTTCCATACTCCTGCACGGAATATTTTTATACCACCTTCAGCAAGCATTCTTGCTGTACCCATCACTTGTTCTTCAGTCTCGGCACTGCACGGCCCGGCAATGACAAGCGGACGCTTGTCTTCCACTCCCGGCAAATTAAGCGGCAACAATTCAAGTTCCATATATTTTGAGTTTTTGTTTATTGTTAATTAATATCACATTTATCGTCGGAATTACAACCTGACAACATAAAATCCCGGCTACCACCCTTCCCTTTTGCAACAACATCGACTAAAAGTCGAGTATGTTCTGCATGGACCCAAAAAGTCCATACGGAGACAACCCTAAAACACTTCCTTTATTCTCTCCAAAGCCTCTCGCATCTTGTCATTCTTGGCACAGAGAGAGATACGTATATATCTTTCGCCATTACTGCCAAAGATAAATCCCGGAGTAATAAAGACCCTTGCCTCATGCAAGACCTTCTCTGTAAGTTCTTCCGCACATGAATAGCAATCCGGTACTTTTCCCCAAAGGAACATGCCCTGCTGTTTCAGGTCGAAGGTACAACCAAGACGCTTCATTATATCCTCCGCTATGATACGGCGTGCAAGATACGTCTCCACATTAGCTTGATAATGCCATTGTTCCGAATTATCATATGCACGTGCAGCAGCGAGTTGCATCGGTCGAAATGTTCCTGAATCTATATTGCTTTTTATCTTAAGAATCCACCCGATGAACATTGAGTTTGCAGCAAGCATTCCGACACGCCAACCCGGCATGTTATGGCTTTTGCTCATGGAATTAAATTCTATGCAACATTCCTTTGCCCTTGGTTCTTGCAGAA
This sequence comes from uncultured Bacteroides sp., assembly GCA_964554265.1. Lineage (GTDB taxonomy): Bacteria > Bacteroidota > Bacteroidia > Bacteroidales > Bacteroidaceae > RGIG8745. The sequence goes on along the minus strand of CAZKOB010000066.1, from coordinate 15,626 downwards.
TGCTAAGGTGTTCATCTCTGTTTAGAATAAAACTGTAAGGATTGTCGTTAACAACAACAATATTATGACGAAGTGCAAAATCTACAATCTTCTCATACAGTTCACGTGTGGCACGTCCTCCTGTCGGCATATTAGGATAATTCGTCCACATTATTTTCACATTCTCAAGGTTCATGCACTCCAACTGCTCAAAGTCGGGCTGCCATCCGTTGCTCTCAAGAAGATCGTAATTCACGATTTTAGCGCCTAAGATTCGGGACAGGGAGGTATAAGTAGGATACCCCGGATTCGGAACAAGCACCTTATCTCCCGGATTCACAAAAGCAAGCGTAACATGAAGAATTCCTTCCTTTGAGCCTATGAGGGGCTGTATCTCTGTAGTCGGATCAAGTTCCACCCCATACCATCTCTTGTAGAAAGAAGACATTGCCTGTCGCAACTCCGGTATACCGACCGTAGGCTGGTATCCATGCGCATCGTCAAGACGAGCATTCTCGCAAAGCGTGTCTATGGTTTCTTTAGAAGGCGGCATATCCGGACTGCCTATCGCAAGACTTATGATATCCCTACCCTCCGCATTAAGCCGTGCCACTTCTTTTCCTTTGCGGCTGAAATAATATTCACTGACCGTAGCTATACGGTCTGCCGGACATATATTTGTATGATAAGTGTCTGCCATTTTTCAACAGTTATTATATACTCAATTATTACAATGTGGATTTTCCGTCCTGATATTCTCCCAATATTTTCAATTGCTTGGCGAGCGGACGTATAGCATCAATCGACTGCCTGTAGCGGATATAGTCATCGTAAGTCACATCCACATAAAACAGATATTCCCATTCTCTTCCTATGATAGGCAACGATTGTATCTTTGTCAGATTTATCTTATAGAATGAGAATATTGACAGAACCTGCGACAAGCTTCCCTCGCTATGCGGAGTACTGAACACGAGGCTTGCCTTGTTTGAATAGCGTGGATTACATAACTCTTCCGCTATCCACGGATCACTGATAACAAGAAAACGCGTAAAATTATGTTTGTTGGTCTCTATGCCTTCCTCAAGAATCTTCATTCCGTAGAGAGGAGCTGCGAATTTGGAACATATTGCTGCATGTCCATGCAACTGACATTCGCTTATCTGTTTGGCCGAACCGGCCGTGTCTTCTGTTTCAACGACCTTGAAATCCGGATGCCGGTTCAAGAACTCACGACACTGCATCAATGCCACCGGGTGTGAATTGACTTCCGTAATGTCCTGCCAGTCCTCATCGGGCAGACACATTATACTATGTGAAATGCGCAACTTATGCTCGCCCACAATCTGCATGCCGCTGTCACGCAACAGTTCGTAGTTGTGAAGCAGGCTTCCGGCAATAGTGTTCTCTATCGCAAGCAGAGCCACAACACTGCCATCCGCCTTCATTTCTTCAAAAACCTGCTCAAAAGTGTCACAACATACAATGTCAAGTTCCTCACCTTCAAAAAACTTATGAGCGGCAATGTCATGAAACGATCCTATTACTCCTTGTATTGCTACTTTCCTCATTGTCTTTATTCCTTTGTATCAAAAAAAATCCCGCTTATGTAGAGCGGGATCTTTTATATTTACAATTTGTACAGTCCTATTTTCATGCACATACAATTTCCCGCTTCACTTCGTTGCTAAAGTAAAAGTAAAAAAAGTAATATGTACCGAAAAAAGACCTCATATTTACAATTATTTTTATTTCGATGCAAATGTAACAATATTAACTAATATAACAAACATTTACTGATGTTTTTTCGTTTTTTTACTACTTTTTCTTAATAAGCCCTGCAAAGTCCGTCGGTCTGTACAACAATCAGGTATTCATAAAACAAAATTCATTCAGCAAAAACCGGACCGCATCAATATTCTATATTATAGTGGTTTGAATGCACCGTTGCAAAAAACTGAGTTCTTTCAAAGGATGCAGGATCTGCAATATTGCTGGCATTAAGTTTGCCTCTAAACCGGTCCACGGATTCATATCCATGCCTGTTCATCCAATCCTCAACACCGGCAAGCATTTCGCTAACTGCAGCTACACCGTGCTTATAAAGCACGCTGCACACTTCAACTGTCTGTGCACCTACCAACAATGCCTTGATCACATCTTCGCCACGGTGTACTCCGCCCGAAATGGCAAAATTCATTTGTGGTATCAGAGCAGAACAAATGGCAGTCCAGCGCAAGCGTTCACAAATATCCGCTGTTGTACTACAGATCTCCCCACTTGTCAGCTTTATATTTTCAATATCAATGTCTGTCTGATAATGGCGGTTGAACAGAACCATGTCGCGCGCACCATGAGCATAAAACGAATTGGCTACGGCAACAGGATTGGTCAAACCTTGTCCAAGTTTAACCACTACAGGGATATTCACTGCAGACTTCACCGTGCCATATATGTCCACCAACTGTTCCTCAAATGAGCCGAACGCATATTCCTTGTCCGCACACACAGACATGATATTAAGTTCAAGTGCATCGGCGCCCGCTGCTTCTATCACTTTCGCAAACAAGCTCCATTCTCCCAGTCGAGAGCAGCAGATACTTGCAATAACCGGAATGGAAACTGCCACTTTGACACTCTTTATGAGATTGATGTAAGTGTTAAGCACATCGCCCTTCACATACTCGGCGAGCGAGTCCGCCGCTTCGCCCAAGTCATCGCCAAGCCACTTCTGTGTCTGCTCTGCAATCTGCTCTTCAAATATCGACTTCAAAACAACAGCCGCTACTCCGGCCTCTTCAAGTTTCTTACACCTGTCCGGATTAGCTGTAAATCCCGAACTTGCCGCAATGACAGGATTCTTAAGTTCAAGTCCTGCAAACGTAGTTTTCAAATTTGCCATTTTTCTTGTTTTTTAGATTACAAATCGGTTCTTTCTATATTCTAACAGTAAAGTTATAAGGATTTATCTTATTATATGCTTCAAGCATCACATCCTCCATATTCGTAAACTTTCCGCTGAGCTGTCTTTCTTCTTCGGGAGCCAGTTCGAGCGACTTCTTCATGTCTGCCGCCGCGCCTTCTTTATCACCGGCCATCAGCTTGATTCCTCCGCGCACACGGAAAAGTTCCGGAGAATTTGGATTCTGCTCTATACCTTCATTTATAACACTCAAAGCGTCATCTCTGTTTTTCATCTTCACGAGTATTCCGCTCAATCCTACATACGCTTGCGGAATGAACGGATTCATACTTATGACATCGCCAAAACAGTCCTTCGCCTCTTCATTCCTGTCAAGGTTTGCACATATAACCGCTTTCTGCAGGAGAGTATCCTCACCCGATTCTGTATTATTCAAGACAAAGTCCACATCTTTTTCCGCTTCGGCATACTGCATCATTCCGCACAGAATCTGTGCACGAAGAAGATATGCGTCAAAGAAATCCTCCTTCGCACTGATGGCCCGGGTGACCTGCACTATGGCATTGATGTAGTCTTTCTGCGCACAACACTTCTTGGCGAGCAAATAACGAGGCCGCGCCAACCTATCGTCAATTTCCAATGCCGTCTGACAGTCTTGTTCCATTTCATCATATTTCTCAAGCTGGAAATGCAATTCGGCAAGTGCTATCGGATATGACGGTTCATCCGGAACCAGCCTATGCAACAACTCATACTGCAAAGCCGCTTCGTCAAGTTTGTCCGCAGCCATCAAGGCTTTTGCCAGATAGCTCCGTGTCTCCACATCCTCGCATAATGCCAGTGCATGCTCCATACATTTTACAGCATAGTCCATCTTTCCCATCTTCAGAGCCTGTATTCCATCATATTTCAAGATGTCAAAATCACGCTTTTCCTTGTCATTGCTTCCATTCTCAGGAATATCCTCCTTACCCATGAAAAGAGTCTTAAAAAATCCCATGATATACTTGTTTATTGTGTTTTATTTCTTTTTCAGCCTTATATGTCCGGCAGACTGCTCTATCTCCTCCTCCATCGCCATCGAACCTATCACGTTGTCAAGCAGCTCAGCCTTTACGTCCGGCATGTTCAGCTCTTCCACCCTGTGCCATTGCCCGTCGGCAAGAAGTGACGTCACCTTTACTTTCACCTTGCATAACTCCGAGCCGGGCAATCCGTTTCTCTTCCTTTTCAGACAGACATCACATTGGCCACAGTCTTCATCTGTCTTCTCGCCAAAATATTCCAGCAGCATCCGGCTCCGGCACTTGTTGACGGAACTTGCATACTCAATCATGCTGTCTATCCGCTTCTCAAACTCTTTCTTGCGGTCGTCGTATACCGAAACCGGCAGACGGATAAGCGAAGTGTCAAGACGAGGAAGTGTAAAAGTGATTGTCGGAGTGTTACGGCGCGGAATATAACTGACAACCCTGTTTCTGTTCAATTCTTTGAGCATATTGTATATGCGCTCCGTGGTCAGTCCTGTTATATGAGACAGCATCATCTCCTCTATATACACATAGTCGGCAAAAATGCCGGAATAGGTACGCAATATCGTGCTGATAAGCATATCCATATCCGCATCATTGTTGTAGAGTTTATACAGTTCCTCTTTTAGCAATGTGAACTGAAGTCTCGACTTGAATTCCTGTTCTTCACGATATTCTATATATCCGGCATTGGTAAGCAACTTCAGCGAACTGTCCGTATGCAACGCAAACTGCCGGAACCTTTTGCAAAAATCCTCCAGACAGAAATCAAATGTCCGTCCCTCGCCTTCGCCTTCGCCTATCTGCAAGAAGCAGCACACATTCTCATACGTCTGCGCCACATACTCCTTGTCCGGATAAGTTTCGGCAACGCGTTTCCTGAGCAGCGCCTTATCTTTAGGATTGTAGAGCAGCACTGCATAAGCGGCATTGCCGTCACGTCCGGCCCTGCCCGCTTCCTGAAAATACGATTCCATGGAATCCGGCACATTGCAATGTATCACCACTCTCACATCCGGCTTGTCTATACCCATACCGAAGGCATTGGTCGCCACCATGACGCGGTTGCGCCCCTTGCTCCAGTTTGTCTGCTTCAAATCTTTTTCTGCATCGGTGAAACCTGCATGATAATTGTCTGCAGTGATTCCACCGGCATTGAGAAAGGCTGCCATCTCCCCCGTCAGCCGTCTGCTCCGTGTATATACGATGGCGCTTCCCTGCGGCACACTGTTCAATATGTGCAGCATCTCCTCCGCCTTGTTTTCCGTGTCTCGGACCACATATATAATATTCTTGCGTTCGAAGCTCATGGAAAACACCCTCTTCTCCCTAAAGCCCAATCTTGTCTGGATGTCATCCACCACAGCCGGAGTCGCCGTTGCCGTCAGAGCAAGGATGGGAACTTCGTATGGGATGAGTTCTCTTATCCGCGATATTTGCAGATAGGAAGGCCGGAAATCATATCCCCACTGCGACACACAGTGGGCCTCATCCACCGTAATCATCGAAACATTATGCATGCGCTCCAACTTGGCGAGAAAGATGTCCGACGAGAGTCTCTCCGGAGAAATGTACAGGAACTTATAGTCGCCGAGAATGCAGTTGTCAAGCACTCTTATTATATCGTCGCGCATCATTCCCGAATAAACTGCCGCCGCCTTTATTTCTTTTTTCCTCAACTGAAGTACCTGATCTTTCATCAAGGCTATCAGGGGGGTGATGACTATACAGATTCCCTCTTTTGCCAATGCCGGCACTTGGAAGCATACGGATTTGCCCCCTCCTGTGGGCATCAGTCCGAGAGTGTCATGGCCTTCGCCGATGCTCTCGATGATTTCCTCCTGTATGCCTCTGAAGCTGTCAAAGCCCCAGTATCGCTTCAATATGTCTGTATATATGCCGTCCACAATCCTTCACGATAAAGAAAGTCCATACCATAGCACCCTCACACACTGCTCAGACCGTACCTCTGATGTCTTCTATTTGCAGCTGCACCTCTCCTCGCTTGTAGCTGTTCTCCTCTATGGTATACACTATATCAAACGAACTCTTGGTTTTTATGTAGCGGACCTGCGAACTCTGTCCGAAAGCTATGCCGTTCATCACGTTGTTCGACTTGTTGTCCACAAGTTCAAGCTTTATGTGCTCTTGCTCACGTCCGACAACCTTGCTTGTCCCATAGTCATACACCTGTCTTGTGCAGAACATGGGCTTGTGGTTGTCCGGACCAAAAGGGCGCATACGCTTCAAGTCCGAATGAAACTTGTGTGTGATGTCACGGAAATTGATAACGGCATCGATATACAAGTTTGCGCTCGTCTGCTCCGGCTTGATTGTTTCCCTCACATATTTTTCAAACCTTTTCTTAAACATCTCCACATTCTCCACCTTCAGCGAAAGGCCCGCCGCATAGGTATGGCCGCCAAAGTTCTCAAGAAGATCGCGACACTGCTGTATGCCCTTATACACATCGAAGCCGCTGACGCTGCGCGCCGACCCCGTCACCATGTCTCCTGTACGCGTAAGCACCACAGTCGGACGGTGATACATCTCCGTAAGCCGTGAGGCCACGATACCGATAACCCCTTTATGCCAGTCTTCGTTGTAGATTACGATGGCATCATGGTCTGACAGCTCCGGCATCTTCTCCACTATCACACTTGCCTCTTCCGTCATATGCTTGTCCAATTCCTTCCGCTCCTCATTATACTTGTTTATCAGTTGCGCCTTTTCTTTGGCACGGTCATAGTCGTGTTCGATAAGCAGTGACACGGATTCCTTTCCGTTCTGCATACGTCCGGAAGCATTTATCCGGGGGCCTATCTTGAACACAATGTCACTCATGGTGATGTCTTTCCCATGGAGGCCGCATATATCGATGACGGCCTTCAGACCGACACTCGGATTGTTGTTGAGCTGACGCAGACCGTGATAGGCAAGAATACGGTTCTCACCCATCACGGGAACTATGTCCGAAGCGATGCTTACAGCAACCAAATCAAGCAGAGGGATGAGAGAACTGAAGCTTATGCCGTTGCTTACGGCAAAGGCCTGCATCAGTTTGAAGCCCACCCCACACCCCGACAGATGGCGGTAGGGATAAGTGGCGTCGTTGCGCTTGGCATTCAATATGGCCACGGCCGGAGGCATCCGGTCGTCAGGAACATGATGGTCGCAAATAATGAAGTCGATGCCTTTCTGCTTGGCATACTCTATTTCATCAACGGCTTTTATACCGCAGTCAAGTACGATTATCAATCCTACACCCGTCTCACATGCATAATCCACACCTCGTACCGACACTCCATAGCCTTCTTCATAACGGTCGGGAATGTAATAGTCGATATTAGAGTAAAACTGTTGCAGGAATCTGTAGACCAATGCCACAGCCGTACACCCGTCCACATCATAATCGCCATAGACAAGGATACGCTCCTTTCTTCCCATAGCCTGATTGAGACGCTCCACAGCCTTGTCCATGTCACGCATCAGAAACGGGTCATGCAACTCATGCAGCTGAGGACGAAAAAACTTTCTCATCCCCGCAGCATCTGTTATACCTCTTTGGATAAGCATATTACATAAAACAGGACTTACACCGGTTTCTTCCGACAGCCTCTCAGCCGCATCCTTCAGTTCTTGTGTGGGTGTTTTGAAGTTCCATTTGTAGTTCATTATATTTGTTATTGTTTTACATTTTAACCACTGGCAAAGCGCGCGAAATCCACATATACTCAGCTCTCTGATTCACAGTATCATAATCTTCACTTTCAAGAATACTCAGAAAGCTTATAACAAACATGCAGCAATATTTCCGGCATCATGCGATGCACTCAAAACGCGCAATACACCATTATAGTTTGTAAAGGTAAGAAAAAAGAACTTATCATTCATTTTGTGCCACGTTAATTTTACAAAAAAGTCCGAAAGAGCCATCACCGCTCTCGGGTTCTGTACGGGAATGGGATTCATGCGAATTGTTTTTTTGCAGATGTTTTCCTGTAAACATGCTGACTTTATTAAAGACATTTCTTCTTTCTTTTTGACACTAAGTTCACCCATTGCAGACGGAGCCTTATTAACATTATTAAGATCCGTTTACACTTGAATAATTGTTGAAATTTTGATGTTTTATAGATAAGCAATTGATTATCAAAGAAATACTATTTCAGCAAAACGATGCGGTTTCAGGTGTAAACAGCATAGACAAGAACAAGAACAGGATAAACTGATAATCAGCAAGTTACAAAATTATTTGTCCAAGATTCCTGTTTTTCGCCACCGGAATCCATCTTTGTTTTTCCGTGGCATTGAAAATGCCGGTTATGATTTTTTAAGAAATGACTTGGGATAATATCAAAATTCAATCCGAAAAACGGACGTTTTCAAACTCGTGCACCTTGAAAATAAATTTCTTTCACCTTGAAAAATTTTTTAAAGTGTCTTTTAAACCAATTTTGTTCACCTTGAAAATTTGTCTCCAGCGTACTCTTTTTTCAGGCGAGGTACGCACGAATGTGAATAAATTTATATTTCCGGAATATAAATTACAATATGTTAACATCCCGTATTCAAGGCTTGAAAACAGCCTTAGAATCGCACAAACGGAACTTTGGTCGGATTCGACCGATTTTATGCGATTCTGCGAGCCTTGAATTTTAACATTTCAAATTGTCAGAAAAACTCGTGATTTATGATAAAATTGAATATTTGGAAAATCTCTCGTAAGGGGAGATTGCTGTGTCTTTGAAGCGATTTTTGCTGCTGGTTTTCACAGACTCCGGCTTAAAATCATAAGAGAAATCTGTGGATACACCAGCAAAAGTAGCTGATTTTCACTTCAAAAAAGTAAAAATCAGATATATGCATCCATTGGAATTATGCAGGGTGACGCAATGAGGAAGTCAGGTGAACCTTATTTCCTCACTTAAAAACGAACAGAAATATGATTGCCTACGCGAATTCGGTTTAAGAAAGCCATGCACTCGCAAGGTTACCAACTTTTATTGGACTTTCTTAAACCGAACTTGCGTAATTAAAAGTGATTTCCAATCGAAACGGCATCCGGTTGTCCGATGACGAAATGACATAATCATAGTCTTTGACATTAAATCTCGACAAAAAGTATGGAAAAAGCATATTATAGTAGATTTTATCTGAAAAATTAAAATATTTTGCGACAAAAAGAATAAAAATACAGAAATATGATAACAAAAAGAAATAAAATGTGTAATTTTGCACTCAAATCAACACAAAAGAAAAGTAGATTTAATAATTATAACGACAAAGCGATGGTAAAAAGAGAACAAATCAGCAAAGAGACCGGCTGTACGGTATGCAGACCTCCAAGGAATCAGGGCCTGTATAGTGCGGCGAATGAGCATGATGCTTGTGGTGTCGGAATGGTCGTGAACATTCACGGCAACAAGAGTCATGAACTTGTTGACAATGCGCTTAAAGTTCTTGAAAACATGCAGCACCGTGGTGCTGAAGGTGCAGACAAGAAGACCGGTGACGGTGCCGGCATACTCTTGCAGATTCCTCATGAGTTTATTCTTCTGCAAGGTATTCCTGTGCCGGAGAAGGGAAAGTACGGAACAGGACTCATTTTTCTGCCGAAAGATGATGCGAGACAATCGGACATTTTGTCAATAATGATTGAGGAGATTGAGCGCGAAGGCCTTACCCTTATGCATCTGCGCAATGTGCCGACTGCTTCTGAGTGTCTCGGCGAATCGGCTCTCTCTGTTGAACCGGACATCAAACAAGTGTTCGTCACAGGTGTACCAGATGATAAGATAGATGATTTCGAGCGTATGCTTTACAAGATACGCAAGAAGATAGAGAACCGTGTGTCGGATCCGGATTTTTATATATGTTCGCTTTCAAGCAAGAACCTTATATATAAAGGTATGCTTTCGAGCAAGCAGCTTCGCCAGTATTTTCCGGACCTTTCAAACAACTACTTCACAAGTGGTCTTGCGCTTGTGCACTCGCGTTTCTCCACGAACACGTTTCCGATGTGGAAACTTGCCCAGCCGTTCCGTTTGCTGTGCCATAACGGAGAAATAAACACTGTGCGGGGAAACCGGGGATGGATGAAGGCGCGTGAGTCGGTGCTCTCCTCACAGAAGTTGGGCGACATCAAGGAAATCCGTCCGATACTTCAGCCGGAGATGTCGGACTCGGCTTCACTTGACAACGTGTTTGAGTTTCTTGTCATGTCGGGGTTGTCGCTGCCGCAGGCAATGGCAATTCTCGTACCGGAATCCTTCAATGACAAGAACCCTATATCAGAAGATCTGAAGGCCTTCTATGAATATTACTCCATATTGATGGAGCCGTGGGATGGGCCGGCCGCCCTGATGTTCAGCGACGGACGTTTTGCCGGAGGTATGCTCGACAGGAACGGTCTGCGTCCTGCGCGCTATACTATCACCAAGAACGGAATGATGGTTGTTGCGAGTGAGGTGGGAGTGATGGACTTTGAACCGGGTGAGATAACGGCCAAAGGACGTCTGCAGCCGGGGAAAATCATCCTCATCGACACGCTTGAAGGCAAGATTTATTATGACGGAGAAATCAAGGAAAAGCTTGCCGGAGAACATCCTTATCGTCAATGGCTTTCTACCAATCGTATTCAGCTGGAGAAATTGAAGAGCGGACGTAAAGTGAGCAATTCTGTGGAGAACTACGAGCGCAAGCTGCTGAATTTCGGTTTTGCTCAGGAAGATATCGACAAAACCGTTATCCCGATGTGCGTGAACGGTGCGGAACCTGTAGCTGCGATGGGAAACGACACACCGCTTGCAGTGGTGAGTGACCGTCCGCAGATATTCTTCAACTACTTCCGCCAGCAGTTCGCCCAAGTGACCAATCCGGCCATCGACCCTATACGCGAAGAACTTGTGATGTCGCTTGCTGAATATATCGGTGCTGTGGGAACCAACATCCTCACTCCGGATGAATCGAACTGCAAGATGGTCCGCCTGCCCCATCCTATATTGACGAATACCCAGCTTGACATTCTTTGCAACATACGTTACAAGGGCTTCCATACGGTGAAGCTTCCGATGATATTTGAATGCAGGAAAGGGGAAAGCGGTCTGCGCGCAGCTATCGAGGGGCTTTGCAAGAAGGCGGAGGAGAGCGTGAACGATGGGGTCAACTATATCATACTTTCCGACCGTGACATTGATGAAACTCATGCCGCCATACCGTCGTTGCTTGCCGTAAGTGCTGTGCATCATTATCTTATCAGTGTAGGCAAGCGTGTGCAGACAGCACTAATCGTCGAATCCGGTGAGATTCGTGAAGTAATGCATGCCGCCCTGCTGCTCGGCTATGGCGCTTCGGCCATATGCCCTTACATGACATTCGCTGTGCTCAATGACCTTGTGGAGAAACACAAGATTCAGGAAGAGTATGCCACAGCCGAAAAGAACTATATCAAGGCAGTATGCAAGGGACTTTTCAAGATAATGTCGAAGATGGGTATTTCGACCATCCGTTCTTATCGCGGAGCGAAGATTTTTGAGAGTATCGGACTGAGCGAAGGTCTTCTGAAGAAGTATTTCGGTACGGAAATCTCCACTATCGGTGGTGTCGGTCTGCGCGACATCGCGAAAGATGCGATACGTCTGCATGACGAGGCATTCAAGCCTAAGGAGATAAACGAGTTTCTGCCGAACACCGGATTGTTCAGTTATCGCAAGGATGGTATTGTGCATGCATGGACACCCGATACGATTGCAAACCTGCAGATTGCCACGCGTCTTGGTTCATACAAGAAGTATAAGGAATGGAGCGGCCTTGTGGACGAAAAGGAGAAGCCTATATTCATTCGTGACTTTTTCAGCTTCAAGAAGGCATCCAAACCGCTCCCGATAGACGAGGTGGAACCGGTAGAAAGTATAGTCAAGCATTTTGTGGTCGGTGCAATGTCGTTCGGAGCTATCAGCATCGAGGCGCATGAGGCGATAGCGCTTGCCATGAACAAGCTCGGCACACGCAGCAATACGGGCGAAGGCGGTGAGGACAATGAACGCTATCACTCGTTTGTGGACGGAGTAAGCCTGTCGAGCAAGACGAAGCAGGTGGCTTCAGGACGTTTCGGTGTGACGGCAGAATACCTTGTCAATGCAGAAGAGATACAGATAAAGGTGGCTCAGGGGGCAAAGCCTGGCGAGGGTGGTCAGCTTCCGGGATTTAAGGTCAACAAGATTATAGCAAAGACCCGCCATTCCATTCCGGGTATCTCGCTCATCTCGCCGCCCCCTCATCATGACATCTATTCAATAGAGGACCTTGCCCAGCTCATCTTCGACTTGAAGAATATCAATCCTTCGGCCGCAGTGAGTGTGAAGCTTGTAGCTGAGAGCGGAGTGGGAACCATTGCGGCCGGTGTGGCCAAGGCAAAAGCCGACCTTATCGTCATTTCAGGAGCAGAAGGAGGTACGGGAGCTTCTCCTGCATCGTCTATGCGCTTTGCCGGCATTTCTCCGGAAATAGGTCTTGCGGAGACACAGCAGACGCTTGTGCTCAACGGACTTCGCGGACAGGTGCGCCTGCAGACTGACGGACAGATGAAGACCGGCCGCGATGTGGTCATCATGGCCATGCTCGGAGCAGACGAGTTTTCGTTTGGCACCCTGCCGCTTATTGTACTCGGGTGTGTGATGATGCGTAAGTGCAACACTAACACTTGTCCCGTGGGTGTGGCGACACAAGATGCGGAACTGCGCAAGCGTTTTACGGGCAGGGCTGAGTCTCTGGTGAATTTCTTTACTTTCTTGGCGCAGGAAGTGCGTGAGTATCTTGCTGAAATAGGAGTAAGGAATTTCAATGACATTATCGGGCGCACGGATTTGATAGCTGTGAAGGAATGCGACCCTTCGACCAAGCACGGCACTATGGACTTCAGCCGTCTGCTTACACAAGCAGGAAGCGGCAAGGACATCCGCTGGGACGGACGCGAGTTCACGAAGGTGGAAGATGTGAAGGATATGCATATCATCGAGGTTTGCAGAAAGGCTATATATGAAAACGAAGAAGTAAACCTTGATTTTACGATAAAGAATACGGACCGTGCGGTCTGCACGATGCTTTCAGGAGTGATTGCCAAGAAGTTTGGTGAAGCCGGTCTTCCGGATTCGACCATAAACATAAAATTCAAAGGCTCTGCCGGACAGAGTTTTGGCGCGTTCCTCACTAAAGGTGTGAACATCAAGCTTGAGGGTGAATGTAATGATTATTTCGGCAAGGGACTGAGTGGCGGACGTATATCCATCCTGCCTCCTGTGAGGTCGAACTTTGTGGCAGAAGATAACACCATAGCCGGAAATACCGGATTGTATGGAGCTACCGGTGGAGAACTTTATGTGAACGGACGTGTCGGAGAGCGTTTCGGTGTCCGCAACTCAGGTGCCATCGCAGTCATAGAAGGTGCGGGCGACCATTGTTGCGAATATATGACAGGAGGCCGGGTTGTCGTGCTCGGCGAGACCGGACGTAATTTTGCCGCCGGAATGTCGGGAGGTGTGGCGTATGTGTGGGACAAGAACCGCAACTTCGACTACTTCTGCAACATGGACATGGTGGAGATTAATCTTGTGGAAGAGGCGAGCTATCGTAAGGAATTGCACGAACTTATTCGTCAGCATTATCTCTATACGGGCAGTTCACTGGCACGTACAATGCTTGACAACTGGGCGCGCTATGTCGATGAGTTCATACAGGTTGTGCCTATAGAGTACAAGCGAGTCCTCCATGAGGAGCAGATGGCAAAGCTGCAACAGAAGATTAAGGATATGCAGCGTGACTATTAACGAGTAATTAATCAACGAAAGACAAGATAAGATGGGAAATCCAAAAGCATTTTTGACTGTTCCGAGAAAAGAAGCAGGCTATCGCCCTGTGCACGACCGTATACATGATTTCGGTGAGGTGGAGCAGACGTTGAATACCAAAGACAGGCAGGAGCAGGCTTCACGTTGTATGGATTGCGGAGTGCCTTTCTGCCATTGGGCTTGTCCGCTTGGCAACAAGGATCCTGAATGGAACGATGCTCTCTACAAGGGAGAGTGGGAAACAGCATATAAGATACTGAAGAAGACTAATGACTTTCCTGAGTTTACGGGACGAATATGTCCGGCGCTTTGCGAGAAATCCTGCGTGCTCTATCTGACTACAGGCGAAGCGGTGACGAATCGTGAAAACGAATGTGCCATTGCGGAGCGCGCGTTTCTTGAAGGTTATGTGACCATTGAAAATCCGGAGCGCAATGGTATGAAAGTGGCCATCATCGGTGCCGGTCCTGCCGGTCTTGCGGCTGCTAATCAGTTGAACTATAAAGGATATGAGGTTACAGTATACGACAAGAATGAAGCGGCGGGCGGACTTCTGCGTTATGGCATCCCTAATTTCAAGCTCAACAAGCTCATTATCGACCGTCGCATAAAGGTTATGGAGGCTGAGGGCGTGAATTTTGTATATAATACAGATATTGATGTGAAGAACCTGCCAAAGGGCTATGATGCATACGTGGTGAGTACGGGTACCCCCCAGGCGCGCGACATCGACATCCCCGGGCGTGAGTTGAAGGGGATTCATCCGGCTCTTGACATGCTTGCACAGCAGAACCGTATTCTTGCCGGTATGGAGTTTGGAGAAAACCAGCTTGTCAGTGCCAAGGGGAAGAAGGTACTTGTCATTGGAGGTGGCGATACGGGTTCTGACTGTATAGGTACTTCCAATCGTCAGGGGGCTGTGAGTGTAACTCAGATAGAGATTATGCCGATGCCTCCGGTGGGGCATAATCCGGCAACTCCGTGGCCTAACTGGCCGGTCATCCTCAAGACAACTTCAAGTCATGAAGAAGGGTGTGAGCGTCGTTGGCTGTTGAATACCAACCGCTTTATAGGAAAGGACGGACACGTTACAGGGGCAGAAGTTGAAGGGGTTATATGGGAAAAGAATCCTGAAGGAGGACGTCCGATTATGAAGCTTGACGGAAAAAAGGAGATTATAGAGTGCGATCTTGTTCTTCTTGCTATGGGTTTCATCAAGCCAAAGCAGCCTGAGTTTCCGGAGAACGTATTTGTTGCAGGTGATGCGGCTTCAGGGGCAAGTCTTGTCGTGCGTGCGATTGCAAGCGGAAGGAAGACTGCTGAAGCAGTTGATAAATATTTGAGGAAATAAACAAGCAAGAGCCTTCGGAGGGAGCACTGGGCAGGTACGCTCTTCTGGTTAAAGTGCTTCATGAAGTTAAATGAAAAAGTTCTCCAAATCCTGCTACGAGGATTTGGAGAACTTCATTTTTCCCGGTTTCGTCATTATGTCACTAAAAAATTCTCGTTGTATCTGATTGTCATAAATTATGGACTTTCTTTGACAATCTGAAATGTTAAAATCAAGTCTTCGCAGAATCGCGTAAAATCGGCCGAACCTTACCAAAGTTCCATTTGTGCGATTCTAAGGTCATTTTCAGGCCTTGAATCTCAAATGTAAGAATAATACAATTTTCACCCCAAAAAGGCAAATTAATTCACATTTACGCGTGCCTCGTCTGAAAAAAGAGTACGCTGGAAATAAATTTCTAAGGTGCACAAAACTTTTTAAAAAGGCACTTTAAAAACCTTTTCAAGGTGAACGAAATTTATTTTCAAGGTGAACGAGTTTGAGAAGGTCTGTTT
>CAZKOB010000065.1:0-19205 GCA_964554265.1 uncultured Bacteroides sp. | reverse complement strand
AGCTTGCGACGGAGGGCGTGGCGCGACAGCGACGGAGGAGTCTGTGAATACACCTACAAAACACCGTTAAAGCAACTCACTAAAATCGCAAGAAGAAATCAAATTCACTGCACTATTTTCTTAAATCAGCACTGCCGATTGTAAAATCAACAGTGCAGATTATACAATCAGCAGTGCAGTTTTTATAATCGGCAGTGCTGATTATAAAAAACAGTGCGGTGAAAACAACTTTTTAGTGGAGCAAAATCAAATTTTCACAAGTTATAATACAATGGTTTTCAATGCCATACAAAACAAACAAGCTTATGCGGAAATCCAAACACCGTTCAAATCAAAAAAAATAACGGATTTCAGGTGTGGTGCAACCGACAACACGGAGGCGCTTTGCCAAGCATTTTAAACAAAAATCGGCATAAAGGACATAAGTTGTCAATAAATCACTATCTTTGCTACGCGAAGAATATTCTGCAATGGGTACATTGCCCAAAACATAACCATAATAATTATACTGACATGAAAACAAATTATGAGATTCGCTACGCAGCTCATCCGGAGGATGCGAAAAATTATGACACAAAACGTCTGCGCCGTGACTTCCTCATCGAGAAAGTATTTGCAGCAGACGAAGTCAACCTCGTCTATTCAATGTACGACCGCATGATAGTAGGCGGTGCGATGCCTGTAAATGAAGAACTGAAGCTTGAAGCGATAGATCCGCTGAAGGCTCCATATTTCACCACTCGCCGCGAAGTGGGCATATTCAACGTAGGCGGCGCAGGAAGCGTGAAGGTAGGCGATGATGTATACGAACTCGATTATAAGGAAGCGCTCTATATCGGAAGAGGCGAACGCGATGTGGTGTTTGCAAGCAAAGATGCGGCAAAACCGGCAAAATTCTACATAAACAGCACCACAGCGCACAAGGAGTACCCGACAAAGAAGGTGACAAAGGCAGATGCCGACATCCTTGCACTCGGTTCTCTTGAAGGCTCAAACGACCGTGTAATCAACAGAATGATTGTACAGAAGGTGCTCGATTCATGCCAGTTGCAGATGGGTATGACGGAACTGAAACCGGGAAGTGTATGGAACACCATGCCTGCCCATGTACACAGCCGCAGAATGGAAGCATACTTCTACTTCGAGGTTCCGGAAGATCAGGCTGTCTGCCACTTCATGGGAGAAATCGACGAGACTCGACATATATGGATGAAGGGCGATCAGGCTGTCCTCTCACCGGAATGGTCCATACATTCCGCCGCCGCCACAAGCAACTATACTTTCATCTGGGGTATGGGCGGTGAAAATCAGGACTACGGCGACCAGGATTTCTACAAGATTACAGACCTTAAATAACCGACTCGGGGAATCACAGAGAAGACGGCACAGGGATTTTGTTTTCCAAGACAAATAAAGAGCTTGACAACAAATCTCTGTGTCTTTTATTACCCCAATCCCCTCAGACCTCCGGCCTGCGCCCCATGTCGGACAGAAATCGTCAGGAGTGCGGCTTCCCTTTCCCTATGAGGGGCTTTTGCTTTTTACCACATAAAAAAAAGAATCGAAAATGCAAAAAGTGACAGTTATAAAAGTCGGCGGCAAAATCGTCGAGGACGAAGCGACATTGGCATGCCTCCTCCGGGATTTCTCCGCTGTGGAAGGCAACAAGGTGCTTGTACACGGAGGCGGACGCTCTGCCACCAAGCTTGCGGCACGACTCGGCATAGAGAGCCGCATGGTCGGCGGCAGACGCATCACAGATACCGATATGCTCAATGTGGTGACAATGGTCTATGGCGGACTCGTGAACAAGAATATCATCGCACGCCTGCAAGCCTGCGGTGTCAACGCCCTCGGCCTTACCGGTGCGGACATGAATGTGATGTTGTCGCACAAACGCCCGGTGAAAGACATAGACTATGGATTCGTAGGCGATGTCGACCGATGTGACGGCGCCATGCTCGCAAAACTTATCAAGGAAGGCATTGTGCCTGTGATGGCTCCGCTCACCCACGACGGCAAAGGATGCCTGCTGAACACCAATGCCGACACCATTGCCGGGGAAACAGCCAAAGCGCTTGCGCCCTACTTTGACGTGACATTGATCTACTGCTTTGAAAAGGCAGGGGTATTATATGATGAGAACGACGACGACAGCGTCATTCCACACATCTGTGAGGCTGACTTCGGCAAGCTCGTGGAAGAAGGCACCATAAAGGGCGGAATGATACCCAAAATCGAGAACGCCTTGTCTGCCGTGGAAGCAGGGGTAAAGCGCGTTATCATCACCAAAGCGGATGCCATCGGTGGCTGCCACGGTACCGTGATTAGTGCCTGCCGACCGTGAGGAAAGATTTCCCGACAATCTCCGGCACACATGCGCCCTGCAAACCGACCAAGAGGAAGATCCCATAGCTTGTTTCAAAAATGAGAGACAATCCGGTATGCAGGTTGCATCTATGCGGACAGCTCCTTCTATGCAAAAAAAAGAAAAAAAACAGTTTTCCGCGTAACTTTTAATCAGCCCGTCCGTCTACAATAATAGAGAGATGAAAGAAATAAGTTTCAGAAACGATGTTTTGCCGCTTAAGAACAGATTGTTCAGGCTGGCTCTCCGCATCACTCTCAACAGAGAAGAAGCGGAGGACATTGTACAGGATACTCTCCTGCGAATCTGGAACAGTCGCTCTGAATGGGTCGGAATCGCCAACATGGAAGCGTTCGGACTGACGGTGTGCAGGAATCTGGCGCTTGACAGGACCGAAAAGAAAGAAAGGCAAAACATTTCGCTCGATGAAACGGAACATGATTGTGCAGACCTTGCTTCCACTCCGGAAGAACAGATGGTGCGTGATGAACGGGAAAGCATCGTGAGACGGTTGGTTGACAGCCTGCCGGAGAAGCAACGTACCGTGATGCACCTGAGAGACATCGAAGGCAAAACATACAAGGAAATCGCCGGTATACTCGGACTGACAGAATCGGACGTGAAAGTAAATTTATTCAGAGCAAGAAAACAGATTAGAGAACAATTCAATAGACTTGACAAATATGGACTATAAGTACATTGAGCAGCTTTTGGAACGCTACTGGGATTGCCGGACGAGCCTTGAAGAGGAACAGATTCTGCGCTCCTTCTTCAGCCAGAAAGATGTACCGTCATGTCTGCAACAGTATCGCAACTTGTTTTTGTTCCAAAGCAAAGCATGTGAGGAGCATCTCGGAAACGAATTCGATACTCGCATGCTCAACTTGATAAAAGAACCGAAGGTGGTAAAGGCGCGCACCGTAAAGATGAGCAGCCGGTTCGCTCCTTTTCTGAAAGCGGCGGCAACAGTGGCTGTCGTTCTTGCGATAGGCAATGCGGCAGAGCATTCCATGAGAGGAAACTGCGAAAAGAATATGGAACAGCCCGCTCCTCTTACAGGTATCTATATCAAGTCCGAAAATGTCTCGTCTGCTGTCAGCGCATCCGCACTCAAAACGAAGGACAACAGTCAGGCTGAAATAAGGCTGAAAACGGATACGCTGCTCACTCTTCCCATAAAGGACACACGAGAATAAACACCGGTGTCCGGAAACCCTCAAAAAAAGGAAGAGACTCGTGAAAAGAAACTTTTACTTTTAAACAAATATTGCTTTACTAAAACTTAAAAGATGAAGCTGTGAAGTTTCAATTCTCTCAAAAACATTTACACATAATGCTAAAAACCGGAAAAAGTCCTGCAAAGTTCTCTGCAGGACTTTTTTTCATAGTTCCTGACTTCGTCATCGTGTCACCCTAAAAATGTTCATAGGAGAGTTTCGCTATTCCCTGATGTTTTTTCATAAGCCCTAATGTCATCATAAATAAGCTTGGTTATCCCCACGTCACACCATCTATTTGTCATAAATTACGGACTTTTTCTGACAATCTGAAATGTTAAAAGTCAAGGCTCCGAGAATCGCGTAAAATCGGCCGAACCTTACCGAAGTCCATTTGCGCGATTCTAAGGCCATTTTCAGGCCTTGAATCCTAAATGTAAAAATAATACAATTTGTATTCTTAAAAGATACATTTATTCACATTCATACGTGTTTCATCCGAAAAAAGAGTACGCTGGAAATAAAATTCGTTCACCTTGAAAATGGTTTTAAAGTGCCTTGTGAAAAATTTTTCAAGGTGAACGAAATTTATTTTCAAGGTGAACAAAATCGAGAAGGACCGTTTTCGGGCTGAAATTTGATGCTGCACAAATTTGATTTCTTAAAAAATCAAAATCCGATTTTTCAATGCCACAAAAAAACAAAGATGGGTTTTGGTGGCGAAAAACAGGAATATTGGGCAAAGAATTTTATAACTCACTGATTATCAACACATCCTATTTTTGTTACAACCAGTACTTCCTGTACCAAAAACTGCATAGTTTTTGCTGAAATAGTATTTCTTTGATTATCAATTGTTTATCAATAAAATATCAGAAATTTAGCAGTTGATTTAATGTAAATGAATCTTAATTATGTTAATAAGGTTCTGTTTGCTATGGGTGGGATTAGTGTCAAAAAGAAAGAAGAAATGGCTCTAAGAAAGACAGCATGTTCATCAATAAAAATCAACTATTTTTGCTGGTGTCTTCACAGACTCCTCTGTCGCTTCGCGCCACGCTCCTAAGTTAGGGAAGGTGGCGCGTAGCGACGGAGGAGTCTGTGAAGACACCAGCTTACAACCATAAGATTTATGAAAATACTCTGCGAATCCACAGCAAAAGAAACAACAAATTAAACTTTTGAAGCGATTTTCGCGTGTCACCTAAAAACACAAACATTAGAATTATAACCTGTTGACGTTTAAGTGCTTGTGCTTTTTTAACGTATTTTTCAACGAAGTCAGGAAATATTGCTTTACTAAAACTTAAAATATGAAGCTGTGAAGTTTTAAATCTCTCAAAAACATTTACATAATGCTAAAAAAACAGAAAAAGTCCTGCAAAGCTCTCTGCAGGACTTTTTTCATATCTGTCTGAGGAACTATAGCACGAATACTTCAAGTCTCTCCGACAAACTTCGGCAATTAAAACATGTGAAAAAACAGTCGGACAAAGGCCGTACACCCCTCTCTCCGGCATATGCTCTTCATTCCATATAAAAGCTCGCGTAGCCTTCGCCTCACACGTTACAACCGGATTCTACTCCAGATACGTATATCCATAAAGTCCGGAACGATAAGTAGAAAGGAACTCCTTGCCTTCATCAAGCGTTATTTTGCCTTCTTTGATAGACTGCTTCACCCATATTTCAAGGGAACGAACCATCTTCTTCGGCTCATACTGTACGAATGAAAGCACATCTGCAACAGTTTCACCGTCGATGACATTATTTATTCTGTATCCCTTGTCATCTACGGTTATATGCACAGCATTAGTATCGCCGAACAAGTTGTGCATGTCACCCAGAATCTCCTGATATGCTCCAACAAGAAAGACACCGATATAATAGCGTCCTTTGCTCTGATCGAGCGAATGAAGCGGCAAGATATGCGACACGTTCTGGTTCGTCACAAAATTGGCTATTTTCCCATCAGAATCACATGTTATATCCTGTAGGGTGGCATTGCGGTCAGGGAACTCGTCAAGACGCTGTATCGGCATAATCGGGAAAAGCTGGTCAATGGCCCACGAGTCCGGAAGCGAATGGAAAAGCGAAAAATTACAGAAATATTTGTCAGCAAGAAGTTTGTCGAGAGAACGAAATTCTTCCGGTGCATGCTTCATGCTGTGAGCCAAGACGTTTATCTCACGCGCCACAGCCCAATACATACGTTCAATCTCTGCACGGGTACGCAGGTCTACAAGTCCGTGGGCAAACAAATCCAAAGCCTCCTCACGTATCTGCTGTGCATCGTGCCAACCTTCAAGCATTGTACGCATAGACAGATTATCCCAAATCTCATACAGATCTTTCGCAAGCTCATGGTCGGAATCTTTCACTTCAAATTCTTCTGGCATGACAGGAAGTTCAGCCGTTTCAAGCACCTCAAATATCAGCACAGAATGGTGGGCCGCAAGAGAACGTCCGCTTTCAGTGATAAGATTCGGCTGAGGAATCCCGTTATTGTCCGCTGCCTCCACAAACGTATAGACACAATTATTGACATACTCCTGTATGCTGTAGTTAACAGAACTCTCACTGTTTGAAGAGCGAGAACCGTCATAATCGACTCCAAGTCCGCCTCCACAATCGACAAACTCAACTCCATAGCCCATCTTACGAAGCTGTACGTAAAACTGAGAGGCTTCGCGCAGAGCGTTCTGGATGCGCCTTATTTTCGTAATCTGACTGCCAATATGGAAATGAATCAATTTAAGACAATCCTTCATGCCATTGCCGTCAATATAGTCGAGAGCAGCAAGAAGTTCGCCGGACGTAAGTCCAAACTTACTGGCATCGCCCCCACTCTCTTCCCACTTGCCGCTTCCTGAAGCGGCAAGCTTTATCCTTATGCCTATATTCGGACGCACATTAAGTTTCTTTGCAATAGAGGTTATGATCTCAAGTTCATTGAATTTCTCCACCACAATGAATATCCTCCGTCCCATCTTATGGGCCAGCAAAGCAAGCTCAATGTAACTTTGATCTTTATATCCGTTGCAAACAATAAGCGAATCTGAATTCATATTGACAGCAAGCACAGCATGCAGTTCAGGCTTCGAGCCGGCTTCAAGACCAAGGTTGAACTTCTGTCCGTGACTTATAACCTCCTCCACAACAGGATTTATCTGATTGACCTTAATCGGATAGATTATAAAATTCTGTCCCTTATATCCATATTCTTCAGCAGACTTGGCAAAACAGATGGCCGTCTTCTCTATACGATTGTCAATGATGTCGGGGAAGCGGACAAGTACAGGCGCCGCTACATCTCTAAGAGAAAGGTCATCCATCACTTCTTTGAGATCGACTTCAACACCATCCTTTCTTGGTGTTACAGCCACATGCCCTTTGTCGTTAATGTGGAAATAATTAGTACCCCAGCCTGTAATGCTGTACAATTCATTAGAATCTTCAATGCGCCATTTTCTCATTTTTCTCTTTCTTCTAAAATGGTTAAGTTCAGATTAATCTACTATTCTGTTCTCTGTTGTTATAATGTTCTTTATCTTATCTGCCAATGCCTGTATCTGGCTTTTATGTTCTATCACATCCACATCTACCATATAGCGTGCCTGACGATAAAACGGTTCACGTCCGGCAAGCGACTCCTTTATGAATTCTCTCAATTCTTCAGGGCTTTTCCCTTCTATCAAGGGACGTTGCGACTTGCCCATCATAAGATGTGCATACAACACATCTACAGAAGCATTCAAATATATAGTATCCGCCTTTTCGTTCATATAGCCAATGTTGTCGAAAAAGCATGGAGTACCTCCTCCTGCGGATATGACCACATTCTCAAACTCGCCTACTTCACGGAGCATATTTCTCTCCATTTCACGAAATCCGCTTTCTCCTTTCTCTGCAAAAATCTGCGGAATCTTCTTCCTGAAACGATCTTCGATGTACCAGTCCAAATCATAGAAATCAAGCTCTAAATCGCGTGCCAGAGCTTTGCCGACAGTGGTCTTGCCGGCTCCCATGTATCCAATCAGAATTATACGTTGCATCTAAATGTTTTATTGAAATAATAAGGAACCGAGGCAACATGACTATACCCGAATGAAGCCATGCATCCGAGGTGACAACTCCGTTGTAATCCTTCCCCGGCATTTCATGTCCATTCGTTCCGGCACTCCTCGACCTTATGCGTTTGAAAACCTTATTTCTTTTTCCTACCTCTTGAAGTTTTCGGCTTGTCAGCCTGCGACTTGATGATGTCCAGACACTCCGCAGCCGTCAGCGATTTCGGATCTGCTACAGTTTTTGGCAGCTTGAAGTTTGCGCCCTTATAATAGATATATGGTCCGTAACGTCCGTTCAGAAGTTCCAGTTCAGGTTCCTCTTCGAATCGTTTGAGATGCCTTTCCTGTTCGCTCTTGCGCTTCTCCTCTATAAGCAAGACAGCCTGTGCAAGACTGATATCCAGAGGGTCCATACCTTTAGGCAGAGACACATACTTTCCGTCATGCTGTACATAAGGACCGAATCTTCCGGCGCCCACATTGACAGTCTTCCCTTCGTACTCACCAAGGACACGTGGCAACTTGAACAACTCCATCGCTTCCTCAAAAGTGATATTGGCAATGCTCTGTCCTTTCTTAAGCTGCGCGAAACGGGGTTTGTCCTCATCCGAAGAACAGCCAATCTGCACAACAGGACCAAAACGTCCGATCTTCACCGACACATCCTTGCCGCTGACCGGGTCCTTACCCAATATACGCTCTCCCACCTTATGCTCGGTTTTATTGCTAAGTGTCTTCTCGACCATAGGCTCAAACTGTCCGTAAAATGTATGAAGCACTTCTTTCCAGTCTTTACCGCCTTCCGCAATCTCATCAAATTCCTTCTCGACCTTTGCCGTAAAATTATAGTCCATAATCGAAGGGAAATACTCATAAAGGAAGTCATTCACAACAGTTCCTATATCCGTAGGCAAAAGCTTCGACTTCTCACTTCCCACAACTTCAGTCCTCTCACATTCCGTAATTTCATCGTCCGCCAATGTAAGAGTGACGTATCTTCTGGATTCACCTTCTTTATCTCCCTTTTCCACATACTCACGTTGCTGGATAGTAGAGATTGTAGGCGCATACGTAGACGGTCTGCCTATGCCCAGTTCTTCAAGCTTGCGTACAAGACTGGCTTCTGTATAGCGGGGAGGATGCTGTGTGAAACGCTCCGTGGCGACAATGCTGCGGCATTCCATTTTCTGCCCTTCTCTGACAGGCGGGAGAAGATTCTCCGTCTCATCGCGGTCTGCATCGTCATCGAAAGATTCACGATACACATGAAGGAAACCGTCAAATGTGACAACCTCACCCATTGCCACAAACTCCGCGTCAGCATATTTTGAATCGGCAGAAGAAGCGGCTCTTCCATCGTCAAACTTAATCTTTATGGTCGTCTTTTCCGTTTCGGCATCCGCCATTTGAGAAGCTACAGTACGCTTCCATATCAGTTCATACAGACGACGCTCCTGCGAAGTGCCCTCAATCTCGTGATCGCTGATATAAGTAGGACGGATGGCTTCATGCGCTTCCTGCGCCCCTTTCGACTTCGTATGAAACTGACGCGTTTTTGCATATTTATCTCCGAAGAGTTCCACAATTTCTTTATGTGCAGCATTCAGGCAGAGCGAAGACAGATTCACAGAGTCCGTTCGCATATAGGTGATACGTCCCGACTCATACAGTTTCTGGGCTATCATCATTGTCTGCGAGACCGTGAACCCAAGCTTGCGAGCCGCTTCCTGCTGCAAGGTAGACGTGGTAAATGGAGCCGCCGGAGTCTTGCGTACCGGACGCTTGTTGATTTCAGTGATAACAAACTTCCTGCCGCGACATGACTCCAAAAAAGCACGTGCCTCGTCATGCGTCTTGAAACGTACACCAAGATCGGCCTTCAACATGCTCATGCCTTGCCCAGCCGCATTGTCTTCCATTCCTTCAAGCAGGAACGTAGCACTCACTTTGTAGCTCGATTCCGACACGAAGCTTTCCACTTCACGTTCCCTTTCCACGATAAGCCTGACAGCAACAGACTGGACACGTCCGGCGGAAAGTGAAGGTTTAAGCTTTTTCCAAAGCACAGGCGACAACTTGAATCCGACAATACGGTCGAGTACACGCCGGGCCTGCTGAGCATTGACAAGATTGAGATCTATTGTGCGCGGATGCTTTATCGCTTCAAGTATGGCCGTCTTTGTTATCTCATGAAAAACAATGCGCTTTGCCTCTTCGGCATTCAATCCCAGCACTTGCGCCAGATGCCACGAGATAGCTTCTCCTTCGCGGTCCTCATCGGAAGCGAGCCATACGGTCTCCGCATCCTTGGCACAATTCTTCAAGGTCTTTACAAGTTCTGACTTGTCTGCAGGAATTTCATATACCGGGGAAAAGTCATCCAAATCTATACTGAATTCCTTCTTTTTCAAGTCGCGTATATGTCCGTAGCTGGACATAACTTTGTAATCCTTGCCGAGAAACTTCTCCAATGTCTTTGCTTTGGCTGGAGACTCGACAATCACCAGATTCTTCTGCATTTTGTTGTTTGTTTTTATTTTATCTTGAAAAATCCGGTACATATACCACCGATTCAAGCACAAATATCATCATTCCAATGCCGTATGTACCTATTTGGAGAGCAAAAGTAGAAAAAAAAGCAGATTCTATCACATATTATAAAGTGAAAATCTACTTTTTCATGCCATTATTTCTGCCCAAAGTCCATATCAACATACAGATGTTTGACGTTTTACGGCATATCTGCCCATATCGAAAGACACTCGTAGGAGGGATGTGCTGGTTCTTTGAAGTGATTCTTGCTGGTGGATTTACAGACAACTCTTGTGATTGTAAGCTGGTGTTTACACAGAATCATCTTGTGATTTTGATGATTTAAAGCTGGTGTATTCACTGACTCCTCTTGTCATTCTTATGGTTGTAGCAGGTTTTCTCAGAGACATTTCTTCTTTCTTTTTGACACTAAGTCCACCCATAGCAAACAGAGTTTTATTAACATAATTAAGATTCGTTTGCATTATATCAGCTGCTGATTTTTTGACGTTTTACTGATAAACAACTGACAATCAACAAAATACTATTTTATCAAAACGATGCAGTTTTAGGTACAAGAAGTACAGACAACAACAAAAATAGGGAACACTGATAATCAGCAAGTTACAAAATTTCTTGTCCAAGACCCTTGTTTTTCGCCGCCAAAATCCATCTTTGTTTTTCGTGGCATTGAAAAATGCCGATTACAATTTTTAAGAAATCACTTTTAGTCAACACCCCATTTCAGCCCGAAAAACGGACTTTTTCAAACTTGTTCACCTTGAAAATAAATTTCGTTCACCTTGAAAAAGGTTTTAAAGTGCCTTATAAAAAATTTTTCAAGGTGAACGAAATTCATTTCCAGCGTACTCTTTTTTCAGGCGATGCACACGCGAGTGTGAACAAATGTATCTTTTCCGAATGCAAATTATATTATTTTTACATTCGCGGTTCAAGACCCGAAAACGGCCTGAGAATCGCACAAACAGAACTTCGGTAAGGTCCGGCCGATTTTATGCGATTCTCGGAACCTTGATTTTTAACATTTCATTTTGTCAAAAAACGCGTAATTTATGACAAAATGGATGGTATGTGACGGTATAGAGGCTCACGTCCGTATCCGCTTCGTAGTACTGAAAGTATACAAGTGAACCGGAGAGGATACTGAAAATTACAGACATTAAAATGAGCGTAGGCAAAGTATTGGCTCTTGCCCAGACCGTGTGACAATACGGATTTCTGAAAACCATATTGTCTCAGCAACCAATGTCTGCACCATGCAGCACGATTTTCAAGCAACGGAACCTGACTGTTGTTTGCGGCCCAAACGCAAATAAAAGAAACAGTCTTCCCCATACTTTAGTTTTTTTCATAACTTTGCAAGCATATAAAAAACAAACAGAAGATGATGTTCAATTACGATGTTATTGTAGTGGGAGCCGGACATGCAGGATGCGAAGCCGCAGCGGCATCAGCAAGACTTGGAGCGAAAACATGTCTGATCACTATCGACATGAACAAGATTGCACAAATGAGCTGCAACCCCGCCATCGGAGGAATTGCCAAAGGACAGATAGTACGCGAAATAGATGCACTTGGCGGACAGACAGGGATTGTCACAGATCGGTGCGCATTGCAATTCCGCATGCTCAACCGCTCCAAAGGGCCTGCCGTATGGAGCCCAAGAGCGCAGTGTGACAGAGAGAAATTCATACATACATGGCGTGAAATCCTTGAAAACACAGACAACTTACACATCTGGCAGGACCAGGTAAAAGAAATAACGGTGGAACAAGGTGAGGTTAAGGGGGTCAGGACCTTTCTTGGCGCAGAGTTCAAATCAAGATGCGTGATTATCACTGCCGGCACGTTTCTGAATGGTCTGATGCATATAGGACGGACAAGGATACAAGGGGGACGCATCGCAGAACCTGCATCACTCATGCTTACAGAATCAATAACGGCCCATGGAATAAGAGCCGGAAGAATGAAAACCGGAACACCTGTCAGGATTGACAAGAGAAGTGTCGATTTCAGCATGATGGAAATTCAAGAAGGAGAAAACGACTTCCACTCGTTCTCGTTCATGAACGAACCACGCAGACTGGCACAACTCCCGTGCTGGACATGCTATACCAACCAAGATGTGCACGACAAGCTTCGCTCCGGATTCGCAGATTCCCCTCTCTACAACGGACAGATTCAAAGTATAGGGCCGCGATATTGTCCAAGCATTGAAACGAAGCTCCACACGTTTCCGGAAAAGGATCGGCACCAATTGTTCCTTGAACCGGAGGGAGAAACAACAAACGAAATGTATCTGAACGGATTCTCTTCGTCATTGCCAATGGACGTGCAAATAGAAGCGCTCAAATGTATATCTTGTTTCAGGAATCTGATTGTATACCGTCCCGGATATGCTATCGAATACGATTATTTTGACCCGACCCAACTGAAGCATACGCTCGAATCGAAAATCATAGACGGACTATATTTTGCAGGACAAGTGAACGGGACAACCGGATACGAGGAGGCTGCCGGACAAGGACTCATGGCAGGAATCAATGCGGCACTGAAATGCAGCGGAAGTACACCGTTTACGCTGAAGAGAAACGAAGCGTACATAGGAGTGCTTATCGATGACCTCGTGACAAAAGGAGTTGACGAACCTTACCGCATGTTTACATCGCGTGCAGAATACCGTATCCTCCTGCGACAAGACGATGCGGACATGCGGCTGACAGAAAAGAGTTACAATATCGGACTTGCAACAGAAGAACGCTATAAACGCATGTCGGAGAAGAGAAAGTCGATAAGGCATCTGATAGACTTTACAGACAGCTTCTCCTTAAAGCCGGCCTTGATCAACAGTGCTCTTGAAACTCTTGGCACCACTCCTCTTCGTCAAGGATGCAAACTTTCAGAACTTATCGGACGTCCGCAAATAACGGTTGAAAATATACTTCCTCATATTACACCTCTCCAAAACGAGATAGAGAAAATAACAGACAGAAAAGAAGAAATAAAAGAAGCGGTGGAAATTCTCATCAAGTATAAAGGCTATATAGAAAGGGAGCAGATGATTGCAGACAAGATGCTGCGCCTTGAAAACATAAAAATAAAAGGCAGGTTCGACTATGCAAACATGACGCAAATCACAATAGAAGCCAGACAAAAACTCGTGGCAATAAACCCGGAGACTCTCGCACAGGCAAGTCGCATACCGGGAATATCGCCAAGCGACATAAATGTAATGCTCGTGTTGCTCGGAAGATAAACCAAAACATCAACAAGAAAACATCCATTGAATGTTCCACGTGAAACAAAACCGGAATTAAATGCTTTGAATTAGATAGTTACAAAGATTTATTGAGACAAAACTTCAAGAGGCAGAAAAAGCCAAATGTCCAACAAGCAAAAACATATTTACAAATAACAAACTCAAAAAAATGAACAACGAACATCTACTTAAGAACCTGAGGACGATAGAGGATTTCCCACGACAAGGAGTCCTGTTCCGCGACGTTACCACCCTGTTCAAGAATCCGGAGTGTCTGGAAATAATGGAGGAAGAACTATATGAAATCTACAAAGACAAAGGCATCACCAAAGTTGTGGGCATAGAATCTCGCGGATTTATCATGGGGGCCATTTTAGCACGCAGAATCGGAGCCGGACTCGTCATGTGCCGTAAACCGGGCAAGTTGCCGGCAGACACCGTAAGCCAGACATACACTAAGGAATATGGAACAGACACGATAGAGATACACCGCGACGCCATCACAGAAGAAGATGTTGTGCTGATACACGATGACCTTTTGGCTACAGGAGGAACAATAAAGGCAGCATGGGACCTCGTCAAAAAGTTCAATCCCAAAAAGTGCTATATGAACTTCATAATAGAGATTCGCGATGAAGGACTCAGGGGAAGAGAGTTTATCGGGAACGACATAGAAATAACAACGCTTATTAGCGTTTGACAATTTGCAGGTTAGCGTGCGAATGTTTCACGTGGAACACTCGCACGCTTAAAGTTTAAGTGGAGAACAACGTACATAAGTATAGGAAGGACAAGCATATAGAAAACGTAAAAAAACAACAGCTTCAAGAGCCAAAAATTTGATTTATGACCAAGGATGAAGAGAGAATTGCACGGTTGAAAAACATAGTTCTAAACATGCCGGAAAGTCCGGGATGTTATCAATACTTTGACGAGAACAAGACCATCATATATGTCGGGAAGGCAAAAAGCCTGAAACGCAGGGTCAGCTCTTACTTTCTGAAAACAGTAAATTCGCGCAAGACTCAGATACTTGTAAGCAAAATACAGGACATCAACTATGTTGTGGTACCAACAGAAGAAGACGCCTTATTGCTTGAGAACAATCTCATCAAAAAATACAAGCCTAAATACAACATCCTTCTCAAAGACGACAAATCCTATCCTTCCGTATGTATAACAAACGAATATTTCCCAAGAGTCTTCAAGACAAGGAAAATCCTAAATGACGGTTCTACGTATTATGGCCCTTTCAGTCACGCAGGCACACTCAACAACATGCTGGAACTTATCAATAAAATGTACCCTTTGCGGAGATGCAGGATGCCGATGACAAAAGAGATGATACAAAAAGGAAAATTTCAAACTTGTCTTGAATTTCATATAAAGAATTGCAAGGCTCCATGTGTCGGTTTGCAAACACAAGAAGAATATATGGAGAACATAAAAGAGATAAGAGAAATATTAAAAGGCAACACCCGCAAGGTTTGCGAAAGGATGCTGGAAGAGATGCGCCGACTATCCGAAGAAATGAAGTTCGAGGAAGCGATGAATGTAAAAAAGAAATATGATCTTGCACTCGATTTCTGCGAGAAGAGTGAAGTTATAGCACATTCATACCATAATATAGACGTTTTTTCCATTGCAGATGATGACAAATCAGCATTCATCAACTATCTGCATATCACAAACGGATGTGTGAACCAAGCTTTCACTTTCGAATTCAAGAAGCGTATAGACGAATCTCCTGAGGATATGCTTGCACTCGGCATTGTGGAAATGAGAGAGCGCTACAAAAGCCATTCGCCAGAGATAGTTGTACCTTTTCCTATTGAAGTAGAGCTAAAAGACGTTACTATTACAGTTCCTGTTCGTGGAGACAAGAAACATCTGCTCGACCTGTCGCTAATGAATGTCAGACAATACAGATTTGACTGCATGAAACAAGCTGAAAAAATGAATCCGGAACAACGGAGTGTCAATTTGATGAAAGAGCTACAAAAAAAATTAGGATTGTCCCAACTACCTATGCACATAGAGTGTTTTGACAATTCCAACATCTCCGGTACAGACGCAGTGGCCGGATGTGTTGTGTTCAAAAAAGCAAAGCCATCAAAAAAAGATTACAGGAAATACAACATCAAGACAGTCGCAGGACCGGACGATTACGCTTCCATGAGCGAGGTGGTATACCGTCGATATTCTCGCGCTATCGAGGAAAACACCCCCCTGCCCGACCTGATAATAACCGATGGTGGCAAAGGACAGATGGAAATCGTACGTAAGATTGTGGAAGAAAAGCTACACCTCAACATCCCTATTGCAGGTTTGGCAAAAGACAACCGCCACCGCACGTCAGAGCTACTATTCGGTTTCCCCCAACAGACAATCGGAATAGAGACGAACAGTCCGTTGTTTCAGTTTCTAACACGCATACAAGACGAAGTACACCGATATGCTATCACATTCCATAGAGACAAACGCAGCAAACATCAACTCGTTTCAGAACTTGACCATATCAAGGGCATCGGAATAACGACGAAATCCCTATTGTTGAACCAATTCAAAAGTGTAAAACGGATACGCGAAGCATCAGAAGAAGACATAGCCAAAGTCATAGGCAAAGCTAAAGCAAGAATCCTTATGGAAGGTTTGAAGAACCCCCAGCTATAACACACAAAATATTTGCCCGAAACAGCAGCTTTTTCACATTCTTTTTCTTAATTTTGCTACTCAAATCCGAAAAAAGAAATCAGAATGAGAGTTGTAATACAACGAGTAGCACATGCTTCTGTAACCATAAACGAGCATGTCAAATCGAGCATAGGGAAAGGTTATCTGATACTGGTCGGAATAGGAGAATCCGATACAGAAGAGGACATACAATGGCTATGCAGAAAGATTGTAGGACTTCGCATATTCGATGACGAAAACCATGTAATGAACAAATCGATAGTAGATGTCGGTGGAGAAATCCTTGTTATAAGTCAATTTACTCTGTGGGCATCTTACAAAAAGGGAAATCGTCCTTCATACCTGCGTGCCGGAAGTCATGAAATAACAGTACCAATCTACAAGCGTTTCTGCGCCGTACTTGGAGAAACGCTCGGCAGAGCCGTAGAAACCGGAGAATTTGGCGCAGACATGAAGGTAGAACTGCTGAACGACGGTCCTGTAACGATATGCGTGGACACAAAAAACAAAGAATAAGGAAAGCCAAAACCCTCGGCCTATAACCAACAAATAATCATTATATATGACATTGGACGAGATACAAAATTCCGTTGACAAATGGATAAAGACATATGGAGTACGCTATTTCAGCGAATTGACCAACATGGCTGTGCTCACGGAAGAAGTCGGAGAACTGGCACGTATCATAGCCCGGAAATATGGAGACCAATCCTTCAAACCTGGCGAAAAAGACAACATGGCGGATGAGATGGCAGATGTCCTATGGGTACTGTGCTGCCTCGCCAACCAGACCGGTATAAATCTGACAGAAGCCTTCGAGGCTAATCTGCGCAAAAAAACAGATCGCGACAAAGACAGGCATAAGAACAATAACAAACTTCAACCCTCCTAAAGCTTCCTTTTCCGGAAGCCGAAGGTCTATAACAACATCATATTTATGGAACATATTCATCACCATCACGATTGCTCATGCGAATGCAAGCATGAGCATGAAAACATGACAGAAAGCAAAATTGCACAAGCTTTCAACAAATACACTCTTCATCTTGATGATGAAAAAGTGAAGAATCAGGTTGCTTCTCTGCTTGCAGATCATCTTCAGGAAAACAATACTGTGGAAGTCAAAAAGTTCCTGCTGAACAGTGTCGAACTCACCACATTGAAGACGACTGACAGCGAGGAAAGCGTTCTCGAATTCATCGAAAAAGTTAACGACTTTGACACTAAATATCCGGAATTGGGACATGTAGCTACAGTATGTGTCTATCCAAATTTCGCCAAAATCTGTCATGACAGTCTTGAAAACGAAAATATAGAAATAGCTTGTGTATCAGGAAGTTTCCCTTCTTCACAAACATTCACAGAAATAAAGATTGCAGAAACGGCTATGGCCATCCACGATGGAGCCACAGAGATAGACATTGTTATGCCTGTAGGAAAATTCTTGTCAGAAGACTATGAAGGTGTAGCCGATGAAATATCAGAGTTAAAAGCCGTATGCGGTGAACACAAACTGAAGGTCATACTTGAAACCGGTTGTTTGAAGACAGCCTCAAACATCAAAAAAGCCTCCATTCTGGCAATGTATTCAGGTGCAGATTACATCAAAACATCCACAGGAAAGCTTGAACCTGCCGCCACTCCCGAGGCTGCATTCGTCATGTGTCAGGCTATAAAGGAATATCACGAGCAAACCGGCATACAAATCGGCCTTAAACCGGCGGGAGGCATGAAGACTGTTGAAGACGCGCTCACCTACTATACCATCGTCAAAGAAGTGCTTGGAGAGAAATGGCTCAACAACACAATGCTCCGTCTCGGAACCAGTAGTCTTGCCAACAAACTTCTCAGCGAAATCACAGGCGAAGAAATAAAGTTCTTCTAATCAAGAATCCTTATACTACAAAAAAAGAACACGGAAGCACAGAGTTTTGCACTGATATATACAGCGCATTAAGAAAACTCTGCGTTTCCGTGTTTTTTATACCACGATATGGGAAGCACCTATACGGAACGCGTAATCACATAGTCAACATATGCCAACAAGCGTCTGTCGACTTCGTCATTGTGCCGCCAAACATTCTCATCGAAGATTCCCGCAGTTCTTTGATGCCTTTTCATAGGC
Source organism: uncultured Bacteroides sp. (assembly GCA_964554265.1). Classification (GTDB taxonomy): domain Bacteria; phylum Bacteroidota; class Bacteroidia; order Bacteroidales; family Bacteroidaceae; genus RGIG8745. The sequence continues at coordinate 919 of CAZKOB010000065.1, read as the reverse complement.
CCCGACATCCTCATAAATCAGCTTGCTTATCTCCCACCTTCACATCGTCTACTTGTCATAAATTATAGGCTTTTCTTGACAATTTGAAATGTTAAAATCAAGGCTCCGCAGAATCGCGTAAAATCGACCGAACCCGACTGAAGTTCCATTTGCGCGATTCTAAGGCCGTTTTCAGGCCTCAATCCACAATTGTAAAAATAATACAATTTGCAATCCGAAAAGATACATTTATTCACATTTGCATGTAGTTTGCCTAAAAAAAGAGTACGCTGGAAATAAATTTTCAAGGTGAACAAAACTTTTTTAAAAGGCACTTTAAAAAGATTTTCAAGGTGAACGAGATTTATTTTCAAGGTGAACGAGTTTGAGAAAGTCCGTTTTTCGGGCTGAAATTGGTGTTGCTCCAATTGGTTTTCTTAAAAAGAATAAAATCAGATTTTCAATGCCACGAAAAACAAAGATGGATTCCGGCGGCGGAAAACAAGTATCTTTGACAAGATTTTTCATAATTTACTGATTATCAGTGTTTCCTATTTTTATCCTTGCCTATGCTTTTTGTACCTAAAACCGCATCGTTTCATGGAAATAGTATTTTACTTATTATTAATCACTTATCTATAAAACTTCAAAATTTCAGCAATCAATCAAGTGTAAACGAATCTTAATTATGTTAATAATATTCCATTCGATACGAGTGGACTTAGTGTCAAAAAGAAAGAAGAAATATCTCTAAGGAAAACTATAGTAGGAAGAGTATGACAGTTCTGTTTTGAAGCGATTTTCGCATATCACCTAAAAACCGCAAATATTAGAATTATAGTCTATTGATATTTAACCACTTATAAACCTTAGCATATCATTCAACGGTAAGCATTAACTGAAGTACAGGATGCATCTCCAAAATATGACAACATCGGCT
>CAZKOB010000064.1:0-19259 GCA_964554265.1 uncultured Bacteroides sp. | reverse complement strand
GGGAGCTTGCGACGGAGGGCGTGGCGCGAAGCGACGGAGGAGTCTGTGAAGACACCAGCAAGAGCAGCAGTTTTTCTCAAAAACATTTCTTCTTTCTTTTTGACACTAAGTCCACCCATAGCGAACGGAATCTTTTTAACACAATTAAGATTCATTTACACTCAACCAATTGCCGAATTTCCGAAGTTTTATAGATAAATAATTGATAATCAATAAAATGCGGTTTTAGCAGAACGATCCAGTTTTAGGTGCAAGAAGCATGAGCAGGAACAAAAATAGGATATACTGATAATCAGAAAGTTATAAAATTATTCATCCAAAACCCTTGCTTTCCACCGCCAAAATCCATCTTTGTTTTTCGTGGCGTTGAAAAATCTGATTTAGACTTTTTAAGAATTTAATTTGCGGCACACCAGATTTCAACCCGAAAAACGGACGTTCTCAAACTCGTTCACCTTGAAAATAAATTTCGTTCACCTTAAAAAATTTTTTACAAGGCACTTTAAAACTATTTTCAAGGTGAACGAAATTTATTTCCAGCGTACTCTTTTTTCAGACGATACACGCGCAAATGTGAATAAATGTATCTTTTGGAAACGCAAATTGCATTATTTTTACATTTCGGGTTCGGGGCCTAAAAACGGCCTTAGAATCGCGCAAATGGAACTTCGGTAAGTTTCGGCCGATTTTACGCGATTCTGCGGAGTTTGAATTTTAACATTTCAAATTGTCAAGAAAAGCCCGTAATTTATGACAAATAGATGATGTAACGGTAGGATAACCAAAAAAAACAGAAAAAGTCTTTGGCTTTTGTCCGAAAGCGGACGCGCTGTCCGGAAATGGATACAGTCGCTTCTTTGTTAGTCTCTGATTTACATTGGGTTATGTTCTTAGCACGGTGTTTGCTTGTATAAGATAAAGCAAAATGTGTAGAAAAGACGATGAAAGAAAATGTAAACAATATGGATCGTGAGATACCACGGTCGGAGAGAATGGCGCGCAAACGCATGATGTGGCTGCGCTATGGTACAGTGGTTGCCGGAATGGTGGTCACCGGATTGGGCATCGGCCACTTCCTTCGTTCGAGTGTTGACGAAAAGAGCATAAATGTGAGCGAGGTGGACAGAGGCACCATTGAAGTGAGCGTGACAGCCAGTGGGAAAGTGGTTCCTGCATTTGAAGAAGCGATAGTGTCGCCTATCACGGCGCGCATTGTAGAAGTGTACGAACATGGAGGTGACAGTGTGGATGTCGGCACTCCGTTGCTGAAACTCGATTTGCAGAGCACACAGACTGACTGTCAGAACAAGCTTGATGAGTTGCAGATGAAGCGCCACCAGCTTGAACAATTGAGGGTGAACAATCAGACGCGGCTCAGTGACCTTGAGATGCAGGTGAAGGTGTCGGAGATGAAACTCGGGCGCATGGAGGCGGAATTGCGCAACGAACGCTATCTGGACAGTCTGGGGTCGGGTACTACCGACCGTGTGCGTCAGGCGGAACTGGCCTACAACACCGGAAAGCTGGAACTGCAGCAGTTGCGTCAGCAGCTTGAAGGCGAGAGGAGGGTAAAGGAGGCCGACCTGAAGGTGAAACAGCTTGAAATCAATATCTTTGAGAAAAATCTGGCTGAGACGGAGCGCACACTTGAAGATGCACGGATATGTTCGCCTCGTCGTGCCACGCTCACCTATATCAACAACGAGACTGGAGGACAGATTGCTGCAGGAACTAAGGTGGCTGTAGTTTCCGACCTGAGTCATTTCAAGATAGACTGCGAAATATCCGACACTTATGGCGACCGTGTGTGCGTAGGTGGCAAGGTGGTGGTGAAAGTGGGCAAGGAACGGATCGAAGGAACGGTCAGTACGGTCACTCCGTTGAGCCGTAACGGACTGATAACTTTTACGGTGCAGCTCTGCCGGGACGACCATCTCCACCTGCGGTCGGGACTCCGTGCCGATGTCTATGTCATCACCTCGATAAAGGACGATGTGCTCCGAATACGCAACGCTTCGTTCTATACCGGTGCCGGCGAGTACCGCCTCTATGTGTTCGATGGCAATGATGAACTGGTGTTGCGCAAAGTGGGTCTTGGAGAAAGCAATTTCGATATGATAGAGGTGGTTTCCGGTCTTGAAGTCGGCGACCGTGTGGTTGTCAGCGACATGAGCCGGTTTGGAGGCATGGAGAAGGTGAAAGTGAAGAGATGACAGCGTATATACACGAAATGAAAGATAAGGGAATATTCTGATAGCCAGATGTGGTGATGGCAGAAGGAACATTCTGTAATTGGAAGAAATATATAATAAAAGTTAGTGGATATGATGGCTTATTTCAGAAGAGTGCTCGCGATAATACATGAAAACAAGTTGTTTTCGGGCATATATATCGTAGGGACAGCAGTGGCCATAGTCTCTGTGACGGTTGTTGCGATGCTGTATTACATCAGGATAGCACCGCTCTGTCCTGAGACGAACAGAATGCGCACGCTTTATATGGATCATGCATGTTTTTCGTCGGAAAAAGAGCATGATACAAAAGTATGGAAATATTCGGTCAAGGCGGTGGACGAGTGTTTCCGGAACCTGAAGAATGCGGAAATCGTAACGGCAAGCATGGCCAATAAGTGGTCTTGCAACATAGTGAAAGCCGATGGCGGAGAAGTGTTTGCTGCTCGCTCAAAATGTACAGACAATGAGTTTTTTCGTCTGTATACATACCGCATGCTTGAAGGACACCCGTTCAACAAGGCGGAGTTTGAGAGCGGAGAGCGTGTGGCAGTCATTACCGACAAAGTGGGGCGGAAAGTTTTCAGGAGAGAATCGGGCTTTGTAGGTAAAGTGATAAATATTGATAATAAGAACTACCGCGTTTGCGGAGTGGTGGAGGAGGTAAGCCGACTGGCAACCAATGCCTATGCCGATGTGTTCCTGCCATACACCTCTTGTTTCTTGTATGACGAAGCCAATGCGGAACTTCCGTATTACGGCAATTATGATATAAAGATGCAAGTGTCGTCTGCCGAACAGGAGGCAGCCTTGCGTAAGGAGTTGGAAGAATATGCAGGCAGATACAATTCATATTATCCTGCACTTGCCGGCAATGATTACGAATGGAAAGGGTGGCGCATACCAATGCCTCTGTACTGATTACAGGCGAGAGCGGAACAGGCAAGGAACTCATTGCGGAGGCTCTGCACAAGCACAGCCGGCGGGCCGGCAAACCTTTTGTGAAGGTGAATCTCGGAGGAATTTCTCAGACTCTTTTTGAAAGTGAAATGTTCGGGCATCTACCGCTGTTCGCGCCTCTCGTTTGTAGATCGTGGTTTCGCGCATCCTTTCATCCTGATTGAGAGTCTTACGTCTGAAGTGGTGAAGGCCGAAAAGAAGGCATACGAGAAGGTCATACGGATGATAGCTCATGAAGTGAACAACACTGTGGCCGGAATCACATCTACATTGGAGATGATGAAGGACATGGCTGCGGAAGGGGAGCCTTGCGGTGGCGATAGTACGGCTTTGTTTCAGGTGTGCATCGACCGCTGCTATGGCATGAGTCGTTTTATCACACGTTTTGCCGATGTGGTGAAATTGCCCGAACCTCAGCTCCAGCGTTATGACTTGAATGACTGTGTCGCTTCCTGCAAATTGTTTATGGAGAATATATGTAACGAACGGAACATATCTTTGCAGCTTGACTTGTGTGAGGATACACCGTGGGCGGATATCGACACGGAACTGTTTGAGCAGGTGCTTGTCAATATCATCAAGAATGCGGCGGAGAGCATCGGGTGTGGCGGCAACGTCGTGATTACTACTTCTGCATCTCCTGCCACGATTGAGGTGGCGGACAATGGTGCCGGAATAAGCCGTGAAGCGGAGGCGAAACTTTTCAGTCCTTTCTTCTCGACCAAACCGAATGGGCAAGGCATAGGTTTGGTGCTGATACGCGAAGTGCTGACCGGACATGGATGCAGTTTCTCGCTTCGCACCTGTCCCGACGGACTGACGCGCTTTGTCATCATTTTCCCTCCTGTTGCTTGAACTTTCGGGCCGTTCTGTCTTTTTCCTGACTTCGTCATCGTGTCACCAAAACATTCCCATCGAAGATTCTCGCGCTTTCTCTGATGTCTTTTCATGGACCCTGATGTCCTCATAAACCAACTCGGTTATCCCCATGTCGCACTATCTGATTGTCATAATTTTCGGACTTTTTGTGACAATCTGAAATGTTAAAAATCAAGGCTCGCAGAATCGCATAAAATCGGCCGGAATCTTACGAAGTTCCATTTGTACGATTCTAAGGCTGTTTTCAGGCCTTGAATCACAAATGTAAAAATAATACAATTTTGCCTCTGAAAAGATACATTTATTCACATTTGCGCGCGCCTCGCCTGAAAAAAGAGTACGCTGGAAATAAATTTCGTTCACCCTGAAAATGGTTTTAAAGTGCCTTGCAAAAAAAATTTCAAGGTGAACGAAATTTATTTTCAAGGTGAACGAGTTTGAGAAGGTGCGTTTTTCGGGCTGAAATCCGGTGTTGCACAAAATTGATTCTTAAAAAAATAAAATCGGATTTTTCAATACCACGAAAAACACAGATGGATTTTGGCGGCGAAAAACAAGTGTCTTAGACAAGAAATTTTATAACTTACTGATTATCAGTATATCCTATTTTAGCTTCTACTTCTACTTCTTGCACCTGAAACTGCATAGTTTTGCCAAAATAGTATTTTTCTGATTATCAATTGCTTGTCAATAAAACTTCAAAAATTTGGCAATTGGTTAAATGTAAATGAATCTTAATTGTGTTAATAAAGTTCCGTTTGCAATGGGTGGACTTAGTGTCAAAAAGGAAGAAGAAATGTCACTTAAATGGTCAGCAGTCTTTGCAGTTGTTTTCACAGTTAAAAACACCAGCTTACAACTATAAGAATTATAAGAGGAGTCTATGAATACACCGGCAAAAGAACAACTGATTTAACTTTTGAAGCGATTCTCGCGTGTCATCCAAAACCGCAAATATTAGATTATAATCTATTGATATTTGATTACTTATAAACATTGACATGTTCTTCAACGAAGTCGGGAGGGGTGAAATGCATCCATATCCTGAGTCCTCTTTTTTCCTGATGGCTTTTTCTTCGTGCAGTCTTTCGGATGAATATTGTACTATATCAATGTAGAGCAAAAGATCCGATTAGAATGTACGAAGTAAAAGATTATTTATATAACGGGTTGCTGTTGGTGAACAATACACTGCGGCCTCATCACAAGAAGCTAAGTCAATTGATGATTTATGCAACCACACAGTGTCAGTCACGCTGCAAGCATTGTTCTATCTGGAAAAAGCCGGAAGAACATCTTTCATTGGAAGACGTAAAGGCTATAGTGAAGAGCAGATGTGTGACAAAGAACACTGTTATAGGTTTGGAAGGTGGAGAGTTTCTGCTTCATCCGGAAGCCGGTAGCATCATGGAATGGTTGAAGGAGAACCATCCCTGCTATACGCTGTTGTCCAACTGCCTTGCCCCCGGGAAAGTAGTCCATGCCGTGAGGACTTACCGCCCGAAACACCTGTATGTATCGCTCGACGGGAACAAGGAAACCTATCAACACATGCGGGGCTGCAATGGCTACGATAAAGTAATCGAGGTGGTGGAGACCTTGAAAGACGAGGTGCCCATATCGCTGATGTTTTGTCTGTCCCCCTGGAACTCTTTCAAAGATATGGAATATGTAATAGATGTGGCAAAGCGATATGGCATAGACATCAGAATAGGTGTCTACGGCACGATGGATTTCTTTGACACCACTGCGGATTTGTTGGCTGTGGACATGGAGAACTACATGGAAAAAATACCTGCAAACATCCATGATACGGATGAAAATTACGATTTTGTAGCCCTCTATAACGAATGGCGTAAGGGGAATCTGCGATTGCGCTGTCACAGTATATTCGGTGAACTGGTAATCCACTCCAATGGCAATGTGCCGTTGTGCCAAAACTTGAGTGTCGTGTTGGGCAACATTCATGAGCAATCGTTGGACGAAATATTCAATGCAGAGAAATCCACTGAGTTGCAATGCCGGTATTCCCGTCAATGCAACAGATGCTGGATAAACTTCCATAGGAAATACGACATAATCCTGATTCGCAATCTTGAAAGGATGTGGCCCAAAAAGTTGATTGAAATGTTCTACGGAAAATATTCATGGAAAAAGAATAGGAATATTACATATAAGCAATATTTGAAAAATTACAAATACAGACGATAACATATATGGGAGCATTGAACAAAATCATAGAACGATATAATTTTATTCGCAGTATGAATTGGCTTCAAAGCATTTATACTGATAAGTATGCGTTTGTAGGATTAGGCAACCATAGTATAAGCAATCTTTATCCGGTTTTAGATTATCTCCGTGTTGAATTGAAGTACATTTGTTGCAAATCAGCAGACAAGATTCCGTTAATAATGCGTAAATGGAAAAATGTGCAAGCGACGACATCTTTTGAAGATATGCTTTCCGACCGAGAGATAAAAGGTGTTTTTGTTTCTGTTTCTCCAAATGCACATTTTGAGATGGCCCGACAGGTTCTGGCAAGCGGAAAAGCTCTCTTTATAGAGAAGCCTCCCTGCTTATCCTTGGCCGAGTTGAAACAGCTCATGGATTTGGAGCAAAGCTTCGTTATGGCAGGTATGCAGAAACGCTATGCTCCGGCAACTAAAATCCTGGCCAAACGACTAAAGAAAGAAACATTGCTTACCTACAACATGAGGTATCTGACAGGCGGCTATCCGGAAGGAAATCCCTTGACAGACCTGTTCATCCATCCGCTTGACTATGTGTGCTGTCTCTTCGGCAAGGCGGAAATTCGCAGTTGTGAGTATATTCAGGGAAAAAACGGAGTAACTCTATTGCTGGCATTAAGACATGAAGCCGTAACGGGGATATTGGAACTGTCTACCGCCTGTTCCTGGCAGAATGCCAACGAGACACTGACTGTCAATACCGAAAGAGGCATATACGAGTTGGTCAGGATGGAAACATTGACATTTACACCCAAGCAGGGGCAAGTCTTTGGCATTCCATTGGAAAAGGTGATGCGGAGAAGTGCTATAACAGAGATTCTTTTCTCCCGAAACAACTCCGTGCCGACAACCGTCAATAATCAAATATACACTCAGGGATATTTTGATGAGATAAAGTTCTTTGTGGAAGCTGTGCAAAAAGGAAGTCTGTCCGCTCCATATAGCGGTTTTCATTCCATGTATAATACCTATGTTTTAATTGACGCAATCGATAAGTGTACTGAAAAATGAAGATGACAATGTTATTGGCGACAATGCTGTTTTTCTCAACAGCAAATATTTTCAGCCGGAAAGCGTACATATCTTTACCGGCAGAAGTCTGTGAATCCTTCGCCTGATACACAAGTATCTTTGTACACCTCCCGCCTTTGCTTTTCCTATAGCAACCCTTTATTATATACAGGCGGCCGTTTCGGTCCTCGTAGCAAATTCTTCTGTACAAAAGGCTGCTTTTTAGGAATTGCCGCACCGGAAATACAAAATTACCCTTTTGAGAAATCGAATTCACCGCACTGTTTTCTTGAATCAGCACTGCTGATTATAAAAACCGCACTGTTGATTATACAATTTACACTGCTGATTTTATAATCAGCAGTGCTGATTCAAGAAAACAGTGCGGTGAAAACAACTTCTCAGTGGGGCAAAATGAACTTTTTACAGGCGGTAACACGAAGATTTTCAATGTTCTACAGAAACAAACAGGCTTGGACCGGAATCCGAATACCGTTCAAAACCCCAAAACGATGGATGTCAGGTGCGGTGCAACAGCAAAACAGACCTGACGGATGAAGCCTGTCACGAGATGCGGGAAAGCATGTTTGTAAGTTTCGTTGACAGCATCTGTCCCAAACATTTCCTGTCCATCGGCTTGGCTTAATGCTGCCGCATCCGGCAGCGAGGGAAAGATACCGATGAAACAATAGATTGCAGGAAAAATCAACAAATGGGATTATTCTCCCTTTTATTTTTGTTTTTTGAGTCGTGCCGGACTCTTTTTATTCAGTCTGTGTAAAAATCTCGCGATTTTTGTCTAAATTTGTCGGCATGTAACAGTTCTTTCTTACGAATGTTTTTCTGAAAAGGGAGCATGAATATTCATAACCGGAAGGTCGTGTACGGCTTCGCTTTTTTATGTAGTATGGCTTCCATTGGTGTCGGAAGAATGCGTTGAACCGATAGGGAAAAGTCTATAGAAATGAACGGTTGCATCGGCATAGTGCTTTGTTGGGCACTGGCAATGAAAGACCAAAAGAGCGATAACAAATTATATGAGTGACGAAACGAACGACAAGAGTGTGGATGCTATGGCTCCTCATAGCGACTATGATCCGACAACCATGAAGGACGGAATAACACATCATCTCAGTGGCATGTATCAGAACTGGTTTCTCGATTATGCCAGCTATGTGATTCTGGAACGCGCTGTTCCGCATGTCATCGACGGACTTAAGCCTGTGCAGCGGCGAATCCTGCATTCCATGAAGAGGATGGATGACGGCAGATATAACAAAGTGGCGAACATTGTCGGGCATACGATGCAGTTTCATCCTCATGGAGACGCTTCTATAAAGGATGCGCTTGTACAGCTCGGACAGAAAGAACTGCTGATCGACTGTCAGGGAAACTGGGGCAACATTCTCACTGGGGATGATGCTGCGGCAGGGCGATATATAGAAGCGAGATTGTCGAAGTTCGCTCTTGACGTGCTTTTCAACCCCAAGACTACAGAATGGAAACTGTCGTACGATGGACGCAACCGCGAGCCGGTGGCGCTGCCTGTGAAGTTCCCTCTCTTGTTGGCGCAAGGAGTGGAAGGCATTGCCGTTGGTCTTTCATCGAAGATACTGCCGCATAATTTCAACGAGCTTTGCGATGCCGCCATAAGCTACCTTCACGGAGAAGATTTTAGGCTATATCCTGATTTTCAGACAGGAGGATTCATTGATGTGCTGAAGTACAACGATGGCCAGAGAGGTGGGTCGGTCAGAGTACGTGCGAAGATAGAAAAGCTTGACAGCAAGACGCTTGTCATCCGCGAGATACCGTATGGCAAGACGGCTACGACACTTATAGACTCCATTCTTAAGGCCATTGAGAAGGGCAAGATAAAGGCGAGGAAGGTGGACGACAATACAGCGGCCGAGGTAGAGATTGTGGTGCATCTTGCTCCCGGTGTCTCCTCTGACAAGACGCTTGATGCGCTGTATGCTTTTACGGATTGCGAAATCAGCATCTCGCCGAACTGCTGCGTGATTGACGACCGCATGCCGAAGTTTCTGGCAGTGAGTGATGTGCTGCGGAAATCTGTCGACAATACGAAAAACCTCATTCGTCGGGAATTGGAGATTCGCCGGGCGGAAGTGCTTGAGCAGCTCCATTTCGCTTCGTTGGAGAAGATTTTCATAGAAGAACGCATATACAAGGGACGGGAATTTGAGAATGCGAAGTCGATGGATGCGGCGTGCGAATATGTCGACGAGCGGCTTACTCCGTTCTATCCGCAGTTCGTTCGTGAAGTGACGAAGGAGGACATCTTGCATCTGATGGAGATAAAGATGCAGAGAATACTGAAGTTCAACAAGGACAAGGCCGATGAACAGATTGCGCGCATGAAAGCTGAAATCGAGGAAATTGACCGCGATTTGGCGAATCTTGTGGAGGTGACTGCCGAATGGTTCCGTTATCTGAAGAACAAATATGGTGTGGCGCATCCTCGTCTTACGGAAATCCGTTCGTTCGACACGATTGAGGCGACGAAGGTGGTGGAGGCAAACCAGAAGCTTTATATCAACAGGGCGGAAGGATTTATTGGGACCTCACTGAAGAAGGACGAGTTTGTATGTAACTGCTCGGATATAGACGATGTCATCATCTTCTATCGTGACGGAACATACAAGATTATCCGCGTGAGCGAGAAAACCTTTGTGGGAGAGAATGAGCGCTGCAAGCTCGAGAAGCGCAAGGCGGAGATTATCCATATTGCTGTGTTCAAGAAGAACGATACGCGTACCATCTACAATGTATGCTACAAGGATGGTGCGTCCGGCATAAGCTATATCAAGCGTTTTAATGTTACTACTGTGGCGAGGGATCATGAATATGACCTGACGCAGGGTACACCTAAGTCGCGTGTAATCTATTTTACGGCAAATGCCAACGGTGAGGCGGAGGTGATAAAGATTACGCTGAAACCTCATGAAAAGATAAAACGGCTCATATTTGAGAGGGATTTCAGCGAGATTGTCATAAAGGGACGTACTTCGCGCGGTAATATTCTGGCAAAGAACGATATCTTCCGCATCGGCTTGAAGCAGCACGGAGGTTCTACCCTCGGCGGACGCAAGGTGTGGTTTGACCATGATGTCAATCGACTGAACTACGACGATCATGGTGAGTTTCTCGGTGAATTCCAGAACAACGACTACATTCTTGTCGTGCTTGACAATGGTGATTTTTACATTACTAACTTCGATGCGAACAATCATTATGAGCAGAACATCATGCGCATAGAGAAATTTAAGCCCGGGAAAGTATGGACGGCTGTGCTCTATGATGCAGACAATCAGAAATTGCCGTATATCAAGCGTTTCTTGATGGAGGCTACGGCAAGAAAGCAGAACTATCTCGGCGAGAATACAGCTTCGCGCCTTATCCTGCTGACAGATACCCCTTATCCTCGTCTTGAACTCTCCTTTGCCGAGCCGGACACGTTCCGCGGACCGGTGGAAGTGGATGCAGAGCAGTTTATTGCTGTAAAGGGATTCAAGGCAAAAGGAAAGCGACTGACTCTGTTTGCGCTTGACAGTGTGACAGAACTTGAACCTGTGCGTTTTCCTGAATCCGATGACGATGACGGTGACGATGATACGGAACCTGAAAACTTTCCGGAAGTAGAAGATCCTGATGCAGGAAAGAGCGAAAGTGATATTCGTGATGAAATAACAGGGCAGTTGAAATTATTCTAATTGAAATGTCGGGACACATGGGTGGACTGTTTGTTTATATCAGACGTGGACTGATGGCTGTGTTTGCACTGTCTTCGGTCCACATCTGTATGATTGCACAAGAAGTGCTGGTTGATGCAGACACTGTGATGGCGGAATGTAGTCTGCCGGAAGGTGCGGACGGACGGTGGGAGAGTCTGTTGGGACATTGCGGAGCGGCACCGGTATGTCCGCTGAATCCTTGTGTGGCGGTCCATTCTACAATGGTGGGAGTCGGCATGGCGAATGTGCTCGACACATACCTTTCGCCTTATAATTATACTGGTCCGGAGCTGCGTGTGGTGCGCGAGACGGAACGCATGACAAGGCTTTGGCATGGCAGGATTTCCAACCAGAGCCTTATAGAGTTGAACGCTTCGCATCTTGAGAACAGGACCGGAACGGCCAAAGAATGGGCTGGCGGCATACGATATTCTATGGGATGGCACTATAATTTCATGCCTGTTTCAGGGTTCTGTTTCCGCACCGGTATGCTGGCTTCGGGCTATGCAGGTGCGGTGTACAACACACGTAATGGCAACAATCCGGCGCAGGCTAAAGTCGATGTGACCATCGATTTGTCGGCCTCAGCCATTTATGTGCTGCGTATAGCGGCTCATTCGTCTGTCGTTTTGCGCTATCAGTTGAATATGCCGTTTGTGGGAGTGGCATTCTCTCCCAACTATGGACAGTCGTATTACGAGATATTTTCGCTTGGCAACTACGACCACAACGCAGTGTTGGTTTATCCGGGGAATATGCCGTCCATGCGCCATCTGCTGACAGCTGATATACCGTTGGGCAATTCTGTCGCGCTGCTTCGTGTCGGCTATTCGGGACAGTTCAACCAAGCTTCGTTCAATGAACTCCGTTACCATTCTTATTCGCACTCTTTCATGATAGGTTTTGTCAAACGCTTCAGAAGATTATGAAAAAACAACTAAATACATTGTGTGGCAGAGCGGTGGCACGTCTGATGACGGCTGTCTGTGTCGTTGTTTCAGGACTCATGTTTGGTTCTTGTATCGGCGAGGAATATCCTGTGGCGGATACACCGGAAAATAATTTTGAGGCTCTGTGGAAACTGATGGATGAACATTACTGTTTTTTTGATTACAAACGGCAGACGCTTGGGGTAGACTGGGATGAGGTGCATGAGCGGTATCGTGGAAAGATTACGGACGGCATGAACGAACGGCAACTTTTTGAGGTGCTTTGCCAGATGCTGGCCGAACTGAAAGACGGACATGTCAATCTCAGTGCTGCTTTTGATATAGGACGCAATTGGAGCTATTATGAGAATTTTCCGGAAAATTATGATGAGACAGTGGCGCGCTCGTACCTCGGGACCGACTATAACATCGCTTCCGGACTGAAATACAGGATTCTTGAAGACAATATCGGGTATGTGCGTTGTGAGAGCTTTTCTGATGGAATCGGTGACGGAAATCTTTCCTATATGCTCGATGAACTTGCTTTGTGTAACGGACTTATAGTGGATGTGCGTAACAATGGAGGAGGAGAACTGACCACGGCACACAAATTTGCGGCACGGTTTACCAACGAAAAAAAATTGATTGGATATGTTTGTCATAAGACGGGCAAGGGTCGGAATGATTTTTCTACGCCGGAACCGGAATATATCGAACCTTCCGACGGCATACGCTGGCAGAAGCCGGTAGTGGTTCTTACCAATCGTCGCTGTTATTCTGCAACGAATGATTTTGTGAAGTGTATGCATACGTTTCCGAACGTAACGCTGTTGGGCGACAATACGGGAGGTGGTTCAGGGATGCCTTTTACACAAGAGATACCGCATGGGTGGAGTCTGCGTTATTCGGCTGTGGTATATTATGACTCGGATATGCAGCATACGGAATTTGGTATAGCTCCTGACACGCTTGTCGTTATGACTGAAGAGGATTTGTTTCGTCGGCGCGATACGCTTATTGAGGTGGCTCGTGCTATCTTGCAAGAAAAATCGTAATCTTTCTTTGCGTGTGTAAGGAAAAATGTATATCTTTGCAACAGAAAATGCGCCTGTGGCGAAATTGGTAGACGCGCCAGACTTAGGATCTGGTGTTTTGCGACGTGCAGGTTCGAGTCCTGTCAGGCGCACGAATTGACGTAAGAGGAATATCCTATGGGATTTTCCTCTTTTTCTTTTTTTTATAGTCTGTTAAAATTCTGGGGCTGTCAGAAAAGTCCCACTTTTCTGACAGCCTCCGAAATATCTACTGACCCATTCAAAATTCGTGTTGGTAGAGATAAAAAAAGACCGCGAATGTGCAGTCTTCTTTGTTTGCTTTGGTAGCGGGACCCGGGATTGAACCGGGGACCTCATGATTATGAATCATGCGCTCTAACCAGCTGAGCTATCCCGCCGTGTTTTCCTTTTCCGTTAGCGAGTGCAAAGGTAGGCATTTTTTTTGTTACATACAAACAAAAACAGCGCTTTTTTCTTGAAAAAATATACTTTAGATGCATTCAGGTACATTTGGGGTTATAAGAACAACTATAAGAAATCCGCATAAAAAGGAGTAGCCCCTTCCTTATGCGGATTTTCATTCTTGTACCGATGTTTTTTATGGATTTTCAGAGAAACGGTTTCCGCGGCTTATAACACATCCGTCTTCCAGACAGCTTTCCGGCATAGATTTGATGCCACGAGGCTTCGAATAATATCCATAGCTGTCCCATCCCCATCCGCTGACCAAACCTCCATGTCCGTAATTACCGTTATATTCGTTCCAATTGTAGTAGTCTGTGATTTTGTTGAGAGTAAATCGGCTGTTTGAGTCGCCGAAATATCCTGTTATGAAATCGTTGGTCATACGATAATCGTAAATTGACGTGTTGAGATCTTGATCGTATGGATAGTTGAGATATATCACACCGTCACGGACAGACCAGTCGAAATAATAGTATTGGTAGGTGTAAGGGCCTTCCCTGTAGAAATCAACCTGTTTGCCATATCCATGTGTGGCATAGTCATAGTCCGGGTAAAAGACTATATCCGTGTCATAAGAGTCAAAACGATAAACCATTCCTCTGTATTCGTAATAATAGTACATGCCGAAGTCCCCTCTCCATTGTCCGGACAGAACTATTGCTTGTTCTACATCTTCATCGACACAAGATGCAAGTATTCCCATCGTTACAACAGAAATAACAGTAGCAAGCATCAGGTTGTAATATTTTTTCATGATTCCATTATTTTGTAGTTTGACAATCTGTTGAAACAATTTGGTGGAAAAGATGGAATGGTTACCATTTCTTCCATGTGGCAAAGGTAGATAAAACCCACGATATTTTATGTCGGAAGGATGAATAATTTGCTTTTTCCTTATATGAAAGGCAATTCAGCCTTTCTTTTAATTCTGAGACAATTCGGATTTTTATAGTCAAAAAAAATGGTTTGAGAATTAACTAATCTGAAATTAAGAGTTAGAAGTGCCTCCAACTCCTCCTTGAAGGTTCCAATATTATCGAAGAATCGTTTGATAGCCTGTCGGAACTCCTCCTTGCTTCTATATTTACCTTTGCATCAGAATAAAAAAAATAATGGTATGAACGATATTTTAGATTTTCAATCTACATAGACGCTGCACTTCGGCATAGTTCAAACGAGTTTGGCTCTGCACTCGGTTTGCAGTCTATTTTTGAAAGAGACCTGAACGGAGAAATGGTGTCACCCAATGATCAGGGATATGACGAACTGATTGCGGACATTTTCGACACCATGAGACTGCGACCGAAATGAACACCGGTTACAGGACGCCTGCCGAAGTGCATGAGTATCTGAAGCGTATCCTCGGTAAACCGCTCGATGAAAGCACGACCGTGCTTCCTCCTTTTTATATTGATTACGGCAACCCCGTAACCATAGGCAAAGGATGCTTCATACAGCAGTGCTGCACCTTTTTCGGGCGTGGAGGAATCACCATCGGTGAAGGTGTGTTTATCGGCCCGAAATGCAACCTCATCACCATCAACCATGATGTGAATCCCTACAACCGCAGCTAGTATCCCGACAAGAAAACTTGCCAGCGCGTCATCGCGGAAACGGTTGACCGGGTCGTGACCTTGTTCCAAACTGTCAGGACGAGTGACAGCGGAACTGGAGTGCCCGGCTGTAAACACCGAAGAGAGTTCGGCTTATACAGGTGCCCCGGTAGGCAAGGAATCATTCCATGTAGTACAAAAAGCGGACGAATATGGCATCGTAGGGGCGGACTATGTAAAAAGTCAAGTGATCTGTTTAAGTTACGTCAGAGTACGCAATGACAAAGTCAGGACAAGTTAAGGTAAAGCAAATTGTTTTTGCCGGTGGACATTCTGCCTACCTCAAAGGCATTTCTTCTTTCTTTTTGACACTAAGCCCACCTATCGCGGACGGGATCTTTTTAACACAATTAAGATTCATTTGCACTTTATCGATCGCTGAATTTTTTGAAGTTTTATCGATAAGTAGCTGATAATCAATAAAATACTATTTTAATATGAACGATGCGGTTTCAGGTGCAGGGAGTATAGATAGGAACTGAAATAGGATATGCTGATAATCAGTGAGTTGTAAAATTTCTTTTCTGATATTCCTGTTTTCCGCCACCAAAACCCATCTTTATTTTTCGTGGCATTGAAAAATCCGATTTCGTTTTTTTTAAGAAATCCATTTGGACAATACCGGATTTCAGCCCGAAAAACGCACTTCCTCAAGCTCGTTCACCTTGAAAATAAATTTCGTTCACCTTGAAAATGTTTTTAAAGTGCCTTTTAAACAAATTGGGTTCACCTTGAAAAATTTTTTTCAGCGTACTCTTTTTTCAGGAAATACACACACGAATGTGAATAAATGTATATTTTTTGAAATATAAATTATATTATTTTTACATTTGAAATTCAAGGCCGGAAAACGGCCCTATAATCGCACAAATGGAACTTCGGCAAGGTCTGGACGATTTTATGCGATTCTGCGAGACTTGATTTTTAACATTTCAGATTGTCAGAAAAAGCCCGTAATTTATGACAAGGCAGATGGTGTGAGGGTGGGGATGACCAAGCCGGTTTATAAGGACGTCAGCTTTGTTGCGGCGTGACAGCCGGACCGGCAAACAAGGTATATATCAACTGCTGAAACGAGAGGCCTGTTCCAATCATGGCTTCCGTACATACAAGGCAATCAGGAAATCCCCGATAAAATGTTACGTTTGAAAATGGTGGAGGATGTTTATGCCTTGCTGAATACTGATGAGCGTTACATTCCCACTTTGTTCGATTTTGCAGGAAAATGTCAGATGGATATGTTTGACCTTCTGCAAGAACCGATGGAAAAAGGGAACAAATGGCAAGAATTTGCTTTTGAGCCTTACAGCAAATTAAATTGACCTTTATAACAAAGCCTGACAGTAGCCATTCCCGTACCTTTGCAAAAGGAAATCAATTAAATAAGATACACGAATGCGTAAGGAATGTTTTTTATCATTTATGATTAGTAACTCCCGGAAATAGTAAAACACTCATTGCATATATCCTATTTCGTTTGACGATGTCCGTGACTTGAACCATGCCGAACAAGTCGCCGAGACACTTCCCTTGTTAAAGTCTAAAATCGAGAATATGACAGAATACGGGACGGTATTTATTGGCTATCCTGTATGGGCTGTTGACGTTTCGCAGGCAATTAAGTCTTTTCTTTCCGCATAGGTTCAGGAATCGCCTAAAATTCATTTAGGACAGACTCATTCCTGTCTGTAAAATTAAGAACACATCCTTAATCTTACTATCTTTGCAGTGTCAAAACGGATTGCAGACGATGAAAAGGCACACTACAAACATACTGCTGACATGGGCAACAAGAGCTGTCCACCGCAAAGGGTTCGGCATACAGTCGCCCTGGGCTTATGAACTCGTAAGGGATGTTTTCTTTGAGACATTGGCCTATTATGCATTCGATACACTGATGTGGCAAAGAAAAAACTTGAACACCGGAAACAAAGCCGAGTCCGCACACGACGAACAGCTTTTCAGAATTGCCAACTATATGCATCCGTTGTCTGTCGTGGAAGTAAGCAATACCGGTTTCACCGGCATTCTGTATCTTGCAGCCCCCCATCCCGACACTCCGTGCACACTTGTCACCAACGATGAACCTCCGGCTCTGTTTAACTCTTTCTTCAAAGGCAAAATTCTTATGGGCGAGGAACTGGCCGCATTGCAGTCTCTGTTCTGCGATGACAAGAAAATAGGCCTGCTCCATATCGGTGAGACGGAACAGGCTGAAGCAATCTACGACTGGGCAGTCGGACATACAGACAACGACTCTGTCATCATTTTGGAGAATATTCGGCACCATGCCGGTCTTTGGAGAAAAATAGTCGCAGACCAACGCGCAATCATCACTTTCGACTTCTACAAATGGGGAATGATCGTATTCGACAACAAGCGCACAAAACAAAATTATCTTTTGTGAATGTTTCGTCACAAAAGACGATTGCCCTCCAACAAAGAATGTGTATATTTGTGACCACAGAAAAAATCAGATACCATGACAAAGAAATCAAATGTTTACACCAAAACAGGAGACAAAGGAATGACCAGTCTCGTCGGTGGCAAAAGAGTGGAAAAGACACATGCAAGACTTGAAGCATACGGCACTGTGGATGAACTCAACTCCCAAATCGGTCTGCTTATCACATACATCGGGGACGAAACAGACAAAGCCTTCCTCACAGATATACAGTGCAAACTTTTTGTGGTAGGCTCTTATCTCGCCACTGACACAGAACACACTCAATTGCGCCGGCAAAGCATTGTCACACCGGAAATGGTCGAGGAAATGGAACGCGCTATTGACGAGATGGATGCCCAGCTGCCACCTCTGCGGTTGTTCATTCTGCCGGGAGGCACACGAGGCGCAGCAGTGTGCCATGTATGCCGCACAGTGTGCCGACGCGCCGAACGGTGTATCCTTGCTCTTGGCAAAACGGTTGAAATAGACGAGAATGTAACAGCATACGTCAACCGACTGTCCGATTATCTGTTCATTCTGTCAAGAAAGCTCAATATTGTCGCAGGTCAAGAGGAAATAATATGGAAAAGAACTTGCAAATAAAAATAAAAGTGGTATTTTTGCGCCCCATAAGAATACATGGAGAACTATTGCCGGCATGATGTGGAAAAACAAAAAACATGTGTCAGCTGTTATCTACAAGAATCAAGGCAATAAAAAGTTAAATTAAAAATATAGGAGACACAAATATGTATTGGACATTGGAATTGGCTTCCAAGTTGGAAGATGCGCCTTGGCCAGCAACTAAGGACGAACTTATAGATTACGCAACTCGCTCAGGGGCCCCTCTTGAAGTTATTGAAAATCTTCAGGAAATTGAAGACGAAGGTGACATCTACGAATCTATAGAGGAAATTTGGCCTGATTATCCTTCAAAGGAGGACTTTCTTTTCAACGAAGATGAGTATTGATACTTTCTTCGGATATAACTCATTGAAAATCAAACAAGGTGACTGACGTTCAAATGTTAGTCACCTTTGTTTTACCCCATTTTAGCGTAAAATATGCGAACCTAAAAATGCGCATATATCAGTGAGTTAGCATCAATGCGAACCAGTATGCGAACCAATGCGAATCAAATGCTGGTCACGTGCAAGCCACTTTTCAACTCGCCAAGAACCCGAAATTAAGTCGATTAACCTCCTCTTCCAGAGTCTCGGGAAGATACTTTGCATACACCTTTTCAGTTACGCCAGTAGATGCGTGACCTAACAATCGACTGACAACCGACATCTGCATACCGTCATTCAAGGCAAGTACAGCAAATGTATGTCTCGCAACGTGCAACAGAATAGGCAAAGCAAGGAAAGGCGAATAGGTGAAGATAAAACGTAAACCGTTAGGAATAAGCAATATTTCAGTATTTTGCCAAGTTGAGAAAAAGCAAACTATAACGGAATATTGAGGTTGTTCAGTTACCAAACCGTTAGCCATTCAGTTACCGAAACGAAAATAGGTAACGGTCGGCAATGAAAAGAAGTCCTCACCGTTTTGTTTGCACTCATACACAGTGTTTTGCATATCAAGGAACGCTTATATGGCAAGTAAATTTGCACTTAAAAATATAAGCGTATGAAAGTAGAAAAATTCAAGGTTCTGCTCT
>CAZKOB010000063.1:0-19436 GCA_964554265.1 uncultured Bacteroides sp. | reverse complement strand
AGCTTATTTTCACGTATTAACATAACATACCCACAGGGTTTTAGGACTGACCCGTAAAATGTATCTCATCTGCATAATTGCATTTAGCACGATAAAAAATCTGAAGAGTTCAAGATTATGCGTTTTCATTTTTTTGAGGACACTCATCCTATGCCTGACTATCTGAAATCCTTCAGTTCCTTCTGCAACTTCTGGCGGGTGAAGAAGATGCGGCTCTTCACTGTGCCAATAGGCAGGTTAAGCTTTTCCGCTATCTCCTTGTACTTGAATCCGGATATGTGCATGGCAAACGGAATGCGGTACTCTTTCGGAAGGGCATGAACAGCACGGTGTATCTCCTTTATGTCGTAGGCCTTTTCCGTGGACTCAAAGCCACTATCCTCAGTCAGATTGAGGTGATACAGATTCTCCGTGCGGTCGACAAACGTGTTGTCACGCATCACCTTGCGATAGTTATTAATGAATATGTTACGCATGATAGTGTAGAGCCAGCCCTTGAAATTAGTGGCCTGAGTGTACTTCTCTCGGTTGTCGAGGGCCTTCATAGAGGTCTCCTGAAGAAGATCGTATGCATCGTCATGATCGGAAGTGAGCTTGAAAGCGAAGCGAAGAAGGTCGTCTTGTGCACAAAGAAGTTCCTGCTCAAACAAGTTTGCTGTTGATGTCATGGAGGTTACAGTTCTCATAATCGTTGTCATTTATTAGGTTATTAATTATTTTCCGTCTCCGTCCGGAGAAGTGCTCTGTGCAATAGCGGACTGTCATCTGCATCTTGCTCCGGAATTCGATTCGAGTTTTGAATCTGCTGCAAAATTAGGATGTACCCAAACAGACAACGGTACAAAAACTGACATTAAATGACCGAAAAACAGACATTTGATAGTTTTCACCCCCTTTTGTGATAGTTTTCGGGTGGTGGAAGCTGTGAGAAGAAATAGAAAAAGAGAAAAAAGATGGCATTTTCTCGACTCGGCATCTCGCGTTATCTTTGAAGTGCACTCCAAAAGTTAGACACAAAACTTTTGGATGTTTTTTTCTGATTTCGTCATCGTGTCACTCCAAAATTCTCATTGAAGATTCTCGCTTTTCTTTGATGTTTTTTCATGAATATTGTCCTGTTCATGACCCCTTTGTTTTGCAGAAACTGTATCTGTATAGCCATGCCGGCTTGTGCAAGAGCCATATTTTATCTACGCCCATTTTAATGTCTGCAATTTTCAGTATCCTCTCCACTTCACTTCCAATGCAACGAAGCAGATACAGGCATGAACCTCCATACCGTCATATACCATCTATTTGTGATAAATTACGGGCTTTTTCTGACAATTTGAAATGTTAAAATTCAAGGCTTGCAGAATCGCATAAAATCGGCCAGACCCGGCCGAAGTTCCATTTGCGCGATTCTGAGGCTGTTTTCAAGCCCTGAATCTAAAATGTAAAAATAATATAATTTGCGTTTTCGAAAGATACATTTATTCACATTCGCGTGCGACTTGCCTGAAAAAAGAGTACGCAGGAAATAAATTTTCAAGGTGAACAAAACGTGTTTAAAAGGCACTTTAAAAAATTTTTCAAGATGGACAAAATTTATTTTCAAGGTGAACGAGATTGAGAATGTCCGTTTTTCGAGCTGAAATTTGATACTGCACAAAATTGATTTTTTAAAAAGAGTGAAATCATATTTTCAATGCCACGAAAAACAAAGATGGGTTTGGGCAGCGGAAAACAGGAATCTCAGACAAGAATTTTTATAACTTACTGATTATCAGTACATCCTATTTTATCCTTCCCTATACCTTTTGCACCTAAAACTGCATCATTTTTATAGAAATAGTACTTTATTGATTATCAATTGTTTATCTGTAAAACTTCAGAAATTCAACGATTGACCAAGTGTGAATGAGTCTTAATTATGTTAATAAAGTTCCGTCTGATACAAGTGGTCTTAGTATCAAAAAGAAAGAAGAAAAGTTTTTGAGAAAGACTGTTGCTTTTGCTTATGTATTCACAGACTCCTCCGTCGCTTCGCGCCACCTCCCTAACTTAGGGGAGGTGCTTAGTTACCTTGCTCGTTGGAAAACCAATAGTGAGTTAATATATTGGTTACTAATATGATATCATTTACACCGAACAGGTAACCAGGCTCCTCCCCTAAGTTAGGGGCAATTGCGGAATAGGAGTAATTGGGGAGCTTGCGACGGAGGGCGTGGTGCGAAGCGACGGAGGAATCTGTGAATCCACCAGCTTTAAATCATCAAATATACCCCTGCCAGAGCGTATTCTGACAGGGGTAAAATCATTAAAACAGGACTTGTTAGACAGTCGCTTTCCATTACAAGATAATGTTAACTTGCCCAACTTTTCAGGGTCACTTCAAATTGCGACAAACCCTTTTACATTATCAATATTTAATGCAATATCAATCTTTATCAAATGAAGCAAATGCCTCTGTCGGATTGAACTTCTTGCGCTGCGCCTCAAGCATTTCGTCCTTGGCGCCCACTACAATACGTTCAAACTCACGAAGACCAGTTCCGGCAGGAATCAGATGACCGCAGATAACATTCTCCTTCATACCTTCAAGAGGATCGCTCTTTCCACTGATTGCAGCCTCATTGAGCACCTTGGTTGTTTCCTGGAATGACGCAGCAGACATGAAACTTGAAGCTCCGAGAGCCGCACGAGTGATACCCTGAAGTATCTGAGTAGATGTGGCAGGAACAGCATCACGCGCCTGAACAAGCTTAAGGTCACGACGCTTCAATGTAGAGTTTTCATCTCTCAACTTACGTGCCGTAACAATCATACCGGCCTGCATTGTTTCAGAATCTCCTGCATCAGTGACAACTTTCTTGCCCCAAATGCGGTCATTCTCTTCAGCAAAATCCAGTTTGTCCACAATGCCTCCCTCAAGGAAGCGAGTATCACCAGGCTCGTTTATCTGAACTTTGCGCATCATCTGACGCACAATGATCTCAAAGTGCTTGTCATTGATGGACACACCCTGCAAACGATATACGTCCTGAACCTGATTGACAATATATTCCTGAACAGCTGTAGGACCCTTAATTGCAAGGATATCAGCAGGAGTTATCGCACCGTCCGAAAGAGGGGTTCCTGCACGCACATAATCGTTTTCCTGTACAAGAATCTGCTTTGAAAGCGGAATAAGATACTTGCGGATATCGCCCACCTTTGAAGTAAGAATAACCTCACGGTTACCACGTTTAACCTTACCCATAGTGACTTCACCATCAATCTCAGCTACAACAGCAGGATTTGAAGGGTTACGCGCCTCAAAAAGTTCAGTTACTCGCGGAAGACCACCAGTGATATCACCGGCCTTGCTGACAGCACGAGGTATCTTAATAAGGATATCACCGGCTGCAAGCGTCTGACCGTCCTCAACAATAATATGTCCGTTGATAGGGAAGTTATATGTACGTAACAAATCACCGTTCTCGTTGAGAATATGGCACATAGGAACAACAGCCTTGTCTTTTGATTCAGTAACGATAAAGTCACGAAGACCGGTTGTATCGTCTTGTTCCACACGATATGTCACACCTTCCTTGACCCCTTCAAACTTAACCTGTCCGGCAAACTCTGTTACGATAACCGCATTGAATGGGTCCCAGTTAGCAATGACTGTATCTTTCTCAACGATATCACCATCCTTGAAGAAGAGGTTTGAACCATAAGGGACATTCACTGTAGAGAGAGCAATGCCTGTATTGATATCAAGGAAACGAAGTTCTGCAAGTCGACCAACGACAACCATTCCTTCCGGATGCTCCTCTGTCGGACGGTTAATTGTACGAAGTTCCTCAAAATCAAGCTTACATCTGTTCTTTGAAACAATCTGTGCATTGGCTGCGGCATTACCTGCAACACCACCGGCATGGAATGTACGGAGTGTAAGCTGTGTACCAGGCTCACCAATAGCTTGTGCAGCAATGACACCGACAGCTTCTCCCTTCTGTACCATGCGTGCTGTGGCAAGATTACGTCCATAGCACTTCATACAAACACCCTTTCTTGATTCACAAGTAAGTACCGAACGAATTTCAACACTTTCAATGCCAGCAGCTTCAATCTCTGCAGCAATGCGCTCTGTAATCTCTTCGCCTGACGCAACAATTATCTCGCCTGTAGCAGGGTTTACGATGTCATGAACAGAAACACGTCCCAATATACGCTCTGCAAGTGAAGCGACAACACGATCGCCATCCTTCAAAGCCGTACATATAAGTCCTCTCAGAGTTCCACAATCTTCTTCTGTAATAATAACATCATGAGAAACGTCAACAAGGCGACGTGTAAGATAACCTGCGTCCGCTGTCTTCAAGGCCGTATCGGCAAGACCTTTACGCGCACCGTGAGTTGAGATAAAATACTCGAGCACGGACATACCTTCCTTAAAGTTGGAAAGGATCGGGTTTTCGATGATGTTGGCACCATCAGCACCAGCTTTCTGCGGTTTTGCCATCAATCCACGCATACCGGCAAGCTGTGCTATCTGGTCAGCAGAGCCACGGGCACCGGAGTCAAGCATCATAAAGACCGCATTGAATCCCTGATCGGCTTCCGTCATCTGCTTCATAAGAGTCTTTTTCAGTTTGTCATTAACCTTGGTCCATGTGTCGATAACCTGACTGTAACGGTCTTTATCTGTGATAAGACCAAAGGCATAATTCTGCTGAATCTGTTCTACAGCATCATGACCATCCTGAACAATCTGAGTCTTTTCCTCTGGAATTATAATATCATCAAGCACAAAAGAAAGTCCACCTTCGTATGCCTTGCGGTAACCGAGGTTCTTGATTCCATCAAGGAAATGGCAGGCACGAGCCATACCCACAGTCTTGATAACTTTAGTTATGACTTTCTTCAGAGCTTTCTTACCAATAACTTCATTTATAAAGCCTACTTCATCAGGCACAATGTCATTGATTATGATGCGGCCAACTGTAGTTTCAACAAGATGTTTGTAAAGATTGCCTTCCTCATCCACATCATTCACCACACACTTGATAGGAGCATGCACCTCAACACGACCTTCATTGTAAGCAATTATCGCTTCTTCCGGGCCATAGAATGTCAGTCCTTCTCCTTTCGCTCCCGGACGTACTTTTGAAATATAGTAAAGTCCGAGGACCATATCCTGAGACGGAACCGTAATTGGTTCACCACTCGCAGGAGAAAGTATATTGTGTGACTGGAGCATCAGAAGCTGTGCTTCAAGAACAGCCTCATTAGAAAGAGGCAAATGCACAGCCATCTGGTCACCGTCGAAGTCAGCATTGAAGGCTGTACAAGCAAGCGGATGGAGCTGAATAGCCTTACCTTCTATCATCTTAGGCTGGAAAGCCTGAATACCAAGGCGGTGAAGTGTCGGCGCACGGTTGAGAAGTACCGGATGTCCCTTCATCACATACTCAAGAATATCCCAGATGATAGGATCACGGCGATCGACAATCTTCTTCGCAGATTTGACAGTCTTTACAATACCTCTCTCTATAAGCTTACGGATAATGAAAGGCTTATACAGTTCGGCTGCCATCAATTTAGGAAGACCACATTCACCCATCTGAAGTTCAGGACCTACAACGATAACGGAACGCGCAGAATAGTCAACACGCTTACCGAGAAGGTTCTGACGGAAACGGCCCTGTTTTCCCTTCAAAGAATCAGAAAGAGACTTGAGCAGACGGTTGGACTCAGACTTGACAGCACTGCTCTTTCGTGAATTATCGAAAAGACTGTCAACAGCTTCCTGAAGCATACGTTTCTCATTTCTGAGAATAACCTCCGGTGCCTTAATCTCTATAAGACGCTTCAAGCGGTTGTTACGTATAATCACGCGACGATACAAGTCATTCAGGTCCGAAGTGGCAAAACGTCCACCGTCAAGCGGAACAAGAGGACGAAGGTCAGGAGGAGTGACTGGAATGTTGTGCATAATCATCCACTCAGGCTTGTTCTTTCCACGTGAGGCACGGAAAGACTCTACAACCTGAAGACGCTTCAACGCTTCAGCTTTACGCTGCTGTGAAGAATCCTGATTAGCGCGGTCGCGAAGCTCATACGAAAGCTTGTCAAGATCGACATGCTTCAACATGTATTCAATAGCTTCTGCACCCATCATGGCTATGAACTTCTTAGGGTCTTCGTCATCAAGCTGCTGGTTTCCTGCAGGCAAGCTATCAATGACATCATAATATTCCTCTTCTGAAAGAAGTTCATAATCCTTTATATTCTTCTCTACATTCTCAGCAATACCAGCCTGAATAATCACATACCTTTCATAATAAATGATAGAATCCAGCTTCTTTGTCGGTAGTCCAAGCAAGTATCCAATCTTGTTTGGCAAAGAACGGAAATACCATATATGTGCAACAGGAACAACCAAAGCTATATGTCCTGTACGTTCACGACGCACCTTCTTCTCTGTGACTTCCACACCACAACGGTCGCAGACAATGCCTTTATAACGGATACGCTTGTATTTTCCGCAATGGCATTCATAATCTTTCGTAGGACCGAAGATGCGTTCACAGAAAAGGCCATCACGCTCAGGCTTATACGTCCTGTAATTAATAGTCTCAGGTTTCAAGACTTCACCAAAAGAATTTTCAAGAATCTCTTCAGGAGAAGCAAGCCCAATGGTAATCTTGGTGAAATTTGTTTTTATCTTAGAATCTTTCTTAAAAGCCATCTTTTATTGATTTATGGTGGAAGACAATGTTAATCCAAAGTTATACTCAAGCCCAGTCCGCGAAGTTCGTGGAGCAACACATTAAGAGATTCAGGAATGCCCGGTGTTGGCATAGGATCGCCCTTGACAATGGCTTCATAAGCCTTTGAACGTCCGACAACATCATCTGACTTGATTGTAAGGATTTCCTGAAGTACATGAGACGCGCCGAATGCTTCAAGCGCCCAAACCTCCATCTCTCCGAAACGCTGTCCGCCAAACTGCGCCTTACCTCCAAGAGGTTGCTGAGTGATAAGCGAATAAGGACCAATAGAACGAGCATGCATCTTGTCTTCAACCATGTGACCAAGTTTAAGCATGTATGTAACACCAACTGTTGCCGGCTGATCAAAGCGTAATCCCGTTTCTCCGTTGTAAAGATATGTACGTCCATAGCGAGGGAGACCGGCCTTATCAGTCCATTCACAGAGATCCTCCAAATGTGCGCCATCGAAAATAGGAGTCGCAAACTTGACACCTAATTTCTTTCCTGCAGCACCAAGAACAGTCTCGAAAATCTGTCCGATGTTCATTCGTGAAGGCACACCCAGTGGGTTCAACACAATGTCAACCGGCGTTCCATCTTCAAGGAACGGCATATCCTCCTGACGAACAATCTTCGAAACGATACCCTTGTTTCCATGGCGACCTGCCATTTTATCTCCGACACCAATCTTACGTTTTTTGGCAATATACACCTTCGCCATTTGAATTATACCGGAAGGAAGCTCGTCGCCAATTGTAAGAGCATACTTTTTGCGCTTCAGCTCAGCATCAAGCAGTTTGTACTGTTTCAAATAATTTATGACAAGGTCGCGTATCATATTATTGGTATACTCGTCATCCGTCCAATTGCTCAGCTGTACAGCCGTATAATCAATATTATCAAGAGCTCCGGCAATAAATCTTGCACCTACAGGTATCACATCAGCTCCAATATAGTCTTTCACCCCCTTAGAAAGCTTTCCTTCCGTAAGAATAAGAAGCTTGTCTATGAGTATGGAGCGCAAATCGTTGATCTTATCTTCAAATTCAGCGTCATACTTAGGAAGAAGCTGTTTGTCTGCATTCTTGGAAACACGAGATTTAATTGCCTTAGAGAACAATTTTTTATCTATGATTACACCACTCAATGACGGAGTAGCCTTCAAAGATGCATCCTTGACATCTCCAGCCTTGTCACCGAATATGGCGCGAAGAAGTTTTTCCTCAGGAGACGGATCTGATTCTCCCTTCGGAGTAATCTTTCCTATAAGTATATCTCCCGGTTCTATACGCGCACCCACACGGACAATACCGTTTTCATCAAGATCCTTGGTTGCTTCCTCACTCACATTTGGTATATCAGAAGTAAGCTCTTCCACACCACGCTTCGTTTCGCGAACCTCAAGTGAGAACTCATCCACATGTACAGAAGTCAGAAGGTCTTCACGCACAACTCTTTCATTCAATACGATAGCGTCCTCATAATTATATCCTTTCCAAGGCATATATGCAACAAGAAGATTGCGTCCCAATGCAAGTTCACCATCTGCAGTAGCATAACCCTCAGTTAGAATATCCCCCTTCTTGACTTTCTGTCCACGATCGCAAATAGGACGAAGGTCGATGGTCATATTTTGGTTGGTACGACGGAACTTCGGAATCTTGTATTCTTTAAGAGCCGGCTCAAAACTTACAAATTCTTCATCTTCCGTACGATCATACAGGATACGGATCGTAGTAGCATCCACATAATCTATGACTCCATCTCCTTCCGCAGTTATCATAGTACGTGAATTTTCACAAACCTGCTTTTCTATACCGGTACCGACAATTGGCGCTTCCGTACGAAGAAGAGGAACTGCCTGACGCATCATGTTCGATCCCATGAGTGCACGGTGAGCATCATCATGTTCCAAGAAAGGAATAAGAGATGCCGCTATAGAAGCAATCTGCTGAGGAGCCACATCCATATAATCAACCTGAGCAGGTGGAACAACCGGATAATCTGCGTCCTGACGGCACTTGACCACTTTACGTATGAAATGTCCGTCATCACCCAATGGAGCATTGCCCTGTCCTATGATTTTCGCCTCTTCCTCCTCGGCCGTCAGATAAACAATATGGTCATTGTCTATATCAACAACACCATCATTGACCTTACGGTATGGTGTCTCAATGAATCCAAGATCATTGATTTTCGCATAAACACAAAGAGAAGAGATAAGACCGATATTTGGTCCTTCAGGAGACTCAATCGGACAAAGACGTCCATAGTGGGTATAATGTACATCTCGAACCTCAAATCCTGCACGCTCACGAGAAAGTCCTCCAGGTCCCAGCGCAGACAAACGACGTTTGTGAGTGACCTCGGCCAGCGGATTTGTCTGGTCCATAAACTGCGACAAAGCATTTGTGCCAAAGAATGAATTGATAACAGACGATATAGTCTTCGCGTTTATCAAATCCGTAGGAGTAAATACTTCGTTGTCACGTACATTCATGCGTTCACGTATTGTACGGTTCATACGCGCCAAACCAATTGCAAACTGATTCGACAGCTGTTCGCCCACAGTACGCACACGACGATTACTCAAATGGTCGATATCATCCACGACAGCCTTTGAGTTCGCCAATTCCACAAGATATTTGATAATCTCAATTATATCCTCTTTTGTAAGCACTCTTACATCAGAATCAGTATTGAGATTCAGCTTCTTGTTTATTCTATATCTACCGACATCGCCAAGGTCATAACGCTTCTCCGAGAAGAAAAGATTGTTGATAACCTCACGAGCACTTGCATCGTCAGCAGGGTCTGCATTACGCAGCTGACGATATATATATATTACAGCTTCCTTTTCAGAGTTGCTCGGGTCTTTCTGAAGAGTATTGAATATTATAGAGAAGTCAGATACGTTCGCATCTTCCTGATGCACAAGGATATTGTCTACTCCCGACTCAAGAATATCCTCTATACGATCTTCGTCAAGAACGGTTTCGCGGTCTATAACAACCTCATTACGTTCTATAGAAACAACTTCACCTGTATCTTCATCTACAAAATCCTCATTCCATGACTTCAAGACACGAGCAGCAAGCTTACGGCCAACAAGTTTCTTCAGATTGCTCTTGTTCACCTTCACTTCCTCTGCAAGATTGAATATACGCAAGATATCCTTATCCGTCTCAAAACCTATTGCACGCAAAAGAGTTGTTACCGGCAATTTCTTCTTACGGTCAATATATGCATACATCACATTATTGATATCCGTTGCAAATTCAATCCATGATCCCTTGAAAGGTATGATTCGTGCGGAAAACAACGGTGTGCCGTTTGCATGAACGCTTGAACCGAAGAAAACACCCGGAGAACGATGAAGCTGGGAAACAACAACACGCTCCGCCCCATTTATAACAAACGTACCGTTATCCGTCATATATGGGATAGGACCAAGGAAAACATCCTGGATAACAGTACCAAAGTCCTCATGTTCCGGATCTGAACAATACAGCTTCAGTTTCGCTTTCAAAGGAACACTGTAAGTAAGTCCACGCTCCAAACATTCCTCGATAGTATAGCGCGGAGCATCGATATAGTAATCCAAAAATTCCAGAACAAAATTATTGCGTGTATCTGCAATAGGGAAATTTTCTGCAAATACCTTGTAAAGACCATCATTCTTACGCTTTTCAGGTGGAGTATCCAACTGCAAGAAATCTCTGAATGATTTGAGCTGCACCTCAAGAAAATCAGGATACGGCATCGGATTCTTTACAGAAGCGAAGTTTACTCGGTTATTGATGATTTTCGACATCTCTTTGATTTTGTAGAAGTTAGTTTGATTATATACACAAAAAGGTTAAGAACCCCCAACCTGAGGATTCTTAACCATAAATATCTAAGGTAACAGATTACTTAATCTCGACCTCAGCACCGGCGCCTTCAAGAGCAGCCTTCAAAGCTTCAGCCGTAGCCTTGTCAACACCCTCTTTTACATTGCAAGGAGCTCCGTCTACAAGATCCTTAGCTTCCTTCAAGCCAAGACCGCAAGATTCCTTAACAGCCTTTACAACCTGAAGTTTTGCAGCACCGACACTCTTGAGAACAACATCAAAAGATGTTTTTTCCTCAACAACAGCCTCACCTGCAGCAGGACCGGCAGCAACAGCAACAGCTGCAGCAGCAGGCTCAATACCGTACTCCTCCTTGAGGAGAGCCTTAAGTTCACTAACTTCCTTTACTGTCAAATTTACTAATTCTTCAGCAATAGCTTTAATATCTGCCATCGTCTTTAATTTTTTAATGTTATTATTTTTTCTTTTTCTAATTTATTAAACCGCCATCAAAGAAAAATCACGCGTTCTTCTCTTCAATAGCATCCAAGAGACCATGAATTGTAGTTCCGGCATCCAAAGCAGAAATAACACTCTGAACAGGTCCCTCCAGCATAGAAACAACCTCTGCGATGAGTTCGTTCTTGCTCTTAATAGCACAAAGTGCATCCAAGTTCTCAGCTCCAACATAGCAGCTTTCTTCAGCATAGGCACCCTTAAGAACCGGCATGTCGTTATGATCTTTGCCAAAAGCCTTAATAAGCTTTGCAGGAACATTGGCAGTATTGCAGAACATGATACCAGTGTTCTTCTTCAAGCAAGGCAACAAAGCTGAATAATCGCCATCCATTCTTTCAAGAGCCTTTATAAAGAGAGTGTTCTTCACTACCTGAAGTTTTACCTCAGACTTGAAACACTCGCTTCTCAAAGCAGATGTAGTGGTACTATCCAAAGCTGTCACATCTACAATGTAGAAATGTGCATAATCATTCAGTGTCTCAACGAGACCGTCAATAAGCAAGCTTTTATCTTCTTTCTTCATGATTTGTCTATTTTATTATTCAACAGATTTAGGGTCAACCTTGACACCCTTACTCATTGTACTAGAAAGATAAATGCTCTTTATGTAAGTACCCTTTGCAGAAGCAGGCTTCAGCTTGATGATTGTATTGATAAATTCTTTAGCATTCTCCACAATCTTGGCAGCATCGAAAGAAACCTTACCTATAGAAGCGTGAACGATACCGGTCTTGTCAACCTTGAAGTCAATCTTACCTTGCTTCACTTCACGTACAGCCTTTGCCACATCCATTGTAACAGTACCGCTCTTTGGGTTAGGCATCAAGCCACGCGGACCGAGCACACGACCCAGAGCACCGATTTTACCCATGCATGAAGGCATAGTGATGATGACATCAACATCAGTCCAGCCACCTTTTATCTTTTCAATGTATTCATCAAGACCTACATAATCAGCACCAGCTTCCTGTGCGGCAGCTGCAACGTCAGAAGTACACAAACAAAGAACTCTCACCTGCTTACCTGTTCCGTTAGGCAAAGATACAACACCACGTACCATCTGATTTGCCTTACGAGGATCAACACCCAAACGGATATCAATATCCAAAGAAGCATCAAACTTTGTGAACGTTATCTCTTTTACCAAATTAGCTGCCTCATCTAAAGTATAAGCTTTCCCCGCTTCAATCTTGTCTGCAACTAATTTTTGATTTTTTGTCAGTTTACTCATCTTAATTGAAGTTTTAATTATTTACCAGGGAATTTTCCTTTAACAGTTATACCCATACTTCTTGCAGTTCCGGCAACCATAGACATAGCAGACTCTATCGTGAAACAGTTCAAGTCAGGCATCTTATCTTCTGCTATAGCCCTTATCTGATCCCAAGTAACCTCTGCAACCTTCTTACGGTTAGGTTCTGCCGAACCGCCCTTAATCTTTGCAGCCTCCAGCAACTGAACAGCAGCAGGAGGAGTTTTAATAACGAAATCAAAAGACTTGTCAGAATAATAAGTGATAACCACCGGCAGAATCTTACCGGCCCTATCCTGTGTTCTGGCATTGAATTGCTTACAAAAATCCATGATATTGATTCCCTTGGAACCCAATGCAGGTCCTACCGGAGGAGATGGATTTGCAGCGCCACCCTTAATCTGTAATTTGATTAATCCAGCAACTTCTTTAGCCATTTTGCTTTATTTATTTTATTTGTATTGTACGATGAATGACGAGCGTAACAATTCATCATTCTTTGTCAACTTGCATAAAGCCCAATTCAAGAGGTGTGACCCTCCCGAAAATCTTGACTGATACTTTGAGCTTCTTCTTCTCGCTGTTAACTTCCTCAATAACTCCATTGAAACCACAAAAAGGACCGTCCGTAACCTTTACCGATTCACCGACAGCATAATCCGTGACCACAAAAGACTTATCATCTTCAGCAACCTCTTCTGTCTCCACACCAATACCAAACAAACGATTGATTTCAGCCGGTCTCAAAGGAGTCGGCTTGTCCATCCCTCCCAAGAAGCCGAGTACACCCGGAGTATTACGAAGCATATGAGGAATCTCACCTATCAATGCAGCTTCAACCAAAACATATCCAGACAACAAATTCCTTTCAGTTACAGTACGTTTGTTGTTATGAACAGAAACGACTTTCTCTGTCGGAACCAGAACTTGAGAAACATATTCGCCATATCCGTGATTCTTCATGTCAAGTTCAATATATTCCTTGACTTTTGACTCTTTACCACTGATTGCGCGCAAAACATACCATTTCTTTTCAACTTCTGCCATGCTCACCCTCCATCTTTCTAATTAAAGAGTGAATAAATAAGTTTCATAAACTGCTCGAAAAGTGAATCAATAGCAAAAATGACCAACGCAATGACAATGGAAGCACATAAAACTATCACTGCACTATTGGTCAGCTCTTTATATGTAGGCCAAGTTACTTTATGAACAAGTTCATCGTAAGTTTCCTTGCAATAATCGCTTAAATTTTTGAACATAATTCTTACACTTTAGCACGGGAAGAGAGGCTCGAACTCCCGACACCTGGTTTTGGAGACCAGTGCTCTGCCAACTGAGCTATTCCCGTAGTTGTCAGGCCTCAAATAGGGGAGGCACTGACTTTTTATTATAGTTTAGTCGAATACTTCTGTAATCTGACCGGAACCTACTGTACGTCCACCTTCACGGATAGCGAAACGGAGACCTACGTTGATAGCTACCGGATAGATAAGCTCAACCTTAATCTCAACATTATCGCCAGGCATAACCATCTCAACACCTTCCGGAAGAGAAATTTCACCTGTACAGTCCATTGTACGAAGATAGAACTGAGGACGATAGTGATTCTTGAATGGAGTATGACGACCACCTTCTTCCTTCTTCAATACGTAGATAGAAGCCTTGAATCCCTGATGCGGAGTGATAACACCCGGGTGAGTGATTACCATACCACGCTTAACTTCCTTCTTATCGATACCACGGAGGAGAAGACCAACATTATCACCGGCTTCACCTTCGTCAAGAATCTTACGGAACATTTCAACACCTGTAACAACAGACTTCTTGTCCTCACCAAGACCAAGCAGCTGAACTTCATCACCTACCTTGACAACACCGGTCTCGATACGGCCTGTAGCCACTGTACCACGACCTGTGATAGAGAACACGTCTTCAACCGGCATCAAGAATGGCTTTTCAATGTCACGGACAGGCTCCTGAATCCAGCTGTCTACCGCTGCCATCAGCTCCATTACCTTAGCTTCCCATTCAGGTACACCGTTGAGAGCACCGAGAGCAGAACCACGAACGAAAGGAGTGTCCTCTTCGAACTCATACTGTGCGAGAAGATCACGCATTTCCATTTCTACGAGGTCAAGCATCTCCTCATCGTCAACCATATCGCACTTGTTCATGAATACAACAAGACGAGGCACGTTTACCTGACGAGCAAGAAGGATGTGCTCACGTGTCTGAGGCATAGGACCATCAGTTGCAGCAACAACGATGATAGCACCATCCATCTGAGCGGCACCGGTAACCATGTTCTTTACATAGTCAGCGTGTCCCGGACAGTCAACGTGTGCATAGTGACGGTTAGCTGTCTCATATTCAACGTGTGCTGTATTGATAGTGATACCACGCTCTTTCTCTTCCGGCGCATTGTCTATCTGGTCGAAAGACTTAACCTCAGAAAGACCCTGCTTTGCCAATACAGTTGTAATGGCAGCAGTAAGAGTTGTCTTACCATGGTCTACGTGACCAATGGTTCCGATGTTTACGTGCGGTTTCGTACGCTCGAATTTTTCTTTTGCCATAGCTTAATTCTCTTGTTCTTATTGTTAATAATTTATATTTACTCCCGAGCCTGAAAAAGAGAGCTGTTAACGAGATTTGAACTCGTGACCTCTTCCTTACCAAGGAAGTGCTCTGCCACTGAGCTATAACAGCAAACAGTGTGTGTCTTCTTCTTCATTCGTGGGCACAGATGGATTCGAACCACCGAAGGCGAAAGCCAGCAGATTTACAGTCTGCCCCATTTGGCCACTCTGGAATATGCCCGACATTCCGAACCTCTTGTCGGATTCGAACCAAAGACCCTGAGATTACAAATCACGTGCTCCAGCCAACTGAGCTAAAGAGGCTTGCTAAACCGTTCGCACAGCAAAGCTATGCGAAACGGCTGCAAATTTAGACATTATTTTTTAACCCGCAAAAGTTTTCAAGTTTTTTTTAGTTTCTGTCTTGTTTTTCTTTATATCTGGCAATCTGTTTCTCCAATGCCGCCAAGCTTTCTGTTACAGCTTCTTCAAATGTGTCGCAAACTTTATCCGCAAACAGTTCGTCACCCGGCAGCAGAATCCTTACTCCTGCCTGCTTGTTCATCGCTGTCTCCGGTTTTACGACCTTCAGGGACACCTCCACCTTTATTATATCGCCACAAAACTTATCCAGCTTACCGACTTTCTTTCGGATGAACTCCTGCAACTTGTCCGTTGCATCGAATTTGATGGCCTTAATATTAATTTCCATATAGTCTTTTTTTTATTTTATGAACGCGGATGCGCGTCCTTATATGCTTTTTTCAATTCGTCAAAGGACAGATGGGTATATACCTCTGTGGTTTTCAGGCTTGAATGTCCGAGCAGCTCCTGTATCACGCGCAGATCGGCACCATTGTTCAACATGGAAGTCGCAAACGAATGTCGCAATACATGTGGGCTTTTCTTTTTTTGAGAAGTGACAATCGAAAGATACTTTTCGACAATGTACCTGACGACCCTGACAGAGATCTGTCCGCCCTTCACTCCCAGAAAAAAGAATCCATGATTCTCATATATCGCATCCCTGACCTCGACATAATGCCTTATAGCCTCTCTAAGTTCTTCGCCAAAAGGAACAAGGCGCTGTTTGTTGCGTTTTCCGACAATCTTCAGCACACCCTCCTCCATCATCACATCCTTGTCAAGAAGTCCTTGCAGTTCCGACACTCTCAGTCCGGCAGTATACAACATCAATATGATCAGCCTGTCTCTTACCCCGGCAAAAGAATCTCCAAACTCCACGTCGTCAATCAAAGCATCCATGTCCTTCTCTTTCACAAACGCAGGAAGAAGTTTCTTGTTCTTGGGGCCACATATCCTAAGCATCGGATTTTGCGTCACCTTTCCGAGCCTGACAAGATAATGATAAAAGGTTCTCAGCGCACTCAGGCGCAGATTCACCGTCGTTGTTTCAAACTTCCTGTCGTCGATCATGTATATAACCCATTCTCTCACGACAGAAGAATCAACGGTTTCCCATATCAAATTCTCATCCAGCCCCTTAAAGAACGCCTCAAATTGCCTTAGCGCCTCGCGATATGCCACTACGGTCATCTGAGAGTCGTTACATTCAGACTTCAAATATGTCAAGAAAGATTCTACCCACATTATCTGTCCTTAACAATCATGCGACTAAATTAAGGAATTTCTTGAAAGCAAGCATTTTTCAGCAATAAAATCAGTTGTCTCTGCCTGCTCGATGCAAAAAGATCACTCTTCTGCTGTTCTGAGTTTATTTACGTAAATAGCGTGCTGCATCTTAATTCGCTTAACCACAGACGGTTTGTTATACTGCTTGCGGTTTCTTACTTCTTTAATCACGCCAGTCTTTTCAGACTTTCTCTTGAACTTCTTGAGAGCTTTCTCAATGTTCTCACCTTCTTTAACAGGTACGATAATCATTACGTTTTCTTTTTTGTTGTTATTTAATATAAAATTTCCAATGGTTTGCAAAATTACTGCTATTTTACTTAATAGCAAAACTTTAATCTTTTTTTTTCTAAAAAACGAAACAAAAACGTCCCCGAGAACGAACTTTTTGTTCCTCCTTTATTCATATTCACAGACTCTTTCCATGCTTGTGTTTTGTGTGAATACACCTGCCTAAAAAGCATCAAGTTCATGAGAGGATTCTGTGATTTCATTGCGAACACCCCTTCACCTCTTTCTCATGATGGCCTATATTATATATAGGAATTTGCTTCGGGCCTCGTAGCAGATGCTTCCGGACAAAATGCGACAGTCTTGGAGAGGCCGTACAAGAAATATGACATCAAGAATCCGTTCTAATCAAAAAACAATGGATTTCAGGTACAACACAAGAACCAAAGAAACCTGATAGATAATGTCTGTCTTGAGAGGCGAGAAAGCATACTTGTTGACGGACACAAGCAAATAAGGTTTTGCCGTTTGCTGGCTTTTTCCTGACTTCGTCATCTTGTCACCAAAACATTCTCATCGAAGAGTTTCGCGCTTTCTCTGATATCTTTTCATAAGCCCTGACGTTCTCATAAATCAGCTTGGTTATCTCCATGTCATACTATCAACTTGTCATGAATTATGGGCTTTTTTTGACAATTTGAAATGTTAAAATTCAAAGATCAGAGAATCGCATAAAATCGACCGAACCTTGCCGAAGTTCCATCTGCGCGATTCTAAGGCTGTTTTCAGGCCTTGAATTTCAAATATAAAAATAATATAAATTGTGTGTTTAAAAGATGCATTTGTTCACATTTGCATGCGCTTTGCTTGAAAATAGAGTGCGCTGGAAATAAATTTTGTTCACCTTGAAAATAGTTTTAAAGTGCCTTGCAAAAAAAATTTCAAGGTGAACAAAATTTATTTTCAAGGTGAACGAGTTTGAGAAGGTCCGTTTTTCGGGCTGAAATCTGGTGTTGTACAAATTAATTTCTTAAAAAAGTCTAAATCGGTTTTTTTAATGCCACGAAAAACAAAGATGGATT
The DNA here is from genome assembly GCA_964554265.1 of uncultured Bacteroides sp. GTDB lineage: Bacteria > Bacteroidota > Bacteroidia > Bacteroidales > Bacteroidaceae > RGIG8745. The sequence goes on along the minus strand of CAZKOB010000063.1, from coordinate 1,541 downwards.
TCGGTGGCGAAAAATAAGTATCTTGGACAAGGAATTTTATAACTCACTGATTATCAGTATATCCCTATTTTAGTCACAACCTGTACTTCTTGCACCTAAAACTGCATCGTTTTACTAAAATAGTATTTTCTTTGATTATCAATTGTTTATCTATAAAACTTCGGAAAATCGGCAATTATTCATATGTGAACGAACCTTAATTATGTTAATAAAGTCCCGTTTGCTATGGGTGGAGTTAGTGTCAAAAAGAAAGAAGAAATGTCACTAAAAAAACTGTTGCTGTTGCAGTTGTATTCACAGACTCCTCCGTCGCTTCGCGCCACGCCCCCTAACTTAGGGGAGGAGCTTAGTTACCTTGCTCGTTGAAAAGCCAACAAGGAGTCAACATACTGGTTGTCAACATGATAGCATTTACATCTGCTGAGTAACCAGGCTCCTCCCCTAAGCTAGGGGAGGTGGCGCGAAGCGACGGAGGAGTCTGTGAAAACAGCCACTTACAACCATAAGATTTATTGGAAGAGTCTGTGAATACACAAGCAAAAGCGCAAAGTTTGTGCGGAAATCAAGAATCCGTTCAAATCAAAAATAATAGATTTCAGGTGCGATGCAAGAGCCAAAGAAACCTAATAGATATACCTGTCGTGAGATGCGAGAAAGCATATTTGTTGACAAGCACAAGCAAATCAAATTTTGTCGTTTGCTTGCTTTTGTTTATTCTGTAGATATAAGTGATTTTGGAGGTTGATGATTTTAACCTGATTCTTCCCGACAATATACAACATTCATCCCCAAACCGTATCAAAAGGCTTCATACATCAAGACCTCACTCCGGCAGATTTCCATCCTGCCAGAATGAGGTCTTAAAGAAGAATGAGGACATTTGGCCATTGCCTCTCAGTCCTTCAGCAAATCCAATTGTTATCTGATTGCGATTTTCTTTCCTCTAATGATATATATACCTCTTGGAAGCTCTGTCTGCAATCTGTCAACACGGACAGCTGTTTTTATCTTCACACCGCCAAGACTGTATACATCCACCACATCATCCGTCTCCACTTTATTCACACCGTCGATTATTATGGCATGGTACTCTATATCATGGGCAGGCATAGTTTCATAAACATCACCATCCCAGCCGCCAAAGCTATAGCGCTCCTCGCCTGTTTCATAATCTCTGAGCACGACTTTCTCATTATACACAACATAATCTCTTGCATATTCAGCATCGCCCACATAATAGATTACAGCATATTCATTGATTTCAAAAGAGCCGACAACAGTAACATCGCTTGCTGGAACCGTAGAAGGAACATCGCCCCAGCCGCTGAAAGTATGGCCCTCTTTCTCCGGTGCTTCAGGCACCACAATAGACGTGCCATAGTCGAGAACGGAAGACAGAATGACTTCACCGTCAACTACGAAAGAAACCGTATATTGGTTGACCACATACGCGCCCTCAACCGTAAGGTCACTTGCAGGAACTGTTGAAGGAACATCGCCCCAGCCGCTGAAAGTATGGCCCTCTTTCTCCGGTGCTTCAG
>CAZKOB010000062.1:0-19508 GCA_964554265.1 uncultured Bacteroides sp. | reverse complement strand
CTTTCTCCACGCAGTCGGCAAGGATGCGCTTCAAGGTGCGGTCGCTGATTTCTGCCGTGACGGCACTGCCAATCTCTACCCGTTTGGAAAGCGGATGGTAATGCAGGTATTGCAATATTTCTATCTCTGTTGTCATATCGAAAATTCTTAATCGGGACAAATATACTATTTTTTTTGCTAAAAATCGGGACAAACCGGCCTAATTTATATGTTTTTTCCCGATATTTTGTCCCGATTACGTGATTCTTAGGGGCAATAAACGATAAATAAAGGCATAAAAAACGGTCTCACCCTCCCCGCATCCGATATTATCTCTTGCTTTTGCCAAATATCTGTATGAATTTGGGCTTGCTGAAAATTATGTGGGATATTGAATCGAGTAGGAGGAAAACGAAGTGGTTTTCTTGCTACTTTCGTTTTCCGACCTCTCACATCACCGTACATGCCCAAGGAACGTGTTTTGCCTTTTTATTCAGGAGTTTCAACCCTACAGATAGGACTTGGGCGGCGCTTCTCCGCACGTATCTGTTCCAACAATTCGTCTTTGAGGTGTTTGAAGTATGGCAACAGTTCACTCGTTTCCATCTTATCAGCACCTCCATATCCTTCGTTCTCCCCTACCTGACGGTAGGCCGCATTTAAGTTCGCAGGACTCAGGATGGGTTCCAACAAATTGTTTCCTCCAAATTTCACTGTTCATCTTTTATCTCCATAAAAGCCTGCACTCCCGCATACCATTTGGATGTCGACCGAGCTCTTTGAAGGTAGTCATTAGCTTGAGCTGATGTCTTCTGCATTCTTTCGTTCATATAGTATGTTTCTATTACTCTCGCTTAATTTTTAGGTTCAGCTCTTCGTGAAGCGTATTGTAGAGTCCACCAGCAAATGCAAAGTTATCCAACTTTCTCGAAGAATAACTTCAATGGTGATATAAAATTGAGTTTTTCCCTCGGTTAATAATTGGGTATTAAATTTTCCGCGAACTAGATATGTAGATTTTCATACATCGTTTACTAACCTCAAATTTTTGACTGGATGATAAAATGTATTATGGCATCGTTCTTGTAGATATTTGTATTCATAAAGTTCGGCCGGTCCCCATGATACTTGGAAATTATATCCAAAATTTTCAAACTGTCTAATTCTATAACTTCCATTGTATGCCATCGTAGGAAGCAGGAACTCGTAATAAATTGAATCGTTTTGTTGCATAAAAGCGTCTATATCCATCAGGTAGCAATGGCTTACCAAAAACAATTGGCACCAAGAAAAGTAAACCTTATTAAACGGATTATTCTTGATAAACTTGATTGGCCAGTGCGCCAGAGGATCACCAAGCACATCTGTGGCAATATGAATATAGTCTGTGTCACGTTCTTTCTCTATGGTTTGAAAAAAATTATGCCAGTCACCGTTAAGAACAATGTCATTCTCCATAAACAAATAGCGGTCGTACTGATGGCTCTTGGCAAAATTTATCAAAGCCAAAAGCGGAGAAGGCAGCCGGTGTTCACCTTGATGGAAGAATTTAGGAAGTTTAGAGGAATTGAACATATATATGGGTATATTATTGTCACAAGCTGTATTAGGCATACCGTTTGCACAATCATATATAACATACATGTCCGTAATACCTTGTGACGCCTCTTTCAATACTTCTAAATGGCGTGACAAATCAAAGTTCATCAAATGGGTTAGCACCAGTAGACAGGTTGCTGATGTATCAGTCATTTCTTTATTTTATAGGATGATATATTTTGTTGAAAAATTTTATAATTGAACTATTATGTGTTGGATTGCAGCGATGTGTGCATTTATCGTCCGCATTATCGTCTACATCATCAATATAGAACAGATTGGGGTGATCTCTATAAGTATAGCATCCTGTTCCGCCAAAATCAGCAATTTTTAATTTGAAATACTTGAACAATGTAGGCATCAATAATTCGTTATGCCCCCTGTCGCCTAACAGACAACGCGAATGCAACAATGCGAATGCCCGGTTAGAAAAACGACAGATTGGATTGAATGACCTTAGAAGTATAGAATGGCTCAACGGTAGGTTTTTCAATTCAATCTCATGCCAACGCATCCACCCTGGATTATCACATTTTTTTTCTACATGTGCTGTCCAAAAGTCTTCTTTCTTATCTTGGAAAAACGAGAAAAATGTACCCCAATTACCATTAAAGCGCACATCGTATTCAATAAGCCAGTAATAATCATATTCAGGATGCTGTCGATAGAAATCCAGCAGAACGAAATGGAAGTTACCGTCCATTATTGTGCATCCCCAAGATCTGTAGCCAAGCCTATTGAGTTTGTGCGTTGTAAATGCATGTTGTTTTATACTTGAGGGTAATTCTAATTTAACTTTGTCTGCCTGATAAACTACATATAACGATGCAAACTCTACCGTTTCTGTATTCAGTTTGTTGATTTGACGTTCTATTTCCTCATTAAAAACATGAGTGACAAACAATATTGCTGTTTTAGTTGACATGATTATCTTATGTTATGATTATGGTTACAATTCTGTTTATAGTATAGTATTTCAACTAACATCAGGGCATCAGAAAGGGTAATTAATTGGGGGATAAAGTTTTTCAGTTCCTCTCTGACCCGAACATGCAGATATTCTTCATGTGTTATCGTATAAAGCCTAAACAAATAATACACCCGTTCCAACTGCGATAGTTCGGCCTGATATATCAATCGCTCCAGTGAACATGCAAGATCAGAAATATCAGTCACACATTCGTTCAGTATTTCTAATGCGTCAAGAAAGACTCGAATGTCATGGATTTTTTGCGATAAATCTATCTTCTTTTTTATAAGCTTTCCCATATCATGCAATGCTTTTTTATTGTCCGCATCCGGTCTATTTTGAAACTTGACAAGATAGTATTTTCCTATGCCGGTCAATTCCGCAATAGTCAAGCTGTCTGCGTGGCCTTTTGCATACTGTTGAATATATGCATCGACTTCTTCCAGAAGTTCCTGTGGAGCTTCCTGCAACAAATTCTCCCCCGCAAAAAATTCTATCAGCCAACAACAGCCCGTAATGCCATGTAAAAAAGACATGTCATTCTTCACCTGTCCTAATCCGTCTTGTATCTCAGCAAATAACTCCAAGGCAGCATCTGCATATCTCTGTGCTTGGGTTATATCGGCAAGCAAGAACAGAAAATGAACGTAGCCCAAATATCCATCCTCCCCAATATTCATGGATGAGATTTTCTCACGACTAATCCAATGTACCAATGTAGAACAGATAGATGTAAAGGTCGTTTTGTCACAGCAATATACATGTTCATTCTGTGAAGGTATCATATCGTAGAAGTTGACTTGTGTTTTCAGTCCGAACTTATTCATATAGGCTCTAAGTTCCTTGTGGTGGATTTCCTGTCCGGATTGTATGGGGCGGGTATGGACTACACTCACCTCATCTATGATAGCAATGTCATGTTGTGCCGCATTTATCAACATAGGCCAGTGTGTTTCCGTACCCCAACCGGTTTCATTTTCATTGAATGTGAACAAAACCTTTTGTAAAGCATCACGTGAAAAGCATGGAACCATCATTTCAACAAAATTCGTATAGCGTAATTTGCAATATCTGTTGTACAACGTATGTGGCCATGAGTAATATGACATCCACAAAGCAGGCTGTGCTATTTTCATATTGTACAGACGCATTGCTTCAAACAGTGCATTTATGTTTGTAGCATTCATCCGAATGTCATCATCCGGAAAGAAAAAGTAGTCGTACATGTCTTTGAATTGTGGATTGAACTCAAGGTACTTGTATATAATTTTTAGTTTATATCCCTTGATGTGACAGACATATTCCGCATCATCGCGGAATAGTTCCATAGAATCGTCATATACTATCAGATGGAGGTCAAAGTCTCCATTGTCCTCTGTCCACATTTTGTGCAGGCTATTCTTGCCCACAGCAGATATTACGCAGTTTCTTGTACTCATAAATTATTAGTTATTTTTTTTGATGTTATCTGTTCAATAGTATGCTCTATCATTCCCTTCATTAATCGCTGAGGTGTCCCTTCCGACGAAAGCAGGATTGAGATTATGAAAAAGATGATAAGTGCTATAATAGTGATGCCATACCGTGTAACAAAAGGCATCTTGCCAACCAATAGCTTTTCCACTTCTGAACAATGACGATGTACGTCGTTTTTTTTATATCCATTTTTATTGAAATCCTTACAATGTTTCGCTCATACAAGTTCGAATTTTTCTTTCGCCTCATTTGTCATTTGATGTTTTACTAGTTCATAGTATCTGCCCCGTTTTTTCAGCAATGATTCATGAGTGCCCAGCTCCACAATTTTGCCCCCATTCATCACCACTATTTGGTGGGCATTACGGACTGTGCTCAGGCGATGAGCACTAACCACCACCGTGCGTCCTTTGTAAAACTGTTGCAGATTGGTCATTATATTCGCTTCATTTGTGGCATCAAGCGAGTTTGTCGCCTCATCAAGAAATATGTATTCAGGGTTCTTATATATGGCTCTGGCTATGAGTATTCGCTGTCGTTGACCCTGACTTACACCTTTACCCTCCATACCAATAACTGTATTATACCCAAGAGGCAATGAATCCACAAAATCATCTATACGAGCTATGCGGGCTGCGTCCCTCATGCGTTTATCGTCTATCTCATCTGTACTGATACCGATGTTGCCCGCTATTGTATCGGAGAAAATGAAACTATCTTGCATCACCGAACCTGTGGCAGCCCGCCATGTATGTGGATTGATCTCAGAAAGAGGTATGCCACCCACTTTGATACTGCCACGTATAGGTTCGTAAAAACCTTGTAGCAATTTGATGAGCGTAGTCTTGCCACATCCACTCTCACCTACTATGGCTGTAACCTTATGGGCAGGAATGGAGAGAGAAACGTCTTTCAAAACCAGTTCACTTTCTGATCCATTATAGCTGAAAGACAAGTTCTGGATTTCAATATCATGTTCTGCTGGCAAAGTGGCAAGTTTCTTGTCTATGTAAGTCTCCTCATCATCCTGTGAGTGTATTTCATTCAGACGTTCGAGGCTTATTTTCGCATCCTGTAACGACTGGGCAAAGCCAATAAATTCACCAATAGGTGCCGACACTTGACCAATAATGTAGGTGAGTGACATCATCATACCAAGTGTCATTGAACCATCTACGACAGACTTGGCAGCGATATAATATATAAGTATATGAGTAGTTTGCGTAAAGAAGACCGAGCCGGACTGCTGTATTTGACCTATCCGCAATCCTTTCAGACCAATTTGAAACAGTCGGACTTGTATGCGTTCCCATTCCCAGCGTTTTTTTTGCTCGCTATTGTTGAGTTTAATGTCCTGCATCCCTTGTACTAATTGTATCATTTTACTCTGTTCCGAAGCGGACTGGTTGAATCGCTTGATGTCCAGTTCCCTTCGATAGCGCATGAAGAAAGAGATCCAGATAACATACAAAGTATTGCCAATTACAAAGATTGTTAATACCAGCACGTTATAATAAGCAAGAATTGCGAGGAAGACCACAAAGTTGATAAGCGAGAATACGATTCGCACACTATTAGAAAGCAGGAAATTCTTGATACGCCCATGATCACCGATGCGCTGTAGGATATCACCAGTCATACGCGAATCAAAAAACTGCAATGGCATAGCTGTTAGTTTAATAAGGAAATCGGCTATAAGCTGAATATCGATACGTGAATGCATGTGGAGCATAATCCACGAACGGATATAGTCAATGCTCAGTGTGGTCACAAAGAACCCGAGTTGGGCAAAGAGTATAAGCGTGATGATGTTCAGGTTTCGTCCATTAATGCCCTGGTCCACCATTGCCTGCGAAAGGAACGGTAGTACCATCTGTATCAGACTGCCTATAAGCATAGCCAGCAAAAGTTGTCCAATCATACTACGATAAGGTGTGAAATAACGAGCAAATGACAACATTGTACGGCTGTTCTTCTTATATTCGTCTTCTACCTTACCAAAATTATCACCTGGTTCGAGCATTAGTGCCACACCATAACTGTCCTTATCTGCATTCGAACCTATCCAACATCGCACAAATTCCTCTCTTGTATATGTCAGACGTTGTGAAGCAGGATCTGAAATATAGATTTTGTATTTATCATTCTTACCTTTCTCAATGCCATAACACACCACAAAATGATTCTGATTCCAATACAAGATACAAGGAAAAATGCCTTCATCTGCTAACTGCTCAAAAGTTATTTTTACACCAATTGTATTAAAACCTATATATTGTGCGCCTTCTCTTATACCCTGCATATTGACACCACGGCGAGAAATGTAACAGTGTTTTCGTAACATTTCTGTGGAATAATTCAAACCATAAAATTGGGCTATTATACGTAGGGATGTAGGACCACAATCAGAAGCATTGAGCTGTCTGTAATGAGGGAAATGTATGAACATTATATATATATATGTGCTGTTAGGGTTACTGATAACGGACGTAGGTGATACTCTGCATAATGCTCCTCAATGTCACCAATGTAACGGACGATGAAGGTACGTATATTCGTAAGGTTATCGCCATCAAGGTTGAATTCAAACTTTTTAGATACTTTCCACTGCAAGCCCGCACCCAAGAAAACAAAGTCCTTGCGCGAGGATGCCAAACTGGAGTTGTGTGTATGACTACTGTTCACGTTGAGGAAGAGGCGCGCAGGGACAAGGCGCATGGTGAGACGACCGTGCTGTGAGAAGTCCTGAAATATTGTAGAGTAACTTGTTGAAGTGGTACGGTTGCGCTGCCACTTGACAGAGTAGTCAAAATGGTAGCCCTTAACAATATCGAAAGCAAATGTACCGCTGAGAATGTAGCCATGTTGCTTGTTCTCCATAAGCACCGACTGGCGTAACATTTGGTTATGACCTGTAGAAACAGAGGCTGTGAGTTCAAGTTGCATGGTGTGCCAGTCGATATCCTTCCGACCGTAGAGAGTGAGTCCGTAGCCCGTACTGTGGTTGGGCATGTAGACAGCCTCGAGGGTGGTGTGAGCTTGTTCATCGAGGGTTGTGCCATAGGCGATGTTGCTCCAAGAACGATAGCAATTGACTTCTGCATGGGCGAAAAGACCATTGAAGATATCCTTGAAAGAGACTTTAAGGCGGGCAGAAGCGGTATGGCTGTCGGAGAGCAAGGCACGGTAGCGTGAAAGGTTGCGATAGTTCTGCATAAGATAAGCTGTATAAAGTTGCGACCAGGAAGTTTCGGAGGATGAGTAGCCTACATTGCCATCGAACGTGAAGTTGTCTGTCGCCTTCCAAAGTAACGAAAATGAGGGTTGAAATCGCAGGCGAACGCGTTCGGCATCGGTTGTCTCGTCGGGAATGTCAGTATTATCAAGATACGTGTAGGTCAAGGTCAAAGGCAGTCGGAACGTGGCGCGAAACGTACCCTTGACATAACGGAGCAAGGGACCTGTGCCAAGATTGGCATTGAGGTGGTGAAGCCGCCCATCAGCCTGCATGTTGGGATGAGAGAGTGCTGTGGAGAGCATGGTATATGTGGCGTTGGTCTGTGCTGAGAGGGAGAACGTCCAGGAGTTGGCGCGAAGGTCATGGAGCGTTTCAAAGTTGTTGGCCGTAGAGACGGATGTGATATCAACGTCCTGCCGAGCTGTCATGTTGCCGCTGATGGCGAGTGCCTGAGGAGAAGAACTGAATTTGTTGGTTGAATTCCACTCGAACCCGTTACCCTGTGCAGTCCGATGCACCCAGCGTGTGCGGTTATTTAATGCGATTGATTTGTAATGTAATGTTTGCGTTATTGCATCAATTGTCCCCCAACCCTCTTTCCATTTTCCAGATAAAGAGAGGGTGTTGTTTAGAAATTGCTGCTTAGCATTCTTCTCGTATATGAGTTGCAGGTCGGCAGCATTAGTGTATATGCGGTCAGATATGTCTTCTGTGAGCAGGATATCAGTGCCATCTGGCAAGATGTAGGTAGTACGGAAATATGATGAACCGCGTGATAGGTTATGGCTGTAGTTAAGATTATAGTTTAGTGTGGCATCCTCTGACAGCTTTGCTAAGTTGTTGATATTTATGTTATGACGGAAGCCAAACATACTGTTGCCTACGGGCGATGAGCCATGTCCCAAGATGCCCACCATGCTTGTTCCGGTGCCTGCGGTAATACCGTAATGCGCTGTTGCCGCTTCGTATTCACGCCCCCTGTTATCACCACTATACCGCAGCAGGTGTTGCTTGCCCTTGCCAAAGTACATGGCCTGCAACGTTGCATCCCATAACGGTCCTTCTGTATAACCTCCTACACCCAAGTCGGCGTTTCGTGTCCACACACCTTTCGATTTTTCCTTGAGTTTCAGATTGATAGCAGCACTCTCTGGTGGAACTTGGTCTTGCAAAGCCTTGACATGCTCATGGTTCTCCATCACTTGTACTGTAGCTACATCCTCGACCTTGATGCCCTCGGTAGCAAGATTGTAGCGTCCCTGCAACATATCCAAATTTTCGATGTAAAATTTGTTGATAGGAATCCCTTGATATTTTATCACCCCTCCTTCCACGGTTATTCCTGGTAGTTGTTTTAGCACATCGCCAATTGTACGGTCATGCTCTTTGGTATATGCCGCTACCAAATAATTAAGTGTATCGCGGTTTCCCCATAATTTTTGGGCTTTTATTTGTACTTCGCGTAATATGATATTTTGCTCTTGCGTCTTGAAATTCAATGTTTGGGTTACGGCATGTACCTTTCGCACTTCATGCTTTACATTGAAGCCGGTCAGACGAATCAGAACTTCATTGTTCTCTGTCACAAAACGTGTCGTGTAAATTCCTTCTTCATTTGTTATGCTATATGCTATCACAAGCGAATCAGAAGGTTGCAAGACTGTTATAATCAGACTTCCCATCGGTGTGTCTTCCGTATCAGTGACTTGACCTGTCACAATTATAGTGTCTCTCTGTTGGGCAAACAAAGCTGTAAAAGAAAATGCATATAAAAGAATCAAAAAGAATTGTTTCATTTTAGTTCTATGGGATGATAAGGTTGTGAATTATGTTCCTGTCCATCGCCTAAGCGATAGTTTATACCATAGTCAGCTGCAAATGCTCCGTGATCTATATGTAGCATAGCCTCCATCTTTAGAAATCTGTTACGTTTAATAACGCGTATTTTTTCATCAAATATCGTTATGTACTCCATCCTTTTTTCTTGTTCTATTCCCGTGGCAATGAAATGATATTCATTTTTTTCGTCTGCAATTTCCAAAATAAGCCCAGGTAATCCTTGAAACTTCCACGGTCCATTACTTAAAGGTATTTCCGATGTAAACCAAGCTTCATAATTACGTCCACGGAATGAACACGTGGCACGTTGGCAATTATATCCAATAATTGTTTTATGTTCAGGAAAAACATTCCATTTCAATTTCGGTATTGGTTCTGTATACTGAAATACTCCTGCCGCATCCAGATTGACTATTTGTGTCAGTTCATTCTCATCAGGATAGCCAATAAACGTCTCACCCAATAAAGCATGAGTGTTAAATGGCTCTAGTTTCCATCTGTTTTTATTACGGAACATAACAAACTGATCTATTAATTTGTGATGTTCCTCCACCACATAACTATGCGCAATTCCTTTACCGATTTCAAGTAATAAAGTTGATTTTTCGCGCCAATCATTTGCTCTCCATTGATTAGGGTAGTCACACAATTGGCTTACTTCGTAACTCACTTTCACCTCCATGGGAGCAATCGTATCCATTTTGACATTTTGAGCATGAGCAAATATTGGAATACATGCACATAAGATTGTAATTGTAATCTTCATAATTAATATGTTTAATAGTTTATTGTTTTTGTTAAAAAGTGATGAGTATTATACTCATCACTTCTGTTTAAGATAGTACTATCCTATATATACGACAGCACAAGCACATCTCTCTTCTGTTTTTACCCATCCGCAACTACCTTCATACCCAAATGCATAACAAGAGCCACTACATTGGCCATATGGTTTTCCTGAACAACTATTTGAAGAAGTATCACCTCCAACAATATTCAGTTGTTCGAGATTCGTAAGACGAGTAACATCAGAATTTAGCACAAATTTCTTTAACTTTTTCATGATGCTATATTTACGTTGTTAATAATTTACACTGACTATTTTGTGATCTATATACACTCACAATGGCGTAGTGCTTCGGCCATTGATATCTTGCAAGATTTTACTCTATATTAAATTCAGCCAACATCGGCAAATCCTCCAAGAAGTACTCTGTGGGACATTTATATCCATTTATAAGTATAGTTGGTGTTGCAACGAGACCTGTTCGCTCTCTCCATTTGTGGTGTTTCTGCATTTCATTTTCTACACTCTCCGTATGAATCATTTTTTCATATAATTCTTCTATGAATTCATAATTGTATTTATCTTTAATATACCATTTAGTATATGCATTCCATGTTTCATGTAGCTCGTTATTTAGATAAAATGCTATAAGATATCTACTACTATCTTCTAGTTGTTTATTAAATGATGAAAATATATACTGTATGCAGATTTTGTTTTCACTTATTCTCAACAGCCTATCAACTTGCTCATGCATACGAGCACATGGATTACAATGGGGATTACTCAATATTGTTACACGCATCTTTGCATTAGGATTACCAAAGATGATTGACGAGTCGTTTAGTGTAGTCTCGTAAAACTCTCTTTTTTCGATAAGTACTTTGGCTATATCACTGTTGGCTTTAATGGCACGATATTGTTGTATAACACGTATGCGCTCTTTTTCTGACATGTGAAATAAAGCGTGATGATGAACTGTTAAAATACTTATAGTAAATATTACACAGGAAAGTAAAATACTAAAGGGAGTGAATATAAAAGGAGCTGTGAGGCATGAAATGCCGGCTGCTATACCCATCGTCCAAATGATAACCTGCACAATTACACACAGTACACACCAATTTTTGGCTACATGCCATTGATAGTATATACTCCAAATTCCATATAGCATTGCAATCCAGTTGATAGTAGAAACAACACTATTTGACACTGGATATATTGTTAAGAGTAAAATATAGGCAATAAAATATCCTAATCCTATTTCGCTCCAGCTGATATCAAAGACTTTTGCCATATCCCCATCAAGTATACTGTTACAATCTGCATGATTCAGTAAACTGCAAATTTGATCACCATAACGGCTGTTCCCATACAGTTGTTTTTCCATAAGCATGACACAGAAAAAAATACCCGCCACAGCCAGTACTAATCGTAAAATGTCGAATATTTCAAAATACCAGAGATTGCTTGATATTCCTACAATAACTACTAATATCAGCATTATTGGAATACTATATTTTTTTATATTTGAGATTAAGTCATTTTGTCGATGCTTTTTGTAGTCTGGTTCTATAGCATCTGTCGTTTCTTCCACAACAAGAGCATTACCAGTCCATATACGTTCAAGTACATCATGGCTAACTGTCGTTTTCTTGCCATGCTGTAGGTATGTAATCATTCCATTTTTGCAGTCTAATCCAATTATAAAGTCATTATGAGTATGAATAATGCAGGGGTATGTCAATGACAATAGCTCCGTACTTTCAACCCGAACACCTAATGTTTTCACTCCATACACGTCCAACATCTTTTTTAATCCAAACATATTGTACTTATGCGGATGTTCTTGGTATAATGTTATAGCAAATTGCTTTGTATAGTTGACTTCCAAAGCATCTAAAAAGTCTTCAAGAATATTTTTCATTTTATATATGATTTTAATTCATCAGGTTGCATGCAACAAACTTTTATGAATTCTTCCCTAAGATATCTTGCATCATCTTTTGATTGATAACCTGAGTTTGCTCTTCGCGGATGATACAAATGGAAAAGTTCGCCATGGGGTATATGATGCACCTTATGTCCTAAGATGACAACTCGATGCATACGTTCCGCGTCTTCCGGCCCCCAGCCTGTGAAATGTTCATTTTCACCACCGCACTGCAAATATCGCTGTTTATGGACAAGATAAGCACCACCGCATAATTTACGACCTAAAAAGGATTGCATCTTCAGGCCATAAAGGTATTCTAAATCTGTTTTTTTGCGTATTTGTGCCGAAAGCTGCTCTGATAACATAACGAATCGTCCATCATATGGATATGAAATAGTAGCTCCATTCAACACCATCTGTAAAGCCTCGAAGATTTGACTATATTTCACAAGAATATCTGTATCCCAGATAGCCACTACTTCTGTCTGGGCACATTGAAGAAGTTTATTGATGTAATGTGTTCTATGAAAGACATTATTGGTGTCTTTCACAAAGAGATACTCAACCATGTCCATATTGCAAATGTCGTTGATTTGTGATTGCACGTCTGCTTCCAACACGATGATATGACATTGCAAGGCTGTAAGGTATCTGATTACAGTCTGCAAATTAGCTTTCCTCTCTTCGCTATCAATGCGTACGGGAATGCCAATTGTAAGACTTTCTCTTGTTATTGAGTATGTATTCATATTTTGCATGTGCATATTTTCAACGCGTTTTGTAATATTGTCTGTTCAGATAAGAAACGAGAGAATCCATTAATCTTCTTGCTCTTTTTTAATATGCTATCCACTTTTGTAGGATAAAACGAATGACTTTTCATACAAGAAAGTGTGTCAAATAGTTCCGTCGAGATTGGTTCATTTTCACAAATCTCTTCAATCCAATCTAAATAGTAGATAAGGTTTTCTTTGATTAGAGCTATTTGATCTGCATTTTTTGTTTTTTCTGTTTCCAATTGTAGTATACGCCACCAAAGATACACTCCTATACCACTTAGACCATAGAAATCCATATCTATATCCGGGCATTTATTGATTAAGGTTATCATTTGCTTATCAATATGTGGTAAGTAGTCTGATGAAATGTTACTACCGGTGTTTTTCTTTGATATCAACACAGCCTTTTGCACACCTTGTATCATGGTTGTCATAGTATACCTCTCTTTATATTGTTTGAGGACGATATTTGAAGCCTGTTGGTAGGTCTTATAGGATGACAACAATAAATCCATTCGCGATGCTAGCTGTGATATAAATACATTTTCATCGAAGTTTTCGTCATTAATATGTATTCGCAAATGTGGTGTTGCATCAAGCATCTCTTTCAAACCTGTTGAATCGGTTCCGATAATAGGGATGCCATGACGCATCATTTCGATGGCGGTATAGCTGCATTGTTCGTGGAATGAAGGCATAACGCCGATATATGCTGATTGGTAAATCTCTTCCAATTCATTTTGATGTATCCTACCCATAAACACAACGCGTCCCAATAATTTTCTACTTTGGTTTATATACGCCTGAAAATCACCGTCACCTGCTATTATCAAGTTTGTGTCAGGATATTTTTCGGTTATCAAACAAAAAGCGTCAATCAGATATTTCAATCCTTTTATTTCATCCAAGCGTCCGACAAAAAGTATGTGACGGTTCCTATTTGCAGAATTCCCCATATTAATGATTTCTCCAAATATTCCGTTGTATACAAGGTATATTTTAGCCAGTGACACATTGTAGTCGTTTACAAGAATTTCTTTTGTACTTTTAGAAAGTACAAATATTATATCAGCCAAATGCATGAAAGCTCTTTCATCTGCAAAACTTGATATGACCCGTCTTTCCACATCGTCTTTTGGTTTATGTCCTTCTGTAGTTATTTCTTTCATATATTGAACATTGCCCCTTAATTCAAAACACCAATTCATATAATGTACTGTCAGGGCAATTTTACAGTCAGGACTCCATGCTTTGAGTAATACCGCTAACGGATAATGTTGGAAATAGTTGAATAGAAATACTATTTGTTCTTTTTTGTTTGTCTCAATGTTTCTCGCAAGGAAATAGAATATGATACGACAATAGGCTTCGTTCTCCATTTGGGAATGAGGTGGAATCAAATAATGACGAATTCCGTATTCATCTTCAGATATGGCAAATTCCTTGGTGTCGGCATACATTTCTATAAGTGAGATAGTTGTCTCTGGTATATCAATCAAGCCACAGGTCAAATGCTTGACATATGTTCCGATTCCATAGTTGGCAGCCCGACTAGCGTTGTTAAATATAAAGATATTTGTCATATTAGAAGTCTTTTAGAATGTAGTATGCAGAACCTCCGTCTATACCGATTGGTTTTTCTATATAGTCATTTATTGTAAATGAAGGTATACTCAATAAATCAACCATATTTGGAACATGATCGAACGTTTTTTTATTTTTCATCGTTGCCTGAAATTCCGTAAGATATTGTTCATCAAATGTCAATAGAGATTCATTGGCTTCTTGCCTCAATGCAAGATAAAGTTGCAGTCCTCCTGCACCTGATCGCACAGAGTAATCCGTCATACGACGAGGATCACGCTCCATTATTTTAGCATCAATATCAACCAGTATTGCATTTAGGTCACAGTTTACAAATCCTTTTTTATACAATAGTGTGGTGCCATAGCCAATTCCTGCCAATCCGTATTCCAATCCAATGGACATATTGACATGTACACCTTCATAGACTTGCTGAAACAAGTCCCAAGCATATTCCTCAATCAGATTATCATGATACCGGTTGGCATATGCGTATAATGCCACAGCAATACCCATTTTACCATGAAATAATCCTATATCCTTCAGATACGAACTCTTCAAGAGAAGATAATCGGTTATTTTTCTAAGTCCTGTATTCATACTCTTTTCTTGCTAAAGTCATTGCTTCGGCGACGGTTTTATCCATATCAAAATACTTGTATCCACCTAATCGACCCGCAAAAACGACATTTGGATATTTTTCTCTTCCCAATGATACATACTCTCTATACAAAGCATTGTTACGCTCGTCATTTATAGGATAATACGGCTCATTTTTCGATGTGTAATCTTGCGGATATTCACGAGTAATGACGGTATATGGTGCATTGATGGCATCAATGTTATGTACATCAAACCACTTGTGTTCTACAATACGCGTATATGGAACATCTGCATTGGTATAATTAATAATGGCATTCCCCTGATAATTGTTTGTTGACATGATTTCATGCTTAAACCTAAGACTGCGGTATCCCAATTGACCAAGCCGATAATCAAAAAACTCATCAATTGGTCCTGTATATATGATTTTGTTCGCAATACGTTCAAGACTTCCTCTATTTTCAATATAATTACATTCTGTACGACACTCTATTCCTTCAAGCAAACCATTAATCAGTACATTATACCCTCCTGCAGGTATTCCCTGAAAACGATCATTAAAATAATTATTGTTGAAGCTGTAACGTACAGGCAACCGTTTAATGATTTCAGCCGGCAACTTCTTGCAAGAACATCCCCACTGTTTTTCGGTGTAACCTTTAATGAGGGTTTCATAGATGTCATACCCGACAAGACTGATTGCCTGTTCCTCAAGATTACGCGGGTTCTTTATATTGGCCTTCTGCCGTTGCTGCTCTATGATTGAAAGAGCCTTTTCCGGTTCCGTTACTCCCCACATCTGTTGGTACGTGTGCATATTGAATGGTAGGTTATATAGCTTCCCGTTGTTGGATGCAATTGTGTTTAGAGTGAATTGTTTAAAAGTAACAAAGTCATTCACAAACCTCCAGACCTCATCACTGTTTGTATGAAATACATGAGGACCATATTTATGAACAGTTATGCCATTTATCTCTTCATTGTATACATTGCCTCCCAAATGTTTACGTTTATCTATTATCAAGACACGCTTATTTTTCTGTTTCGCCATATAGGCAAAAACAGCATTGAACAATCCTGCGCCAACAAGCAAGTAGTCATATGTTTTTTCATTGGATTTCATTATTAAAATATTCAATAGTTCTTTTTAGTCCATCTTTAATATCAATTTTAGGAACCCAGTAATCAAGCTGTTTTGTGGCAAGGGATATGTCTGGACATCTCAATTTAGGATCATTTTGCGGCAATGGACTTGACACAATACATGATTTTGATTTTGTAAAATCGATAATCATATCAGCAAGATCTTTAATCGTAATCTCACAAGGATTTCCGATGTTTACAGGTCCGGTGAAATTCTCATCTGTTGCAACAATCCGTACCATTGCTTCAATAAGGTCGTCTACATATTGAAAGGAACGTGTTTGGGTTCCATCTCCATAAATTGTCAGTTCTTCTCCTTTGAGAGCTTTGGTTATAAAGTTAGATACAACTCTACCATCGTTTTCGGCCATTCGTGGACCATAAGTATTGAATATCCGTATGATTTTCACTTGCACTCCGAATTGGCGACAGTAATCCATACATAAACTTTCCGCGCAACGCTTGCCTTCATCATAACAGGACCTAACACCTAATGTGTTGACATTGCCATAATATGTTTCTTTTTGCGGATGCTCAATCGCTTCTCCATAGATTTCACTTGTAGACGCTTGCAGAATCTTACATTGTTTCTTCTTGGCTAATTCCAACATGTTCAAGACCCCAACAACAGATGTCAGATTTGTGTGTATTGGATTCTTTTGATATTGTACAGGTGATGCAGGGCAAGCAAGATTATATATTTCATCGACAGTTCCTTCTATTTCAATCGGGTTAATAATATCCCAATTTATGTATCTGAAATTCGGATACTGTTCTAAGTCGTGGAGATTTTTCACCTGACCGGTAGACAAATCATCCAGACATGTAATATAATGTCCTTCCTTCAAAAGGCGTAAACACAGATGACTCCCGATAAATCCAAGTCCTCCTGTTACTAATATCTGCTTACTCATACTATTGTTATTGGGTTAATAGTTTTTATTTGGCATCATATCTCATATCGATTATCGAATGAAAAATAATTTCGTGTGTAAATATACATACTTTTATTTATAAATGCAAAAAAAAAAAAACTGAATTTTCCAAATAAATTTTGATAAATAATTATAATGCAGTAACTTTACATCACATTTATCAATCATATATACATTATATATATAATATGAAGAGCGAAGAATTTTATTCATTAAAAGATTTTGAGCTGTCTTTGAAGACTGATGCGAAATCAAGAGCACACGAATTCCAAAAGTATATTGATCAAATGAACGGATTGGGATGCAAAAGCTATTGGGTTATGGCTCATAGCGGAGTCGGTTCCAAAATGTCCATAGAAGATTTCGAAGGAACGACATCCGCATATATCTCTAACGACTATTTGGGCATGTCACAGCGCAAAGAAACGATTCAGGCTGGAATAGAAGCCCTGGTCAAATACGGCACTGGAGCTTGTGCGGCACAAGCCATAGGAGGTTATCTTGACATTCATCGAGAGCTGGAACAAAAAATAGCCTCATTCACAGGACAAGAGGATGCTATTTTGTTTTCATCCGGCTTTGGCTCCAATACAGGATTGCTCCGTGCCATATTAGGTAAAAATGACATTGCCTATATAGACTCATACATCCACACAAGTGCTTCCAGTGGGCTGATAGGCACCAATACGAAGCACATTGGTCACAATGACATTGAGTATTTAGATATGATTTTAGCAAAAAATGAGGAAGACTATAAAACGCGCCTTGTCATTATTGACGGTGTGTACTCACAAAATGGCGATTTGTCCAAATTACCAGAGTATATCAAAGTCTGCAAAAAACACGGCTGTCTGTTGATGATGGACGACGCACATGGCATAGGTGTCATGGGAAAAAACGGTCGGGGAACAGCTGAGCATTTTGATTGTCTCGGACAAGTAGATATTATCACAGGTACTTTTAGCAAATCATTCGGATGTGTCGGTGGGTTTGTTGCCGCATCTAAAGAACTCGTACAATATCTGAGGTTTTATGCTGATAGCAATGTTTTTTCCGCAGCAATAACTCCACAAGCAACCGCCTCAATACTTCGGG
Organism: uncultured Bacteroides sp.; assembly: GCA_964554265.1. Classification (GTDB taxonomy): domain Bacteria; phylum Bacteroidota; class Bacteroidia; order Bacteroidales; family Bacteroidaceae; genus RGIG8745. The sequence continues at coordinate 1,545 of CAZKOB010000062.1, read as the reverse complement.
CACTTGAACTGATGAAAGAATGTCCGGACATTCGCGAGAAGCTGTGGAGTAATGTCCGTTATCTTCGCCAAAGAATGAAAGAAGAGGGATTTGATATAGGAGACTCTGAATCTCCTATCTTCCCTGTCATGGTAAGAGACAATAAAAAGGTTTATGAAATTTCTAAAGAACTACAAAAAAGAGGTATCTTTGTAAGCGGAATCGTATATCCAGCTGTCAGAACAAAAGAAGCGCGGCTAAGAGTAAGCCTGCTTGCATCACATGAGAAGTGGCAATTAGACTATCTAGTAGATTCATTAAATGAGATTAACGACATAATACCTTTTAAAAATGGAAGAAAATAAGCCCAAAAGATACCGTCGAACTAAAGCGGACATAGAAAAGAGTATAAACAAAGCAGCAAAAGACATTATTCTGAAGAAAGGGTTCTCCAGAATGACCGTACTTGACATCATCAAGCGTGCGAAAATTGAGCCGATAACTTTTTATACAAGATACAAAAATTTAGATGAGTTCTATGACGATTTTGTCCGGGAGTATGACTATTGGTTTAATGATATGCTGAAAATATCACAGGATAAACTATATACCCAAGACGGATATCTGGAGATTTTCAAGACACTGTTTGATGTCCTCAAGGACGACTCCATTATGTTGGAGTTACTCCGTTGGGAAGTGAACGAGGCCAATGCTGTTACGAAACGTTCTGCCATGAACCGTGAAGTTCAGACTCTGCCAATGGCAACCATATATAATACAATGGTTAAAGACAACGGAATAGACTTTGTAGCCATTTCATCTATTTTGATAGCAGGAGTATATTATCTGAATCTACATAGGAAATGCTCTCCATTTTGCGGTATCGATGCATCAACAGAAGAGGGGAGAAACAGGCTGATGGATGCCATCAAGGGCTTATCCGACAAATTGTTTTCAGATAGAGATGCAGTAGAGAAAAGGCATCACGACAAGATTGCGTCAATAGCAGAACGAATGAGACAGAAAGGCTTTAGCAAAGAAGATATCGTCTTTTGCTTGTCGGAGTAAATTCTATCAACTAATACATCTAACCCTGTACATTCTTGTATAATGCACAGGGTTAGATTTCAAGGACTGTATTCACAACTTGCTGACATCCAATACAAAGCAAACAATATTCAACCCAACGTCTCTTCCTTATTCTATTATGAAGTTTACCTTTGTAGTGACAGTACGACAAATACTCAACAATAAAGTCCCGATTTCCTGATTCTATTTTTTGTAATAACTTACTTCTTTTTCTTCCGTTTACCCCTAATATACTTGCCGGACCACAAATTATAACTTACACAAGCTAAAAGCAGACTATCAGCACCGTAAGCACGAAACATAGCACAAAACTTTTTCAAATCCTTTCGGAGTAGAGCGTCAGCCTGTTGTTCCGTCAGTTGAACACCTTTTCTGTAAGATTCTCCCGGTTGTACACAATGCTTATCCAAATTTTCGGATAAACACCGTTATCCTAACCTTGATATTATCCTAACTTTATATTGCAAATGATTGAAA
>CAZKOB010000061.1:0-20395 GCA_964554265.1 uncultured Bacteroides sp. | reverse complement strand
GTGACTTTTAGTGATTTTTTGAGCTTTTCAGCCTCCCATTTGACCTATAGGTCGAGTTTAGCAAGCTCCTCATACCATCCCTCCAATTTCTTTTGAAAATTTGCCCCTATAAGGTTATTTACGACCATCTTATTAACCATGCTCTGCCAATTGTCAGCGATATCATCAAAGACATCCTCAGAGCCGTCAGCGAGATCATAGAGGGAGTTAAGAAAATCATCAAACACATTCTCTTTGGTAGTGGTTGTCAAATTCTCATATAAAGCATTGGTAATCTCTTCCAATTTTCCGGCTTGGTCTATGTAGTTGTTCAATTTCTCAGCTACCCGTCCGCCATAGCCGCCCTTTCCCGTGTTCTTTATCTTCTCCCACATATCGACATTGGAACGCAGCGTTTTCATCTCTTCCGGACTCAAGTCCCAGAGGCTGCCGTTCCACTGGCGGCCAATCTGCCGGCTCAGGCGGTCTTTCTGCTCCTGGGAGAAATCGCTCCAATAGTAATTGAAGGAGTGATGGGAACTGTGGTAGCCGGCCTGTGCCTGCGCCATCTGGAGATAGTTGGCGTTCGTCTCTTTTTGTAAGTTCGCAGCACTTCTTGAAATATCAATCGCAGTAGCACCTCTCGACTTCTCCATTTCTTCCGTGAGGTTTTCTATGGCTTGCTCCAATAATTCATTTCGGTCCGTTAGCTTTTCTATTGTTTCTGCAACCTCTTTCGCATTGCTATTGGTAAACCATTCAGCCGGGCCTCCGGAGGACAAGGCTCCAAACGACAGTATATTGCCAATCCTGCCTACTACGTTATTCAATAAACCTCCTATACCATTCACGGCAATTGATTCCAGCACTTTCCATAAGCTATCCAGAAGGTCAAATATCGCATTGATAAGGTTGCCGACTGCTTCCAATATGCTGTTTACCAAATCATCAATCCAACGAAGAGAAATAAGTTCTGTAAATGAATCGAGCACCCCTGTTACAAAGTTCTTGATGCTTCCTACGAGGTCAAGAATAAGTCGAGGTATCTGAGCAATGAAGCCGATTGTTTGCCCTAATCCGCTTGAAAGGACGGAAGTAAGCCCATTGCCAATGGACGAGAGCCCACTGCCAATAGATGATGAAAGCCCACTTGCAACAGTCTTGCCTATACCATTACCCATTGAAGGGAGTGCAGAATCAAGGACACCCTTGAATTGGTCAATGTCAGAAATAGACTGTTGTATGCTTCCAAAACCGTCTATATTCTTCCAACCTTTCATGTTGTTAAGGGCTGCTGTCAAACCAGAAGTGTAATTTGCAACTTGTTCCGAAGTGTCATTTAGTGTTTTGGCGAAACCCTCCATATTATCTTTTGCCTCGGCAGTAGCATTCTCGAACTTCTGCGCTTCTGCATCTATTCGGTCAAACTCTTCCTGGGTTATCTCACCTCGGTTAAGTTTATCCTTTGCCTCCTCTCTTCTTGCCAATGCAGCCTTTTCGCTAAGCACGGCTTGATTGTATTTACCAACCGCTTCAGTAAAGTTTGCGATAGCTATATCAAGAGCCTGCCATGTCATGCTTTGGTCTGTCCCAAGATATTGTCGTAACTCTTGTATGAGTTCAACCACTTGCTGCTGGCTCTGTGAGTCTGCATCAAGATATTCATCCGTTTGCGTATAAGCTTGTAGCTTATCCATCATCGGTTTCAGCATATCTTTACTGAGAGATCCGACACCGCTGAATAATGCTTTCCAGTCTATACCCATTGAAATATTCTCATAGGTCAGACTTGCCAGCTTTTGCTTTTTTTCTTTCTGAAGAGATAATCTTTCTCCCTCAGTTGTAGCCCGTGCTATTTTGGCTTCATATTCCTCAGTAGTAGCCAAACGTTGCTGCTCGAAACTGCCATATTGTTTGAGGTAGTCTCGCATAGCATCAAGACTCTCTTTTTGAGCATCTTTCAACTGCCGGTCCTTCGTTAATTTTATCAGTTCATCATATTGGTTTGCAATAGATGATGTATCAACAGAGTTTTCATCAAATCGCTGTTCTTTATATGACTGATTCTTAGTTTTCTTTATCTTTTCCTGCTGCTCAAAGATTTTCTTTTCCTCTTCAATGTATTTGTTGATAGCGTCTTCTTTCTGACGTTCAAGAGCTTCCAGTTCTTCTTTATCTTGTTGTTCCTGTTGGAGACGCACTTTCTCTGCCCCATCAGACATTGCATCGAGCCGAGCATTGATAACACGCTGCTCTAACTCCTGAGCTGCACGAATACGACTTATTTCTAAGTCATCCTGTATATCTTCCAGCTTTCTTGTCTCTGACTCTATTTTGTCAGCCTTGTTGTCCTTGCTGCTACTACCGATTTTCCCTTTATTCTTACGAGATTTTTTCTCCAAACGTTTTTTCAGCGTTTCAAGACGATTATACTCATCACTATCAAACTCAGCCTTATTAAGTGCATCATTCACTTCTTTCAAGAGATCATCCACCTTTTTCTGAGAATTGGCAGAATTTACATCATTCAATATCTCCTCAAAATAAGATTCATAGTCTTTCTTTGCCAACATCTGTGGATCCGTAATGGGAACATAAGGTATTTGGTAAACACCTTTCTTTCCGCCAATGTTTCCCCATACATATTGTTGCCCAAGCCCGAAGCCATTACCTCCTTGCCCGAAGCCAAACTTGTTGGGATTGAAGCCAAGACTGAAATTGCTTTGCCCAAGTCCAACTTTAGGACTGAACGCAAACCCTCCTTTGCCTAACATAGGAGTATTCTGCAAGTTGAGCATATTAGCCAAGAGGGTATTGGTCTGTCCGATTGCAAAACCTATGGATGAAGTATCTATGAATGGCTTTGCTGTCAGCCCATTCAATTGGGAAATACTTGTATTGGCATCTTCGGCTGCATCTGTGGCATTATCTATGGAAGTCTTATCAACGGTAGGAGAAGCAGATTGACCATCAAGTTCTTTTATTTTTTCTGCAGCTTCATGGGCACCTCTTAAAAGTTCCTCAAATGACATTGTAGCATAGTCCACCTCCTTGCTTTCTTCTGAAGCGGACTGTTTGCCTTGTTCAAATGATTCTATCAGCTTTTTGCGCCCTTCTGTTACGGAATGTGTTGCTTCTGCATAGTCACGCATAATCTGAATGACATCGACATCAACTGGAGCATCTATGGTGTAAGTATCGCCTTCGGCCGTACTTTTGATAAACTCCTTGCTAATTTGTAAACCCATATCTTGATAGGCTTTCTTGATGCGCTCATTGACCTCAGCGATCTTACTCTCTAATTCTTCACCTGTGAGAGTTGCGAGATTATCACCTTCCGCCTGAATAATTGTGCCAATGATATGCGTCAATTCTTTGGCTTTCTCTTGATACTCATCAGCGTCCCAATCGTCAAAAATTCCGGAGCCATCCCATTCTGCATTATCAAAGGCGGTCTGAAGAGCATTACGCATATTGTCTGTCGCCTCATTCAAGGCATCCTCGTAGGAGGCTAACAAATTGGCTTTCTGACGTTCCTCGCCTTCCTTGTGTATTGCATCAGTAACAAGGTCATGCATGGTACGTAATTGCTCCAGCTTGTCAATCTCGTCATCTATCTTGAAACCATACTCCTCATAAATCTTACACAATTCATCAACAGCATCCTTGTGTACCATGCTGTCAGATGATGTGTTCTCTACGACTGCAAACAATGTTTCAAGGTTGCGGGTTTGCTTCACTGCGCTTTCACCGAAACGTTCAATCTCGGCAGATGCCTGGCTCGTCTCTTCTGTAAATATCGGAAGTAGTGATATTATTGTCGTTATAGCTGCAAGAGCAACTCCGAATGGGTTTGTCATCATTGCCACTTTCAAAGAGTTCATAGCGGCTGTGGCAGATTTGGTCATTGCCACCCATAAGCCGGTTGCAGCAGTCTGTGCCTTTGTCTGAGTGACATTGACCGCTTTCTGGAAATTCGTCAGTTTCTCTTGTGTGGCAGTCTTCCTTGACGCTGCCGTTTCAAGATTCTTTTCAGCAATAAGTCGCTGTCCGGCAGCTTCTTCTCTCTGAGTATTGGCAGCTGCTAACTGACGCTGTAAATTCTCTTCCTCTTTGGCAGCTATGTTATAGTTGGTACGAGCCGTCTCTATTTCTTTGGCATCACCGGATTTTATAGCAGCATCAACCTCCTCATTTCTCATTTCAAGAAACTCACGAGCTGTCTCGGCCTGCTTGGTAAGGGTATCAATCTGCTCTTGTGCGGCATCCTCTTGGCTCTTTGCTGCATCAATGGCGGCTTGGGCACTCTCCATAACCTTGTCATAATCATCTATCTCGGCAAGCATCTTTCTTTCAAGAGCAGCAATCTGTTCATCGATGGCTGTGACATTACCTTGCCGTGATGCGGTATTCTGGAGTATTGTAGTGGTATTGACTTCTTCAGCGGCAGTCTCCTGACCAATAGCCATAATATCGGAATTGTCGCTGTATTTAGAATAAATGCCGGACAATTCATTCTGACGGGTGCTTTCGATACCATTAGCCTGCTTGGTCATAGTATTTTCAATGGCACGAGTAACCTTTAATGCGGCCTGATATTCTCCATAAGAAGCGATAAGGCCGATAATAACTGAACCGACTTCCTTATAATGGTCTACGAGCCATGATTCTGCCTTGATTGCTCCTGTAATGAAATCCTGGTACTCTTCACCAATCTCATTATACATAGCTGCAAGGTTATCCTCCAACTGCTCTTGTTCGGCAGATATATTTGACATCTGATTCAGCATAAGATCGTGGAACATACCTCCCTCGTCTGTAACCTTGTCAAGCACTTTGTTCAACTGTTCAAAGGTCACAGTAGTACCATCGACCTCTTCACCCATTTCTTTGAGGACATCAGTAACGACAACACCTTTTACAGCCCAGCTTTCCAACTCATTGGCACCGAGCTTACCGATATTCTTGGCTTTATTGTATGCCGCAACCAAATCAAGAAGTGGAGCCTGTGTACCGGTGGCTATATTCGACAGCTTATCGAGGGTGGGAATGATAGATTCAACATCTTGCCCGTATGCAATCATCTGTTTGCTTGCCTGTGCAAGGTCTTTGAACTCGAACATATTATAATAGGCATAGTCTTTCAGCTTTTGGGTAAAATCGGCCGCTTTCTGTTGATTTCCCAAGAACACTTCCATAGAACTCTCGATGTCCTGAAAGTATGCCCTCATTTCTGTTATCTTGCCGATGAAACTCTTTGCTGCATCGACAGAGAAAGCAATGCCGGCTGTGGCAGCGATACGTTTGAACATATCCTCTATGCCCATTCCACTTTCTTCAATATCTTGTGCTGTACGCCTAACACCCTCTCGTGCTCCGTCTAAGGAACTCAAAAGGTTGCTGTTGTCACCTGTTATCTCAAACTTCAATGCCATAACTCTATGCCTTATCATTCTGCCTCGCGCGTGCGTGGGGCGTTACATTCGTTTCTTTCTATTTGTTACTTCCAATCCATGCTGAGTATTTTATCCATATTTGCTTTGTCGTCAGCGTTTATGGTATTTTGGTCATTCAACAGCCGGCTGGGGACTTTCTTCTTTTCTTCATCGGTTAGGTAGATGTTTTGCAACCTGTCTGAGAGCATAAGCTGCAAATTAGTGAGTGAAATACCCCAAAGAACATAATCATACGACCACCCATACCGTTCACAAGCTGCATCTATGAGGGTGCCGTATATAGTTTTGCAACCAAAAGAAAAGTCATTCTGGTGCTTCTGTGCTCTTCTTTTTGCTTCTGCAACTTGCCTCATGCGCTCATTCTCCTTTATGATGCCGAGGTGCTTTTTGTATTCTTCAACATTGTCTTTGGTGAGTATGTAAATGAGCACTGTTGCCAATTCCTCATTTGTCGCGTTCTCCATAAAAAGTTTGGTTCGTTCCTCGACCAGAGGATAATCAAACATATCCCTTTTCTTCTTGAAGGTATGGTAGGCAAGTATTCTGCATACTTCCTCTTTCCTGCCGGTTACAATTCGGAGGGTTTCGAGGTACGGACGTAACTGCAGGTTTTGGAAGTTTATCTGCAAATTCTCCATGTGCCTTTTCAATAAATGGAGTTTACCGAGGGTAACAGGAAATAAATAAAAATGCCTCTCACCTTTCCCTTCTGTCTCAAGAGTAAAACAATAGGGCTTCTCGATGAGGGCATCGTCAATGTTCATTTCAATATGCTTATCTGCCATACTTAATCGTCTTTTTGAGCGGAGAGCAGGAATCGAACCTGCGACCTCACCAATGGAACTTGTTGCGCTCTTACCACCTGAGCTATCTCCACAAGCGACAATTCTTTCCTGCCGAACTGTCAAGGGGTGTCTTTCCACACGTCATCCTGAAAAGGGCTATTTCTTACGAGAGAGTCGTTACCGGTTCACTGAAGGTCTTGGCTGTTTCTCCTTCGGCTACATGAGTTTCGGTAAATGACAGATTACCCTCTGTTATTGATACCGTTCCCCACTTGACCGTATTGCCGGAAGCTGTCGCTATGGCATCATGCTGGATTGCCCAGATTGCACCGTCACTGGCAGTGAAGGTATCATCTACCGTAACCGCTGTCTCCTCGACAAAAAATCCTATATTGGTTTCATCTTCGGGCATGAGGCAAAAAGCATAGTGATGACTGGCTACACCGTTCTTATTAGGAATAGGTACTGCACGTCCTTTCTTTTTGCGGATATTGTACACAACCGCATAAGTAGAATCCTTGTACTTCACATCCTCGTTCTCTCCACCCTCTATAGGAGCTTCCATCTTATCGCCTTTGGTAGGCTGGAGTTCTGTTGAACTTTCAACAGGAGTGTTCAACTCTTTCCATTTCTTCTCAGCCTCGGTTTCTGCATCGAGGTCTTTTACGAAAATTCGGGGCTTTCCCCATGCAAGATTAGACATATTCTATTCGTTTACTTGTTTGTAATTCAGTTTATTGTTTATAACATGTTCCTTAGTGGCTGCCACTTCGATAACACGTTGACTTTCAAGCGTGAAGCGATAGTCTTCCCCATGACCGACTTCAAGAGCATCTGATGCTATTTGGCAGAGTTCCCGAAGACGAATGGTATCCTCTTGGTTCTGACCATCGCTTTTGATTATATCCTTTACATAGATATTCACGTTTACTACTGATTCCTGCATCTGGCCGTTCATGTTGGCAACAATGGATATTACTACATCTTCAAGGTCTGAGCCTTTCGGCCGTACTCCGGTCTTGCATATCTTGCCTGTTACTACAGCAGGTATACTACTTGACTTGATGAATTTGTATAAATCATCTTTGATGAGTATATCAGACTTCATAACGATAATTCTATTTTCTGGATTTCTTTCTCTGCTTCTCTGATTGCTTTCTGAAGGTATTTGTTCACTTCGGACTTAGCGTATATCTCTGTAGATGCAAGGACATCTTTCGATTCTATTGCCTCTACAAAATCTGCATATTCCATAGCAGCGACAACAACCAGTGCATAGGTATCTGAGTATTTGCTTGCAAGGTCGGCAACCATCTTTCTGCCTTTTTGTGAGCCTTCCTGACCGCCAAGAACAGAATCAAACGTGGACTCTATCTGTTTCTGGCCATAGGAATAAATTGCATAGCCTATCGAGCTTCTGAGATTTCCTGTTTGGTCGAACCAACTTTCAGTCCCACTTCTGTCACGCACTCTTTTGATGCACAGCAAGCCAAGATAGTTAAGGTTGTACTGTACCCTGTCGAAAATAATTTTCGCGGCTTTTTCAAAGAGTTCGTCGATAGCTCGCATTGATGTTGCCATTCTTATCTCACTCATACCCACATTTTGCATTGATGCTGATAGGCATGGAAACCTTTTACCGAAAATTCTTTTTTCTCCTGCAACGTGCCTTTACCGAAAAAACTTACCCTCACTTTCTCTCCGGTGCGAAACTCCCTTGTTCTTTTCGGCAGATAAATGGTGTATGAATACTGCAATGTCTCACCATCCGGAAGCGTAATTTGGTTTGCCCTACCAGCAGGAACCACATCACATTTGCATATATCTACCCATTCTTCATTACCGGAGTGGAAGTCTCCATTATCATCTTCGTATTCATCTGCGATGATAAGTGCTTCGAGTCTGTGGGGTTTTATCTTCAATATCGGCATATCAGCAGTTTATGTAAACCATCGGATCAGGTTCAGTGAAAACCTCATCCTCACCGATGGCTTGATATATAGAATTGGCTCGGAAAAGAAGTTTCTTTTTTACTTCATCAGAGAGTGTGCCTACACTTTTGTCCGCTTCTGAGAAATTCACCGCTTGCACAAGGGCAACAAGGCAATCGGCCAAAGCACCCTTATACAGGGGAGAGACAGCGGCATCGTAGTCATACTCCGCATCACCGTCTATACCTCTGGCGATAATCTTATTTTCTACCAGTCCTTCGGGAATGGGGTAAACAATCTCATCAATGAGTGCTTGTCTGATTGTCTTCATGAGGTTACTCTACAGGTGTTAGATTTGCAAACAGTGTCTCCTCGTCCTCATCACTCAAAGCGTTTACGGCTTTAATAACCGTCTCGTCTGAAGAATTGGACTTGATTCCTGAGACATTAAGGGCTTTCAGCTGGGCGATAACATCAGATTTTGTGTACTTCTTGCCTCCGATGGTGACATACGTGTCTTCGGTATCCTTAGCCTCTTCTGTTTCATCAACCTCATAAGCATTACTCTTGTCAATGGTGAAGATTTGGTCTACGTTTTCAATGACAGGTATGACAAGCGCCTCACCAGTTGTATGCTCAATGAGAGGTTTCGTTGTCGAATACTCAGAAATGAGCTTGTACTGATCTATTGTCTGATACTTCACTCCGCTTACAGGATTTGTTACCTCTGCGAGAGTACCCCAAACCAGTGAGCCGACCATTGTTGAGGTGAGGAACACTAACTTGTCTGCATTAAACGGCTTGGTTGGAGTTCGCTTACCGTTCTTCTCGAAATATACCGTACGGTCGATTTTCAAGAACTGAATACCACCGAACTCCGTAGCAAAGGCATCATCAAACGCTGTTGCGTTAGGAATAGGCAACTTCGTCTCTTCTGTATATGACATATCCTTCGTGTCTGCCACCAACTCACGTGCCCAGCGTTCTTTCTTCATTTCACGATAAGTAGAGAGGGCGATGGCTATTGTTGTAATAGTAACACCGGCTGCATCGGCTTTGGCCAGAACGCGCTCAATGTCATCACGACCAATATGTCCAAGTGTCTCAACGCCAAAATGATTTCCGGGGAACTTGTCATAACCGAATTTTACACGAAGAGCGGTTCCTGTATTTTCTTCATCAGGGACAGCCATAACACCATCGGAAAGAGCTGTGAGGAAATTGGCTTCGTTCTTTTCGTCAATACCAACAGAACAATACACGGCATCATTTGCGAACCGTTGGATAATACGCTGTCGCTGTGAGGCTGCTGCGGTTTGATTGCCGCTTGCTACGAGAGACTGATACTGAGCATTCATAATATTAAGGGTGTTGATGTCTGTTTCACCCTTCTTCTTCTCCATACCAACCTTTGGCAGCTTACCGTTAGAGGTCGCTATGCTGTCTCGCTTCTTCACAGGAAGAGGAGAATCCATAGCAACCATATCAGCAGCTACGTAAACGGTATTGGCTGAAGTTCCCTCCCACTTCTGGTCTGCGCTGTACACAGGGGTCAGCATCGTCTTGTGGAGGTAAGTCATGGGCTGACCGTTATTCACCTTGGTGTTCACATAAAGCGACAACTTAGGCCAAAGCGCCATGATAAATTGAATAAACAATGATTCTTGCATATCCTACTTTCTTCTTTTTTCATTTCTGCAACTTAGTCGTGCATGAACACGAGACCGGGAAGTGCAGTCTTCATCGCGGCCTTAATGGAATCAACAGGGTATGGACTTGCTATGTCGTTTACTTCGCCATCATACATGATCCCCACAAGAGGATAATCGACTGGTTTGGTGGCAACGACAACACCGGCATACTCATAACCTCCCGGCAGTGCAGCATAGGATTTACCGTTATCGGCAACTGGCATCGGTTTGTAAAGAGTATCATCCGTTGTGCTGTGTATTACCACATGACCTGCACGAATACACTTCTGGTCTGAGGGGAAATCTGTCATGTCAAGTGTACGACCGCCAACGATGCCGGTACCATACCTACGGATAACGATTGAATCATTAGCAGACTCAATTCGCATATCTTCTTGGTTCAAATTTGCTTGTGCGCCCATAATCTTTTACTTGTTTTGATTTTGGTTCGTGCCACCTGCGAGGGCTATAATGTCATCGTCAGAGAGCACTTCTGTCTTTTGAGTTTCCGGATTTTTCTTCTTGTCACCAGAAGGAACAACACCGAGTTTCTGTAATCCCTCGTTGGCTCGCTCCTGATTTAAGTCTTCCAAATCCTTTTGCACATCGTCAAGATAGTCGTCAAAACTATCATCATCTTTGAATGTCATAAGGTCAAACTGTTTGAGAACTGATTTGCCGAATGTACCTGTATTCTCGACGAGTTTTCTAAGTTTGGTGCGTCTCGACTCATGAACACGGTCTCCCTGCAAGGTGTCAATCTGACCTTTCAAAGACTTGATAACTTCATTCTGCTCTTTTATGAGCTTCAAGATTTCGCTATCCTCCGACGTGCGGGTCGTTCGATTTTTTCCGCCCTTACCACGCTGACGTTGGGACTTATTACCGTCATTACCATCATCGTCCTGGCCATCGTCGTCAGGATTTTCATCGTCTTCATCGTCTTGGATGCCGTGCTGGTCACGGAAGCGCTGGAGTGATGTTTGGATTGAGCGTTGAGCCACGGACTGGCTCACTTCGAGGAACGGGAGTGCCACATCTACAGCTTCTTCAATAGCCGCGTCAATATCCTCGTCCGAGGCATTGTCTTCGAGTTCCAGGTTCTTGTCTATCTTCAATGCAAGACCCTCTAACTCCTTACGATTGAGACCGATTGCCTTAGTCTTCGTTCTCAATAAGGCGAAAACCTTTCTCTGTCTTTTGTTCATGTGAACTTATAATTAAATTGGTTAATACTACTTTGCGTCACGATGGACGCATCGCAGATTGCCAAAAAACAGGGCAGGTCTTCTCACGTACATCTACATACGCATCTCTATTGCAAAATTATAAAACATGGCTATAAAATGCTTGATAATAGCGCACTTTTCAATCTCAGATTTGTGTTTTTGTATCTACATAGTCAATAAAAAAGACAAAGACCTGAATCTTTGCCTCGTTTTAAGTAATAGTGGAAGTTATAGTTCTCCGGCTTTCTCTTCCTTGTATAAACCAAGACAGGTAGGAGCAGCATGGTTCTTATAAACTGCCAGTTCATCAATAATGCACTTAAATTCTTGTAAGGCTGCAAACAAATCCCATGATTGTTCTTCGGTGAGACTTCCTCTTGCTTCTATCGCTGCTTCTTGTGCATTACTGATAAATGCAAGGACTTCATAATACCTTGCTTCGTTCTGAAGGTCTATTATAACATCAGCTATTTTTTCTGTTACTTGCATACGTACCATAGGCTTACTTCATATAGTCTTTGAATAATTCTTGTAAAATGTAGTTTGGATATAGGTTGAGAGTTCCCCGGACATCTGTAATTTTGCAGATTTTGATTCCACGCTTTTTGCAGATTTCTGATATGCGACTTCCAAGATGAGCGTACTCGCTTACCAAAATTGGTAGCCGGAAGCGTTGTATGTAACCCGGCAAAGTGCTGTAATTCTTATCAATGTCTTCAAAGATTCCTATCTGCTCGATAACCTCCTCCATTTTCCTTTCAAGCTCACTAATACGCTTCTCCGTTTGAGCATTGATGTTGGCAAATCTCAAAATGTCTTCTGCATCTTGTTTTGTTGTGGATGATGCGATTATATTGTTTCTTACTTGCTCTTGCCCACCATTGTCTGCATACACAACAAAAGAGGTGCCCCGTAATGTTGGGAGCACCTCTTCACAAATCCAATCTTGAAAATCTACTGCACTTTTGCTTCTGGAGCGAAGTGCGAGCCGGTAAACATCTGACTCCGGAATTGCCCGTATCTTTTTTCCACGGTATCGGGGATTATCTACCATTTCAATATGCTTGCAATAATCACTGATTGGCCTATCAATGGCACCGAAACAAAGTGCTTTTGATATGTCTCTTGCAACGAACAAAGGGACGCCACCACCTCCTTGGATGGTTCTGATTTCTCCAAACTGGGGAGAACGAAAAATCTTAAAATCCATTTCTTCTTGTTTTTATAAAGGGTTATTTTATTCTTTTTTACGGTATAAAGTTAGTCATTTTTTTACTTAATTTTGCACGTTTTTCTTCTAAATCGCTATTATTGTAGTTTATAATGTGCGTTGTTATAAATCATTTTAATATATTTTAACGGGGGGGGTAATTTTACCCGATTAGTTTCTATATCTTTGTAAAATAACAACTTTTAAGACTCTTCTCAACAAAATTTTATGAAGAAAAAACGCATAATTACTATCTGTTCCATTACCCTGCTTGTTTTTATTGGAATAGGCTTAATAATACATGAATATAATCATGCACAAGAGAAAAAACAAATCATTGCTTTTAGGGAAGCTGTTTACCGCAGCTATATCTGTTCCACCAGCACACTTGACTTGATGATGAAAGCAGGAACGGATTATCATAATGGCAAGCGGTATTTCTATCCGGTCAACAATTCCATGGTCAACTATAAGGATGTGGATGCCCGGACTGCCGTGGTGAGAGATTACAGCACATTGCCAATAGCAGAATTAGCTCACATTAGTAGTGATGATGAAAACGACAATCTGCAAAATTGTGTGCGATGCTATAGTCAGGACGAGGCTGCCTATTGCGTCAAACAATTCACTGACAAACTGGGGATAACAGGGCTTAATGACGGCATACTGTCTGACGCGCAAGTCCAACTTCCCAAAGGAGATGATCACAAGAAATTAAATGAGCTTCTCTTATGTGCCGGATTGTTGAAAAGCACCGTGAAATACGAGGATGCCGATTATAAAAAGCTGCTTGTTGTCTCTGAGGCCACAATTATAAATTTTGAGAGGCTTTGGGCACAATGCGACTCGCTCTATCCCTATGCATCGGTAGACAGAAATGCCATGAAACAGCAAGTATTAAAAGAAATAGAAGTGCTTATTAAATCACAACAAAAATAATCACATGAACGGGACCAATGGAGAGGAATTGAAAGAAATCCTCGAAAGCATACATAAAGGTGAGACACAACTCCCGGACTTTCAAAGAGGGTGGGTATGGGATGACGGACGGATACGCTCCCTAATTGCAAGCCTGACAAACGCCTATCCGATAGGTGCGGCCATGTTCCTTGACTGTACAGGGAATAACCTGCATTTCAAGCACAGGGCTGTCGAGGGAGTGAAGAAAGATGCCGAGAGTACTCCTCCAAGGTATCTGATACTTGACGGGCAACAGCGTTTCACTTCCATATACCGTTCCGTATTCAGCAAGCTGCCGGTGGAGACTTCGGATACAAAGAACAAGAAGATAAGCAGGTTTTACTATCTCAATATACCGAAATGCCTCGATACCCTCACTGACAGGATAGAGGGTATCATATCCGTGGCTGAGAATCGTATCATAACCGAGGATTTCGGGCGCAAAATAAAACTTGACCTTTCTTCAAGGGAAAAGGAATACGAGAACCATTGTTTCCCTCTCAACATTATTTTCGATACCAACGCCACGACGCAATGGCTTATGGACTATTGGCAGTATTACAACTGTGATGATAAGATTAAAACACAATGGACGGATTTTTTTACAAAGATTGTTACTCCTATTACGAAGTACCGCATACCTCTAATCATCTTACCCAACAATATAGCAAAGGAAGCCGTATGTCAAGTTTTTGAGAACGTGAACCAGGGTGGTGTATCTTTGACCGTGTTTGAACTGGTGACAGCCTCGTTTGCCACAGACAATTTTCAGCTTAGGGAAGATTGGAACGTAATATGGTCTATGCTCAAAACGAAAGAGATTATAAAGTACAAAAATACTCAGCCGGCACTTAACGGTGTGGACTTTCTAACCGCAATTACTCTGCTTTCCAATTACCATAAGTTCGTGAATGGTGAGCGTGGAAGTGTGAGCTGCAAGAAAAAGGATGTTCTCGCCCTTGAACTCTCGGACTACCGCAAATACCGGGATAATATGATTGAGGGCGTATTAAAGGCTGTCAAATTCCTTGAAGAGGAGAGAATCTATACAAGTATTGATTTGCCTTACACTTCTCAGCTCATACCGCTCAGCGTTCTTTTTGCCATCGACAAGGATCTTTGGTTTGTTGACAAACGGGCAAAGCTCAAACAGTGGTTTTGGTGCGGAGTGTTTGGAGAACTCTACGGAGGTGCCAATGAAACACGTTATGCCACGGATGTGGTTGGAATGATGAGATGGGCGAAAGATGACAACGAACTGCCGGATACAATCATCCGGTCAAATTTCCATTATACTCGTCTGCAACGTCTATACACCCGTAACAGTGCGGCTTACAAAGGTGTAATGGCTCTCATCCTACAAAATGGAGCGGTGGATTTCGTTTCCGGGGGTGCAATGGACTTCGCCAATTATACAGACGAAGCCACTGATATTCATCATATATTCCCACAACACCATTGCATAGAGAACAATATACCGCAGGAACTTTGGAACTCCGTCATAAACAAAACACCTATATATGCAAGGACAAATCGTATCATAGGAGGTAATGCTCCAAGCGTTTATTCAAAACATATCGAAGAACGTTTCCCTATTAACAGCGAGACATATAACCACTTTGTGGCATCTCATCTTATAGATGTGGATAGTTTCAGACAGGACGATTTCAATACTTTCTACAAAAACAGAGCAAGTAAACTTTGTGATTTAATAGAGGAGGTGACAGGTAAGACAGTGGATGGCAAACCTGAATAATAAGAAAAAAGGGCCTTAGAATTTGCTAAGATCCTTTTTCTATTATATGAGAGGATTTGATTATACTTGTATATGAGCCCTTATAAAGACGTTACACACTTAACAGCCGATTCATTGTTCCGGAAAGCGAAGCGTTCCAAAGCATCCTTGACCTTATATATAGTGTACTTTACATATATTTCGCCAACAGGTAGCCCCTTCTGTGAGTTGTAGAACGATCCGGGCTTGCGATACGATTTTAAGTCACGGTCCTTAATCTCGTTATTTACATCTGACATTTTATCCCACCCGTAACCGTCTTGCTTGATAAACATATCAGTATGAATGTACTGTTCCTCATCGCTTACCTGCCGGAACTCTTCTTTCGTGATGCAGTAGAATCTGAGAGCCTTATTCTCGCTTTTCAGCAGTTCTTCAATTTGGTGAATATCAAAATCTGAATCAAGAGAGAACTGATGAGTTGGCTCTTCCGTCTCCTTGACCGCCTCCTTTGGCTTTTTCTGCTCGTCACTGATAATTTCTGCAATCTCACCTACTTGTTCAGATGATATAGCCTCTGCGTCCATTGACTGGGGATCGTTCTCTTCAACAGATGTGACGGAATCTACTTTCTTACGGTAGTAGGAAATTAGAGATGCCAGACTCCGCTTGCCGGCTTCTGTTTCATACTGTTGGAACAGCTCTTTGTTTAGCTCCATTGCGGTCTCAAACTCGTTGTTCTCAAAGTTTGCCTTGATAACTGCTTTTAATTCGTCTTTCTTCATTGTTCTTATTGATTTTATTATTGTTTCTTATATGCTGTAAAGATAGCCAGAATTTTACTTAAAATCGCGCGTTTTCAGCCCTAAATTATTGGGCTACAGGTAGTTTAACTTTTACAAGAAAGTTGAGATAAGAGGTGAAATAACAAGACTCTCACTTGGAGTAGTCCAAATGAGAGTCTTACCGAAGACAAAACTACAAAGGTATGTTGTGTTATACAGTTATCATAGGGATGCCAAGCACAGAAGAAATCTTTGCTAATGTTGCAAGGGTAAAGTTATGTCCTCCACCAATCCATTTTGATACAGCGGCTTCAGAAGTTCCTATACGACTTGCAAATTCTTTCTGGGACAATCCAAGATGATGCAGCCTTTCGTCAATCTTGTCTGCGATGCAATAAGACCATTCAACCTGCTGCTTTATTTCCTGTGGAGTCTCTTCAATGACCCTCTGGAAAAGACGTGCTATTTCAATTGCTTGTTTCATCATTCAAAATACTTATTGCAAATACAGATCGAGTTACCATAGAGCGACCTTGCCTATATCTTTACCTAAGTCAAGGGAAGCTGTTGCAATCCCAAGAGCGCGGAATACCCTGCTCATTGTTGGGATTGTGATACTATAACCTTTCTCCAATCGAGAAATCTGTGCCCTCTTTACACCGATACGTTCTCCAAGTTCTTCTTGGGTTAGGTTATGTTGAAGTCTTGCCTTTTTTATAGCTTCACCAATGTTGTAGGCATGAACAGCTTCGGCGACACGTGTTTCGTGTTCATCACGTTCCGGAGTGCCGACCGGACCTAATGCCTCGTCAAGAACTTCCTCCATTGAATACAATTTGAATTTTCCAACCTGTTCCATGTCTATTCTCCTTTCTCGTTAAAATACTCTAATCTTATTTTTTCTGCTTTGGAAATCTCCTTGGCAGGTGTTTTCTGTGTTTTCTTAATGATGCCATGTGTGGCTATCACCAATGTATTGTTCCTCGTGTCCCCAAAAGCGAACAACCGATATTGGATTCCATTATATAGAGTGCGGAACTCCCAAATATCTGAACTTTCCAATTTTTTGAACAACTCTGCATTTTGCTCGCCATTGGCAACCCTGTGAGCATTGTAGAGCACTTTCTTCATTGCCGCCTGTGGTAATCCAAGAACAAACTTTTTAGCATCCTCAAGCATTACGAAATCAAATTTTGTTGCCATATTTAGATATTATTTTATAGTTGCAAAGGTAATAATTTGTTTCCAAAAGGCGAAACATATCGCCAATTATTTATAGCCTGATACAAAATATTAACTTTTCCGTTTTATTAGAGTTTTATTTATGGTTACCCAAACCTTTCCTTATAATCTTTTTTGAGAGAGGGGAAATCTCTGTTATCCGTCATCCAGTATGGAAGTGTACCATGTTCCGTTGCAGACTCTATGCGGTCTGCATTGGACTCCAGCCACTCTTTCATGCCGTCTGGCACTTCATTGATAGGTTGGCTCTCTTTCTCATCCCAAAACTCTTCTTCTGTCTTTAGAATAGGAATAACATAGCACATACAATTAGGATGCCAGCCTACGAACTTGAAGTCCTTGGGGTACTTCCCGGCAAGAGTATCGCAGATGTCCGGAACATGATGCCCATTTTGGGTAAGTTTCACCTCATAGCCTAATACAAAATCAAACTGTTTCCATCTTTCTTGTTCTGCCGTTCTGTAAGCCATGTTAATCTCCGTCCTTGCAAGCCGGATAGAACGGTACTCGCAATCACTACATTCAACCGCCTTGCCAAATCGTTCCTTATAGTCCTTTTTGAGCAAAGGAAAGTCAATAAGATATTTGCTCAACCGCTTACTTAGTTTGACTGCACTTGTTCCTTTTTCTATGGCAGAAGAAATGGCATACTCCATTTCTTCCTTGTAATTTTTTGACTGATTCCACAGACGCTCAGACAAACCCAGACCATTGTCTTTACGTTGTTGAAAGGCTTTCAGAGCATTACTATTTGCTTGATAATACACATGACGTTTTTTCCCTTTCAGCTTAGCACCGTAAAATTTAAGTACATTATCGGCCAGCAGATCTTGAACAAGATTGCTTTGTTTCCATTCTTCTGAGGTTCCTGTATAAACGAGTGACCGCAGGTCGCTTACAAAAGCTACCTGCAGTTCCTCTATCTTCTTTTTTGTCTGTGGGTAATTAGAAAACCGGAATGGTTCAGAACCATCATAACCTGTTTTCAATACCAACTGCGCAACTTCCTTATTCAAGGTGTCATAGACGGCCTGTACTTTATCCACATATCTTGCGATGCGGATAGAGTGCGCTTTATAACGGGATTTCTGATTAACACCTTTGGGTCTTGCCATTACTCGTTTTCAATAAAGTCCGGTTCTGGCATACTGATGAGCCTGTAAGCAAGAATGCTGCTCTTACCGTCAAGAATGGCGTGGCAAATACGATGATTACCATCAGCAACCTGCCCAAAATCATCAAGAATGATAGGGTGATTGTCATAATCCGCAGCAAGTACACGCTTCATTTGGTCGCAGAAATTATACATATTGCTGACCTTAAAATTCAGATTGCTCATGTCGTAACAGGCAAGAGGGTACTCAAAAGGTTCCAACTCCTGTTCATGTACGGCTTGTAACAATGTAGTAGCCATCCAGACCTTGTTACCACGGATAAATCTGCTCTCCTCAAAAGGAAAATTTGCAAATTCTATTACAGGTGGTTCTATTCTTAATTCTTCCGGTGTCTGCTTCATGCTTGTTGCCCTTGTCTTGGAATGTAAACTTTCAACTCTCCGCTTATACGATAGCCTCCGTTCTCTTCTTTGATGTCATACTCTATAAGTTTATGGGCATCAATACATCCGATAATATGCTTGCGGATATTCTTCTTGACATCGCTGATAATACCACGTTCCCCCTCACGCAAGGACATTCTTGCTCCATCCTTAAAACGAAAATCCTTGATGTCCTTTTTTGTAACAACATAGACAAGTCCGACCTTCTGTGCCTCATAGTTCTCAACTATTTGGGCCTTTTCAATTTGGATTTGCGGGTCAAGCCTCTTGGCTACCAACAGAAACCATTGTGCTAATCTTTTTTTCATATTCTTATATTGATTCATTTTACGTTATTCGGCAGAAGAACCACCGAATATGTCATTCACACGTTGTTCCATTGTGGAATTTTGTTCTTTCTCATATTCTGCATAAGTTGCGTCTGGATCTTCCGAAACACCGGCTTTGCGGATTGACTCTAAATGTCCAACCAACGGCTTGTCTCCATTAGCCTTCATCCACTTCTCGATTTCGTATTTCTCATCATTTTGAACAAACGGAGTGATGATGTGATTAACATCAACATTGTCTATTTCGTGCTCCCACTTCACATTCATCTTCTTCAAAAATGCTTTTATTACATTTCCCTCACGTTCCAAGAACTCAATCCACGGACCGGCTTCGTCACCAATTTTGAGATGGGCATCTGTGAATAGTGTTTGGCGAGCATCATAACCGATACTTCCTAAGCCTTTCATGTTGTCGAATGAGACGTCTGGCATTTGAGCCAACATGAAAAATAGCTTTACTAACATATCGATATGATATTTTAGAGCCTCCACAGATTGATTCCATGATACATAGGATACATCACCTCCGTTTTCCATACGAAAAGCTCTACGGGAATCACCCTTGCCCTCTTCTCCCATGATTTTGCCGACAATTTTCAAAACAGGTGCTGAATTGTACGCAATCACATCACTGTTTCGTGAAAGAGTGTATTCTATCTCTTCACGTAAATGCGTCAGTCCGTGATATACAGGAGCAGGGCGGAATAAATATACTCCGGGAATCTTCATTATATTTATAGGCTCTCCACTGACAATCTTACCGTCTTCTGTGGTGGAGGTAAGCACTTCTAACCAACCATCCGCACTATTTCCATCATGTTTCCATAGATAATGTTTATCTGCCGTATAAGTCTCAAAAAAAGTAACTGTGCCATTGCCAACTTTTTTCTCATATTCAAACGACATGGCAAGCATATCGTCCATTTCGTCGATGAGAGGATAAAGTTTCACACCATCCATAGGTGAGTATGTCTTACACTTTAACTTGTACTTTGAGGGGAAACCGTAGAGGGTATTTTCACGCTCCACGGTGTACCAGATGGTGAATATCTCGCAAGCAGCATAGTAGGCAAGCCCCCGTTTGAGATTCACCGCATCTATACGAGCATGCTTGTATATAGCCTCGATAGCTCTGGCAATATCTTCACGTGTCTTATTACCGTCAAGGTTGGAATAAACACGCTTAACAGGTAATGAAAACGTGTACTCATTGTATCGGTTTGAAAGCAGTTTCTCCATTCCGACATAAATTCGAGAGGCTTTTTCTATAACACCATCACTTCGTTGCCTATCTCTGCGTCCTACCATATCGAAGCGAATTTTATGATTCGTGGGTTCATAGTCATTTAACAGGACGCCCCATTCTGGAACATCTACAGACTTCTTCTTTAGCTCTGTGATTATGGAGCCAGCAGAGACTGCACTGAAAATTTCTTTAATCAAAGGCATATGTAACTATTCAGCCAATCGATATGGACACTGAGGCACTTGTCTGAATGACGTGA
>CAZKOB010000060.1:0-20456 GCA_964554265.1 uncultured Bacteroides sp. | reverse complement strand
TTGCCCCTAACTTAGGGGAGGAGCTTAGTTACCTTGCTCGTTGAAAAGCCAATAGTGAGTCAACATACTAATTGCTAATATGATAGTATTTACACCGAACAGGTAACCAGGCTCCTCCCCTAAGTTAGGGGGAGGTGGCGCGAAGCGACGGAGGAGTCTGTGAATACAACTGCTTGTAACCACAAGATTTATAGGAGGAGTCTGTGAAAACAACTGCCTATAACCATAAGAAAATATACAAACATGAACAGCTGTTTTCTATATCTTATACCGACTTTACCACTTAAAAACGTCGGATGAACCTTTAACTTTGTGAGAATTGATTTTTTGGATTATGAACTAAAACTATTTTTCTTCAACGAAATCAGGTGACGCTAAATGCACATCCTACCCTGCCGTGCGTCTCTTTCTTCCATCCTTCGGCGCACCTTTTCCACAAACTCATAATTCTTCAATCCCCACCCCGGAACTGCAAGCAGCGAGGACGGAGACTGCGACACGAATCTTTCCAGAACAATATCCGCACGCAGACGCTCAATGAAATCTATTACCGTGTCAATATACTCATCCACCCCGAACAGATGGAAATCGGACGGGTCCGCGAAATACTCTTCTGCCATCCGCGTACCCCGAATCAGTTGCAGCTGATGGATTTTCAACGTGTCGAGAGGAAGTGACGACAACGATTCCGCCTCGTTCATCATGTCCTTGTGCGACTCTCCCGGCAAACCGAGGATGACATGTCCTCCCGTAAAGATACCTCGCTCATGCGTGCGGTGCACAGCATCTACCGTGCAGGCAAAGTCGTGTCCTCTGTTGATACGGCGCAACACTTCATCGTTTGTGCTCTCTATCCCATATTCAACAATCAGGAACGTATGCCTGTTCAGTTCCTCAAGATAGTCGAGCAAGGAATCGGGCATGCAGTCGGGACGCGTCCCTATCACAATACCGACCACCCCATCCACACTCAGCGCCTCCTCGTATTTACGTTTCAGTTCCGAAAGTTCTCCATAAGTATTTGTGTATGCCTGAAAGTAAGCAAGATATTTCATCTCCGGATACTTCCTCGCAAAGAACAGCTTGCCTTCTTCAAGTTGCCGGGACACGGATTTCTCCGTCTTGCAGTATGAAGGGTTGAAAGTTTGGTTGTTGCAATAGGTACATCCTCCCCACCCGACACTGCCATCGCGGTTCGGGCATGTGAAACCGGCATTTATGGAGATTTTCTGCACCTTCATGCCAAGCCGCCCTTTGAGCCAGGAACCAAATTCATTGTATCTTGCCTTCTGTTCCATCGTCTTGTCCCGTCATCTCATGAATTTAGCAGAACGGACCTTGCCGCCACATTTCCACGACACCACATAGACGCCCTTTGGAAGGTCTGCCACAGAACACTGTTCATCAGCACGGAATGCACGCACCTTATGTCCGCCGGCATCATATATGCCCACCTCGAATGTAAGCATCTCCGGTGTCTCCGAACCGAAATGCAGCATCTTGGCATCTGCATGGTAAGCCAACGCATATTCCTGCGGCTCCACCCCGGCGATAGCGTCAGGTTCCGGCTCCACAACCGGCAATCCATCGCCCGGAATGATATACCACAGTCTGTTGAGACTCGTAGAGTTCTTTCCGTCCGTGGTATAGCTCAGCACTGCCGTTCCGTCCATCGCACTTCCTCCGCTGAGGTTGGCCGTATGCCGGCTGTATTTGTTGACAAGATTATAATATCCGGCTGTCCCCTGCGGCACAATGCTCCACAGCTGTCTGTCGTCGAGGGTGTCAGGTTCTGCCGTGTCCAACAGTCTGCCGACATTGACCGTAGGCCCTACCGCTCCAGATGTAGGGTCGTTCAGGGCCATGCCTCCCTTACGGTTCGTGATATGGAAGTATTCACCGACCGGAGTCACCACCCAATCTTCACTTTCGCGTCCGCGGATGTCGCTCCAAGTACAGATTCCCGCACCGGCTTCTTCACTCTGTCCGACTATGTCCATGGCTTTTGTAGTGTTTGCATTGGTAAAGCGGTAATAATAGTTTTCAGCCACAAAAGGTGGTGTCGGTCCGGCCGGCTTCTTCTTCATGAAAGCTGTACGCAGATACTCTATATGGACAGAAATGAACGACTTGAGGTCATCCACATATTGGTCGTACGACGAATAAAGTACGCGCTCATTGTACATCCTCCGGTTTATTCCCCACTTCTTGTAGTTCAAATCCTGCGATTCCTGTACCAGAGCAACCAAGCTGTCAATCTTATTGATGAGGTAATCCTCCATTCCTCCGTCGACAAGTTCACGATAGCGGCGGTTTATCAATGCCACAAACCACGGGTCATTCCACATCCGGTTCACCCATGTACGTGTCTCGCCATACCCCACATCAGTCATCATACTGAGACCGGTATCGCCCTTTCGGGAGTCATTGCCATACGCAATGTCATAATCCCACAACGGTCCCCAATAAAGCAAGGAGTCCTGAGCGTTCTTGTAGAAATAGGTGCTGTAGAAACCGTCGATGTTGGCACTCACCTCTGTGGCTATATACCAATTGGCCAGAGATACAGAATCCACCCATTGCCTATAGCCCTTTTCCGCATCCCTGAAGTCATCGCCCAAAAGCGCCGTCTCAAACCCACTTATATAATCCCGTATATACCGGTTCTGCTTCGCAACAATCTCCTCTTCGTCCGGATAATGTACACGTATCGCCACCCTTCCTTTGGAGGTTGTAAAACAGTTGCCGTCCTTGAAACCATCCACTTCAAGCAAGTATCCGCCGGTGATGTCGCTCGCCTCGGTCAGAGGGAAGTCCTGTTCCGCAATATGCACACGTTTTTTCTTTACTTCCACCTGATCGCTTACCTGATAATTTCCCAAATAGACTCCGTTCAGCGTCAAATCGACAAATTTGGCAGCCGGACAGAAGGCCATGCCTTCAAATTCGCCCAGCAATGACGTCACCGCATTGCGTATGAGCGTCTTGTCACCTGCATTGGCAAGCAGAGTCCATTTCTTGGCATTGGCACGGCTGTTGCCCAACAGTTTTTCTTTTACATGAAATTTAAGTTTGTAAGGTTTCTTTGCAAGGTTCCATGTAGAATTTCCGCGTCCACGGATTTCAAGCGAATCGTATCGGGTGACTCCATCATTCTCGTCGACATACCACATTGTAGCAAGCACATAGGTTGTCTTGCTGGTTATGGGCACATTGTCGTATGTCCTTATATATATAGCCGGCAGATTGGTAAGCCTTTCATACTTTGCCTGAGCTTCTGCACAAAGCGCCATCGTCATGGCGACCGTCCATGCACACAGTTTCACAACCATATTTCCACACATTGCATTCATAGATTCATCCTTCTTTTACGGTTACCAATATATAGAATCTTGTCATCAGAAATCAGTCTATTTCAGTTCAAAGTATTCTGATTGCAAAAATAATCAATATCACACATTCCCATGCAAACATAATTACCTTTTTTCTCCATTTCCCCTCATTTATGGTTAATTAAAATCTGCCTTTGGTAGATTTGGTGATATATCCGGTGTTTTTGGCTGATGCCTCAGTCTTGTAATCTTGCAGTGGTATCCACAGACTCATCTTGTGTTTTTTGTGTATCTTTAGCAGATGCGTCCGTACAAAACGCTACATTTTTGGGATGGCTGCACCGGAAACATGGAATCACCTTTCTGAAAAGTCAAATTCGCCGCACTGCTTTCTTAAATCAGCACTGCTGATTGTAAAAACTGCACTGCTGATTGTATAATCTGCACTGTTGATTTTATAATCTGCACTGCTGATTATAAAAAATAGTGCGGAGAAAACGACTTTTCGGAGGGGCAAATTCAAGTTTTCACAGGATATAACATATTTATTTTCAATAATCTACAGAAACATATTAGTTTGTATGGAAATACAAAAGCTGTTCAAATCAAAAAAAATAATGGATTTCAAATGCGATAGTGACGGAAGAGCCTGTGAGTACATTTGCTAAAAAGCCATCAAATCAAGAGTCACTATAATTTAATGACAAACCGGGCATACACAGGAAGATGGTCGCTGAAACCACCGGCATATTTAAATCCCCTATAAGTACGTCTGGGCCGGAAGCCGCCATATACAGAATCGGGTTCTAAAAGAAAAGGTAATGACAATATGCCGGAGGATGCATACGACGTGTGTACTGACGAGTCGGCTGAAAGAAGATTCCCATTGACAAGGATGTGATCTATCGTGGTCCACTGGCTGCGGTATTTATAAGTGCCACCTTTCCGTCCCGACATCAGATTATACAAAGTGTACGGAGCAAACGTTCTGCCGTCTTTCACCGGCCCTGCACCTATAACTTTTGACACGACAGCCGAGGTGGCAGACGAATTGAAATCACCCATTATCATCATATACGGCTTGGAACGCGCCTTCATCACAGAATCAGCATCAGTACGCAAGTGCCTGCCGATTCTGGCCCTCGCACGGTCGCTCTGCAGTCCGTTCAGCTTAGAAGGCAAGTGGACCGCATATATGTCAACAGTATCTCCACTGCATACCACTCCCGATACGAACAGAATATCCCGTGTACGGACATCCGCCGACGAAGAAATGCTGCGCACCTCTACCGGACGAAAAGTGAAAGGGGAATACATCAGAGCAATATCTATGCCACGAGCATCGTCAGAATGGGTCATGACATATTCATAACCGATATTCCGCAATGGAGTACGAGTCGTAAGATACGTCATCACAGTGTCATTCTCCACCTCAAGAAGACACACCACATCGACAGGGCGCACACTATCCGCCGCCATTACCACCTTACCAATATTCCTCAATTTGCGGTACAGCCTCGAACGAGTCCAATGCCTGTCTCCCTCCGGCAAGAACTCATAATCGTCCTTTCCTTCATCATGGACTGTGTCAAAAACATTCTCGCAATTGTAGGACACCACAGTAAACGTGTTCTGACAAACGGCGGTTTGTACCATACACATACAAACCACAATGGCACACAAAGAAAATCGCCTGTCTGCGGACATAACATGCTAAGTAATTTATGTGTACAAAATTATATTATTCATCCGGAAATCAAGATATATGTGTAATAAAATCTTAAATTTAGTACAGAAAATTGGCAAATAGCCGATAAAATCGTATTTTTGCGCGAGATAGTGTTTACAACACTACTACATATAACGCACAATGCATATATAAATAAAGATATAAGCAACAAAAAAAGAAAAATCATATAAAACAAAACATTGCAGAAGAATGAATATTTCATTGCAAAACACAGACAAGCTGAATGCTGTACTTACAGCGGTCGTAGAACCGGCAGACTATGAAGGAAATGTGGCCAAGGCCATCAAAGATTTTAGCAAGAAAGCAAACATGCCGGGTTTCCGTCCCGGAAAGGTTCCGGCAACACTGATAAAGAAGCAGTACGGAAAATCCATTCTTGTAGAAGAAGTGAACAAACTACTTCAGAACAGTCTCTACAACTATATCCGCGACAACAAGATAAACATGCTCGGCGAACCACTGCCCACAGCGGACAACAACGAAATCAATATTGCAGAAGGCGAGACTTTCACTTTCAAATTTGAAATTGCCCTTGCACCGGAATTTGACATCGAACTTACAAGCGAGGACAAACTTGACTACTATAACGTAGAGGTTCCGGAAGAGATGGTAGACTCTCAGGTCATGATGTACCGTCAGCGCGGCGGAAGCTATGACAAGGTTGAGTCTTATCAGGACAACGACATGATCAAGGGTGTAATCACAGAACTTGACGAGGCAGGAAACGCAAAAGAAGAAGGTCTGAGCGCAGAAGGAGTCGTCATGCTTCCTAAATACTTCAAGAACGACGAGCAGAAGGCTCTCTTCGCCGATGCAAAGCCAGACGACATCATCAAGTTCAACCCGTCTGTCGCTTACAACGACAACGAGGCAGAATTGTCTTCGCTCCTCAAAATAGACAAGGAGAAGGTAGCCGAGTACAAAGGTGACTTCAATTTCCAGATAAGCGAAATCACACGTTTCGTTCCAGGCGAGCTGAACCAGGAATTGTTCGACGCAATCTATCCGGGCGGAGAAGTGAAGTCGGCAGAGGAATTCCGCAACAAAATCAAGGAAGCTATCGTAAACCAGTTCAAGAAAGACAGCGATTACAAGTTTATCCTCGATTTGAAGAACTATCTGAAAAAGAAAGTCGGAGTACTTGAGTTCCCGGACGAGAAACTTAAACGCATCATGCTTGCCAATGCCAAGGACGAATCAAAGGTTGAGGAAAACTATGCAAAGAACATAGAAGAACTCACATGGCACCTCATAAAGGAGAAGCTCGTAGCGCAGACCGGCATCAAGGTCGACGACAAAGATATCATGGAGATGGCAAAGGAAGTGACAAGAATGCAGTTTGCACAATATGGCATGCTCAATATTCCAGAAGAATATCTCAACAATTCAGTCAAGGAAATGCTGAAGAAGAAAGAGACTGTCGACAACCTCATTGACAGATGCATAGAGGTTAAACTCGGCACTGCACTCAAAGAGAAAGTCACTCTCGAAGAGAAGAATGTCACTGTTGACGAATTTAACAAGATGTTTGAATAAGCGACAGCAGACACGGGCATAGTCCGCCACCGGACAAGGAGACACAAAGATACAGAGTCTTGTCAACTTACAAGACGTGAAGCCAATCATCCGCTCTGTATTTTTGTGTCTCTTTTGTCACTATCCATCATCTCCTTCCCGGCCATAGCCTCCAGGCAAGCCCGACCTCCGTCCGGAACCAAGAAAATGACAAAGTCGGAAAGCAGCACATCACTTCTACATTAAAAAACATAAAAAGTGACAAGCCTTGTCTTATACTTATTACTTTATTTATATCTTTGCGACTCAAAACCCCAAAAACGTAAGACAAATATGATGGACGATTTTAAAAAATATGCCACAAGGCATTTGGGAATGAACAGCATGATACTCGACGATGTGATAAAATCGCAGGCAGGCTATCTCAACCCTTATATCCTTGAAGAACGCCAGCTTAATGTAACACAACTCGACGTTTTCTCGCGTTTGATGATGGACCGTATCATTTTTCTTGGCACTCAAATAGACGACTATACAGCAAATACACTACAGGCACAGCTGCTCTACCTCGACTCTGTGGACAGTGGCAAAGACATCAGCATCTACATCAATTCACCGGGCGGAAGTGTAAGCGCCGGCCTCGGAATATACGATACCATGCAATTCATCAGCAGTGATGTACAAACCATCTGCACAGGCATGGCAGCTTCGATGGCGGCAGTGCTTCTTGTAGCAGGCGAGGAAGGCAAACGCTCGGCGCTCCCACACAGTCGCGTAATGATTCACCAGCCAATGGGAGGTGCACAAGGTCAGGCAAGCGACATTGAAATCACGGCACGCGAAATCCAAAAACTGAAAAAAGAACTGTATACCATCATTTCGGAACACTCTCACCAGCCGTTCGACAAAGTATGGCAGGACAGCGACCGCGACTATTGGATGACAGCCGACGAGGCCAAAGAATATGGAATGATAGATGAAGTGCTTGCAAGAAAAAAGAAGTAAAGGGAAAATGAAGGAATATAGTAAATGTTCTTTTTGCGGACGTGCGGAAAAAGATGTGAACATGCTCATTTCCGGCCTCAGCGGATGTATATGCGACGAATGTGCACAGCAGGTGAATGAGATAGTACACGAAAATCAGAAAACCACCAAGTCTTTCAATCTTGACAAGCTGCCCAAGCCGAAGGAGATAAAGGAATATCTCGACAAATACGTAATCGGACAGGACGATGCCAAGAAAGCAATGTCGGTAGCTGTATACAACCACTACAAGAGACTGAAGAATCCTGGTTCTGACGAGGATGTGGAACTTGAAAAGTCGAACATCATAATGGTCGGAAGCACGGGTACGGGAAAGACACTGCTTGCACGTACCATAGCCAAGCTGCTGGTCGTACCGTTCACCATCGTAGATGCCACAGTTCTGACAGAAGCCGGATATGTGGGCGAAGATGTCGAAAGCATACTCTCACGACTGCTGCAAGTTGCCGACTATGATGTGGCTTCAGCCGAGAGAGGTATTGTGTTCATCGACGAAATAGATAAAATTGCGCGCAAAAGCGACAACCCTTCCATCACGCGGGATGTCAGTGGCGAAGGTGTACAGCAGGGACTTCTCAAACTGCTTGAAGGCTCAATCATCAATGTTCCGCCTTACGGAGGACGCAAGCATCCGGAACAGAAGTTCATACAAGTGAACACCAAGAACATCCTCTTTATATGCGGCGGTGCATTCGACGGAATAGAGAAACGCATAGCACAAAGACTCAACACGCATGTCGTAGGGTATGGAGCATCGAGAAACGCAGCCCAAATTAACAAGTCGAACATGATGCAATATATTGCACCTATGGATTTGAAATCCTTCGGACTTATTCCGGAAATTATCGGCCGTATGCCTGTACTCACTCATCTTGAGCCATTAGACAGGAAGGCTTTACGCTCGATACTGACAGAGCCGAAGAACTCCATCATAAAGCAATACATCAAGATGTTTGAGCTTGACGGAGTACAGCTGTCATTCGATGACGACGTGCTTGAATACATTGTAGACAAAGCGGTGGAATACAGACTCGGAGCACGCGGATTGCGCTCAATCGTAGAAGCCATCATGATGGATCCAATGTATGAAATTCCGTCACGACGCATCAAATCATACAAAGTGAACCTCGATTTTGCAAAAAAACAAATAGAGAAGGCAAATATGGAGATTCTCAGAGAAAAAGAAGAATAAAGAGACAAAAAACAAAAAAGTTATAGTTTTTCCGAAAAAAACGAGCCGAAATATTTGCAAATCTAATATTCGTGTATAACTTTGTTACGAGCAAACAAATGTTTTTAACCGGGAACGAATTATGAAGGCGCATAAATCACTGAAAGAATCACTGAAATATTATTTTGGGTTTGACACTTTCAAAGGCGATCAGGAAGCTATAATCAATAGCCTTCTTGACAAAAAGGACGTGTTTGTCCTTATGCCCACAGGAGGTGGCAAGTCGTTATGCTATCAGTTGCCGGCTTTGCTGATGGAGGGAACCGCTATTGTCATATCCCCTCTGATAGCCCTGATGAAAAATCAAGTGGATGCCATCAAGAACATCAGTGAGGAAGACAGTGTGGCACACTTCATAAATTCCTCACTCAACAAGGCATGCATAGAACAGGTGAAGGCCGACATCATGGCAGGACGCACCAAGCTCCTGTATGTTGCTCCGGAATCCCTGACCAAAGATGAATATGTAGAGTTCCTACGCAATGTAAAAATATCATTCTATGCCATTGATGAAGCTCACTGCATTTCGGAATGGGGACACGATTTCCGACCGGAATACAGACGCATACGCCCTATAATAAACGAAATAGGCAACGCTCCGGTAATCGCGCTCACGGCAACGGCAACAGATAAGGTGCGTGGCGACATAAAGAAGAACCTGAATATCATTAAAGCCACAGAGTTCAAATCATCCTTCAACCGCCCTAACCTGTATTATGAGGTAAGACAGAAAACCAAAGACATAGACAAGGATATCATCAGATACATCAAGTCAAATCCGGGAAAAAGCGGTATCATATACTGCCTCAGCCGAAAAAAGGTGGAGGAACTTGCCAACATATTGAAAGCCAATGAAATCAAGGCAGCGGCATACCATGCAGGCATGGATTCGGCCACGCGTTCAGCCACTCAGGACGACTTTCTGATGGAGCGCATAGATGTAATCGTAGCTACCATCGCATTCGGAATGGGAATAGACAAACCGGATGTACGTTTCGTCATCCACTATGACATACCAAAAAGTCTTGAAGGATACTATCAGGAAACGGGAAGAGCCGGACGCGACGGCGGAGAAGGACATTGCATCGCCTTCTACACCAACAAGGATTTGCAAAAATTGGAAAAGTTCATGGAGGGAAAGCCTGTTGCGGAACAAGACATAGGGCGACAATTGCTGAAGGAGACAGCAGCTTATTGCGAATCGTCCGTATGCCGGCGTAAACTCCTGCTGCATTATTTCGGTGAAACGTATGAGCAGGACAACTGCGGAAACTGCGATAACTGTTTACACCCCAAAAAGAAAGTGGAAGCAAAAGAATACCTGACATTGGCTTTGCATGCCATTATAGCCGTAAAGGAAAACTTCAAAGAGGAGTACATTATAGAACTGCTGAGGGGCAACGAATCGGAAACATTGCTTGCCCACAAGCATAACGAACTTGAAGACTTCGGAGCAGGTGCTGATGTAGAGGAAAAAATGTGGAATGCCGTGCTCCACCAAGCAATGATAGCAGGCTATATCCGAAAAGATGTTGACAATTACGGACTTCTCAAAGTGACCAAAGAAGGCAAGAAGTTCTTGAAAAAACCTGTATCGTTTATGATTGTTGAAGACAACGACTTTGACGAAATACAGGAAGATGTGCCAGAGGGAGGCGGAACGGGAGTTGCCGACGAGACATTATACTCCATGCTTCTCGACCTTCGTAAGAAACTGTCAAAGAAACTGTCATTGCCACCATACGTCATCTTTCAAGATGCATCGCTCGAAGCCATGTCAACACTGTATCCTATCAACATTGAAGAATTACAGAACATACCGGGTGTAGGTGCAGGAAAAGCCAAACGATACGGCAAAGAGTTTTGCGAATTGATAAAGCGGCATTGTGAAGAGAATGAAATTGTCCGTCCGGCGGATATGCGTGTACGCACAGTCGCCAACAAATCGAAACTAAAGGTCAGCATCATACAAAGCATAGACCGGAAAGTCGCACTTGATGATATTGCTATGGTCAAGGGCATAGATTTCAGCGAATTGCTCAATGAGGTAGAAGCTATCGTCTACAGCGGAACCAAGCTGAACATCGACTATTTCCTTGAAGACATTATGGATGAAGACCGTATAGACGACATCTATGAGTATTTCAGAGAGAGCGAAACGGACGACCTTGACACGGCGCTTGACAATCTTGACCCGGACTACACCGAAGACGAAGTACGTCTGGTAAGAATAAAGTTCATGTCGGACATGGCAAATTAAGGTATATAAGCATGACGCAATTCTGAAAAAGGAAGAAGTTTTCTTTCGTCTGTTTCAGACAAAAGCAAAGCGCAAATGCTATGGAGAAAACAAAGCGGATTTGGACACGTTCAGAACACGTCCAGATCCGCTTTATCATTATTCAGACCGCCACATTCAACAGTTCTCCAAACACTCCGGCAGCAAAAGCCGGCTGCAGACAAAGCCTGACATTCACAGAGTTCTTCATCAAAGATTCCCACTACTCAAATCGGTTTTGCACAGGTACACTTGCCGGTTGACTCTAGCCTCTAGCCACAACAAATTGTTGTTTATAACTTTTCAATTAAAAAACTTTCACATCTCCAAAATAATACATACCTTTGCACGCAATAAAATTTAATTATATGTCATCTTTTATTGCAGATAAAGTTGTAATGGAAGGATTGACCTATGATGATGTGCTGTTGGTACCAGCATATTCGGAGGTTCTTCCAAGAACAGTTTCACTCACAACAAAATTTTCAAGAAATATAAAACTTAAAATTCCTTTTGTCACAGCCGCAATGGACACAGTGACGGAAGCTCCTATGGCAATTGCCATAGCCAGAGAAGGAGGAATCGGAGTCATTCACAAAAACATGTCTATAGAGGAACAGGCACGACAAGTTGCCATCGTAAAGCGTGCGGAAAACGGCATGATTTATGATCCCGTAACCATCAAGCGCGGTTCAACCGTGAAAGATGCTTTGGACATAATGGAGGAATATCATATAGGCGGAATACCTGTAGTAGATGATGAAAATATTCTTGTGGGTATCGTCACAAACCGTGACTTACGTTTCCAGCGCAACTATTCAAAACTTATCGACGATGTAATGACAAGCGAAAACCTCATCGTCACTCATCAGCAGACAGACCTCGAATCAGCATCTCAGACACTTCTCGAACACAAAATAGAGAAACTCCCTGTTGTCGACGACAAATATCACCTTATCGGTCTTATCACATACAAGGACATAACCAAAGCCAAAGATAAGCCAATGGCATGCAAGGACTCCAAAGGACGTCTACGCGTGGCAGCGGGAGTAGGTGTTACAGCCGACACCTTCGAGCGCATGGAAGCTTTGGTCAAGGCAGGAGTTGACGCTATTGTCATAGATACAGCGCACGGTCATTCCAAATTTGTAATAGAGAAGGTAAAAGAGGCCAAGAAGCATTTCCCTAATGTAGACATAGTAGTGGGCAACATTGCTACGGGTGAGGCTGCAAAGATGCTCGTTGAGGCAGGCGCAGACGCAGTAAAGGTAGGAATAGGTCCGGGGTCAATCTGTACGACACGAGTAGTGGCCGGGGTCGGAGTTCCTCAACTTTCAGCTATTTACGATGTAGCCTCAGCCCTTGCAAACACCGATGTGCCTCTTATTGCAGACGGCGGACTTCGCTATAGTGGCGATGTAGTCAAAGCGCTTGCTGCCGGAGGATACAGCGTAATGATCGGTTCACTCGTAGCTGGAACAGAAGAAGCACCGGGCGAAACGATATTGTTCAATGGACGAAAATTCAAATCATACCGTGGAATGGGTTCACTCGAAGCAATGGAGAACGGTTCGAAAGACAGATATTTCCAGTCAGGAGTTATAGAAGCCAAGAAGCTTGTTCCAGAAGGAATTGCCGGTCGTGTACCTTATAAAGGAACAGTGCAGGAAGTAATCTACCAGCTTGTAGGAGGCTTGAGATCAGGCATGGGATATTGCGGAGCAAAGGATATCAATGCCTTGCACAATGCAAAATTCACACGTATCACCAATGCAGGTGTGCTTGAAAGTCATCCACATGAAGTAATAATAACAAGTGAAGCTCCGAACTACAGTCGTCCACAATAATAACAACATGAAATCAGATGACATTCAGCCTCTTGTATTTTTAATACAGAGCTGTTGAGCAGCCATATTTAATATTCAATTGTTAAAAAACTATTATAGAAGCGGTTACCCCCACAGGTGGCAACCGCTTTTTGCTTTTTTTTAAGTAACTTCGCAACCAGATTACTATCACACACGATACAAAAAAACAAGAAAATAAAAGAGAATCGGAAAATATGAAGAAAACAATCCTCATTGCTGCTGGACTTATGTTCGGTTTCAATATTATGGCACAAACAGAAGACCCTATATTGATGAAAATTAACGGCAAGACAATTACACGTTCTGAATTTGAATACTCTTTCAACAAAAACAACGCAGACGGTGTATTGGACAAGAAAGATATAAATGACTACGTTCCGCTGTTTGTAGACTTCAAACTGAAGGTCGCAGCTGCAGAGGAAGCACGTATAGACACTCTTCCAAATATACGCAAAGAACTGAGAGGATACAAAGAGCAGATGGTACTGCCGACTCTCCTCGACAGCAATTATATAGAACGTGAAGCAAGAAAGACGTATGATAATACGGCGGCACGATTTGCAGGACAGGATTTGTTGAAAGCATCACATATCCTTGTCTTCCTTAATCAAAATGCAACTCCGGAACAAGCTGCTGCAGCAAAGGCACGCATCGACTCAATATACACAGTGTTGAAAAACGGTGCAGACTTTGCAGAAGTAGCAAAATCATGTTCAGAAGACAAAGGTTCAGCTATGCGAGGCGGTGAGCTTGGAGAATTTGGCAAAGGAATGATGATTCCTGATTTTGAGAGAGCGGCATACGCGCTACAAAAGGGGGAAATGTCGGAACCTGTGAAATCGACAGTCGGCTACCATATCATCAAACTGACAGACAGGCATCCATTTGAATCGTACGAATTTCATCATGATGCAATTATAAAGTTCTTAAATTCAAGAGGAATACGCGAAGCATCTGCAAATGCACTGATAGATTCATTGGTACGTACCACAGGTCAGACACGCGAAGAAATCATCAATGGACTAAATGAGGAACTGCTGGCAAACAATCCGGACATGAAGAACTTGTCGCAGGAATATTACGACGGCACACTGATGTATGAAATAAGCAAGAACCAAATATGGGACAAAGCGACAAAAGACGAAAAAGGACTTGCGGAATATTTCGCTTCCAACAAGAAAAAGTATGCATGGACAGAGCCTCATTTCCGTGGAATTATCATTCATGCCAAAGATGAAGCCATATTGGAAGCTGCCCAAAAAGCATTGAAAAAGGTTGATGAAGACAAGTGGACAACAACACTCACATCTACATTCAACAACGACTCTGTAAAACAAGTGCGTATAGAACGCGGAATCTACAAAAAAGGCGAGAATGCCAATGTAGACTATTATGTATTCAAAACAGGAGAACCAAAGCCTTTGAAAGATTTTCCGGCAACCGGAACATACGGTAAAACAGCTAAAAAGCCACTTTCGTATAAAGATGTCCGCGGACAAGTGACTACTGATTACCAGAACGAACTTGAAAAACAGTGGATAGAACAACTTCGCAAGAAATATACTGTAGAGATCAACGAATCAATCTTGTCTACTGTAAACAAACATTAAAACAACCCAAAGTGACACTCAAATGAAATTTGAAAAATTCACATTTTATATTGCAATATTTTTCACATTGCTGCATTCTTCTGTCGCTACAGCCCAGAATAACGTCATAGATGAAGTGATATGGGTAGTGGGAGATGAAGCTATTTTGAAGTCGGATGTAGAAATGGCACGCATAGAAGGGCAATCTCGCGGACAACGCTGGGACGGCGACCCTTATTGTATCATACCGGAACAGCTTGCCATACAGAAGCTTTTTTTGCATCAAGCTGCAATTGACAGTATAGATGTGACGGAAAGTGAGGTTTTTCAGGGTGTGGACCAGCAAATCAACTACTACATTCAAAACATCGGTTCCAAAGAAAAGATGGAGGAATATTTCGGTAAGACATCTACGCAGATACGTGAACAGCTTTACGACATGTTGAAGAATGAAAAAATAGTAACGGAAGTACGTAAAAATCTTGTGTCAAACATCAAGGTCACACCGGCACAAGTAAGACGATACTTCAAAGATATGCCGGAAGACAGCATTCCTTTTGTTCCGACAAAAGTAGAGGTACAGATTCTTGTGCAGAATCCTGTCATATCGCAAGAGGAAATCGATCGCATAAAAGACGAACTTCGTGGATATACAGAACGAATAAACTCAGGAGAATCCAAGTTCTCCACACTTGCCATATTCTATTCTGAAGATAAAGGAACAGCACAAAGAGGAGGTGAGACGGGATTTATCGGACGTATAGAAGTGGTTCCGGAATTTGCAAATGTCGCCTTCAACCTGACAGATACCAAGACGGTTTCCAAAATCGTAGAAACAGAATATGGATTCCATATCATACAGTTGGTTGAGAAACGAGGTGACAAAGTAAATGTCAGACATATTTTGCGTAAGCCAAGAGTGTCAGATGAAGAAATAGAAAAAAGCATACACTTTCTGGATTCGGTGGCTGATGAATTAAGGCGGAATCTTTACACATTTGAGGAATGCGCACCTTATATATCCCAAGACAAGGATACTCGTAACAACTACGGTATTATGGTAAATGAAGACGGAACATCAAAGTTTGAAATGAAAGACCTTCCTTCAGAAGTAGCTAAAGTTATTGCCAATATGAACATCGGAGAAATATCCAAACCTTTTGTCATGATAGATAAAAAAGGAAAAGAAGTCGTCGCTGTTGTAAAGCTAAAAAACAAAATCAACGGACATAGAGCTACAATGGCAGACGATTATCAGCTTCTGCAAAATGTCGTTCTCGAAAAACTCAGTATGGAGAAAATCGAGAATTGGATTCGTGAAAAGCAAAAGACCACATACATCCGCATAAACGAAGATTGGAGAAACTGTGAATTTAAATATTCAGGATGGATTAAATAAGCGACATACAAAAAATAATATAGTAACAACATCCAAACCAAATAAAGATTCACACAAAAGAGGTGTATGTAGCGATTGTATATAAACAATATCCTTATAGATATAGACTCATACGTGTGTGAAAAAAACAGCAAACGATTAATATTGTGTCAGTAAATATCAAACATAGATTTAACAGGTATATGAGGTTGATTTTCTGCTTCATATATCTGTTTTGTTTTTGCTTGGCACGGGGAGCATACAACAATGAGAGGAAGAATCCGGACAATGAGGACAAATCGCGAATTTATCTTATACATTCAGACGTACTCTACAAAAACCAGCAAGACCCACGTGCAGAAGTACTTGTAGGCAATGTGGCACTCAAACACGACGGAGTATATCTTTATTGTGACAGTGCAAAGTTCTATCGTGAAGACAATTCGTTTGATGCTTTCGGAAATGTAAAAATGATACAAGGTGATACACTCACACTCGTTAGCGACACATTGTTTTATGAAGGGTTCGAAATGCAGGCTCATGCTCGCGGCAACGTCAAATTAGATCATAAAAAGACACGTCTTGAGACAGAGAACTTGGATTATGACCGCATATATGGTGTAGGAATGTATCTTGATGGAGGAACTTTATATGACGGAGACAATGTGCTCGTTTCTGATTGGGGACAATATACTCCGGCTACCCATGAAGCATTCTTCACAGACAATGTCCAACTAACCAACCCCAAGTTCACTCTTATCTCTGATACCTTGTACTATTATAGCGATACGGAAATAGCACGTATCGTTACACCAACAAATATAAATTCCGCAGACGGCACTTTCGTCTATGGAGAACGAGGCACATACGACACGAAAAACGGCAAAGCCTATTTGCTCGACCGTTCATATATAATCAAAGATATGCGCAAAATTGTCGGTGACAGCCTCCACAGCGACAAAAATACAGGTATAGATGAAGCTTTTGGGCACGTAATCCTTACTGATGATGAAAACTATTGTACTCTGATCGGGAATTATTGCCAATATGATGAAAATACAGGCAATGCAATAGCAACAGACAGTGCTGTCGTAATGGAATATTCGGACAAAGACACCCTGTATGTGCATGGAGATACCCTCAAAATATTCACTTTCAATCTCAATACAGACTCTGTATACCGAAACATCCATGCCTACCATAAAGTACGTATGTACCGAACAGACATTCAAGCTGTGTGCGATTCACTTGTCACACTTGAACTTGATTCGTGCACCTATCTTTATGGCCAGCCTATCTTATGGAACGAATCGCAACAGATATTCGGTGAAGAAATAAGAGTATACAACAATGACAGTACCATCAATTGGATTCACATCATCAATCAGGCTATGACTGTAGAAAAGATTGATTCTGTATCCTATAACCAAGTATCAAGCAAAGAAATGTTCTGTTATTTCAAAAATGGAGAAATAGAACATAACGAGGCAAAAGGGAATGTTTACGTTGCCTATTTTATGGATGAAGATGACGGGAACCGTATAGGTATGAATTATACTGAAACAACAGAGCTGAAGATCTATATGGAAAACAAAAAGATCGTAAAAATATGGATGCCAAGCTCTACAGGACAAATATATCCGTCATTAATGATACCTTCAGACAAGCGTTATCTGCAAAACTTTGCATGGTTTGATTACATCCGTCCGATGAATAAAGACGACATTTTTGAATGGCGCAACAAGGATGAGAAAAACATTCTCAAAAAGACTCAGACCCGCAAGGTTCCTCTCCAAAAATTGGAAGATATAAAATAAGTGTTCCTTTTGATTTTTTATCATCCTAATATATATCTACTAACGATTTTAAGCTGTACTAAGATGAATTTTTTCAAAGTAAACAAGCCTCGCGGTTTTCAGCATAATTATATTTATTATGATGAGCGCAAGGAAAAGCTTGCAAAAATAGAAGAAAATGCAAAGCGAGAATTAGGAATGCTGCCCCCAAAAGAATTTACCCCAGA
This sequence comes from uncultured Bacteroides sp., assembly GCA_964554265.1. GTDB lineage: Bacteria > Bacteroidota > Bacteroidia > Bacteroidales > Bacteroidaceae > RGIG8745. The sequence continues at coordinate 2,448 of CAZKOB010000060.1, read as the reverse complement.
AGACATACGCGGTAAATTCGTTGGAGCGACAAAACACTTGAAACGTCGTAAAGAAAGTGGCAAGAAACCAATTTCATACGGAGTACTCATTGCAGCAATCATAGTCCTGCTTCTTGTCATGAGATGGCTTTCTACTGGTGAATTGTTCTTTTGATAATTTTTGTTCATGGATGACATAATACACTTACTTCCCGATTCTGTCGCCAACCAAATTGCGGCAGGCGAAGTTGTTCAGCGCCCGGCATCCATCGTAAAAGAGATGGTGGAAAACTCTATTGACGCAGAAGCAAAGCATATACAAATATTTATCGTCGACGGTGGCAAAACCAATGTCCAAATTATTGACGACGGTAAAGGAATGTCAGAAACGGATGCCAGACTGTCCTTTGAACGGCATGCCACATCTAAAATCCTTAAAGCCTCCGATCTGTTCAACCTTACAACGATGGGATTCAGGGGTGAAGCTTTAGCCTCCATTGCGGCCGTGGCCCAAGTAGAATTGAAAACAAGGCGCAAGGAAGATGAATTGGGCACATACATACGCATTTCCGGTTCAAAAGTGGAAGAGCAAGAACCCGTAAATTGCCCTATCGGATGCAATTTTTCCGTCAAGAACCTTTTTTTCAACGTTCCTGCACGACGCAAGTTTCTGAAATCCAATCAGACAGAGTTTTCCAACATTCTTGCGGATTTTGAGCGTATTGCTCTCGTATATCCAGACATATCCTTCACATTGTACAATAACGGAGGAGAAATGTACAATCTTCCCCAATCATCTGTACGCAAACGTATCGTAGATGTGTTCGGCAAGAAAATCAACTCCGAACTTCTCCCTATCGAGGCAGAGACCTCCCTTGTAAATATCTCCGGATATGTCGGTAAACCCGAGTCATCCAAGAAGAAAGGAGCACGCCAATTCTTCTTCGTCAATGGACGCTACATGAGGCATCCATATTTTCACAGCGCTGTCATGCATGCATATGAAAGCATGATTCCGGCAGGAGAGCATGTGTCTTATTTCATTTATCTGTCTGTGGATTCATCTACTATCGATGTCAATGTACATCCGACAAAAACAGAAATTAAGTTTGACAACGAACAGCCGATATGGCAGGTCATTTCGGCTGTCGTCAAAGAAGCCCTCGGAAAGTTCAGCAATGTACCTGTCATAGACTTTGATGTCGACGGACGTCCCAACATACCGGTCATGGGACTCTCGAGACCTATGCCTCTACAGCCTAAACCAATTGCGACCACATATAATCCATTTAAAGTCAGCGCTTCCAAACAAGCACAGCAGAACATCTCCGAATGGGAAAGCCTGTATAAAGAAACAGCCCCATCCTGTGGTTCTTCTACCGGACATTATGTTCCGAATTTCAACATCGACGATATAGAGTCAGAGGAGAATCCATCTTTCCCAACAAGCGCAGATGGAGAATCTTCACCTGCAACCGAAGGGCCAGACCTCCCGCCTTCTTCCAATCTTATTCCTTCAAAGATTATGGGAGAAGACAACAATCTCACCATCATCGAGGAGGCGGAAGACTCCCAGCGGCATCTATGGGAAGATATGTCCAATGCCTCCGTCAACGGAACGGCAGAACTCTCTGTTCCACGATTCCAACTGAAAGGACGCTACATTGTGCAACAGGCAAAAAACGGACTTATGCTCATCGACCAGCATCGGGCGCACCAAAGAATCTTATATGATAGATATATGGAAAGCCTTGCAGGGCACAAGTCCGCATCACAAGGCATGCTATTTCCTGAAATTATCCAATTTTCCAAAGCCGAGACTCTATTTATCGACGACATCTTGCCAGAACTTGAACAAATAGGTTTTGAGCTGACCAGTCTTGGCGGTGGGTCATATTCCGTAAGCGGTGTTCCTTCCGGCATAGAAGGTATAACACCCGATAAACTTATACACAACATTGTATCTTCCACTATTGAAAAGAGCGGAAGTGCCAAAGATGAGATACGTTCATCCATAGCTGCCACAATGGCCAAATCCATTTCTGTGGTGTATGGTCAGGTATTATCCGACAAAGAGATGCAGCAAATCGTATCCGACTTGTTCAATTCTTCGGCTCCAGCGCGCACTCCCGACGGAAAGACGGTGTTCTACATTCTAAGTATGAACGAAATAGGACTTCATTTCTAACGTACTTATATAAATGTGCATCAAAGCAAGTTGCATCACAAGTGTATCAGAACGTGTGTGTGTTTCATGCCATAGGAACAGCTTTGTTGAGTAAAATCAAAACTATCTCCTTTCGGATGATGTAGATCCTCCTATAAATATTGTGGTTGTAAGTTGTTGTTTTCACAGACTCCTCCGTCGCTTCGCGCCACGCCCTCCGTCGCAAGCTCCCCAATTGCTCCTATTCCGGTAAGCATTAACTGAAGTACAGGATGCATCTCCAAAATATGACAACATCGGCT
>CAZKOB010000059.1:0-20526 GCA_964554265.1 uncultured Bacteroides sp. | reverse complement strand
CTTGAAAATAAATTTCGTTCACCTTGAAAATGTTTTTAAAGTGCCTTTTAAAAAAGTTTTGTTCACCTTGAAATTTCAGGTTCCGTGTACTCTTCTTTCAGGCGAGACACGCGGAAATGTGAATTAATGTATCTTTTCTTGGCGTAAATTATATTATTTTTTTATTTATGGTTCAAGGCTTAAAAACAGTCTTAGAATCGCACAGATGGAACTTCGGCAAGGTCCGGACGATTTTATGCGATTCTGCGAGGCCTTGATTTTAACATTTCAGATTGTCAGAAAAAGCCCGTAATTTATGACAAGGCAGATGGTGTGAGTGTGGAGATAATCAAGCCGGTTTATGAGGACGCCGGCCTTGTTGTGGCGTGACAGCCGGACCGGTAGACAAAGTATATATCTGCACCCGACTTCGTCACTTAAAAATCAACAGAAATATAAGATGGCGTATGAAGATGCTTGCTCCTAACACTTCATATGCCATTTTTATTACACGAGTTCGGTTTAAGAAAGTCCTGTAAAATTATGCAGGCACCAGCTTCCCCAAAAACGCCAAAGAGCCATACCGCAACTCTAAAACAAAGTTGGATATGGCTCCTTGCTGTTTTTTACTAATATGGATGGGGAGCGACTTCAATTTACACCTTTGACTTCCATAAATCGAATCGCCTCCATATTCTTATGAGTTTCATCACATCACCATATTGTCACACGTTTGTCCTTAGGAATATACAACGGACTGTCTGCACCGATACCGAAAGCTTCATACCACGCGTCAATATGTGGCAAAGCCCCATTCACTCGCCATTCACCAAGAGAGTGAGGATCGCTCTTGGTCAGACTTCTGATGCTCTCCTCTGTAATGTTCTGTGCCCATACGCTCGCATACGCAAGAAAGAAGCGCTGATCAGGAGTAAGATTGTCTACAATAGGGAGAGGATTATCCTTAGTCGCATTCTTAAAAGCAGTATATGCCACCATCAATCCTCCATGGTCTGCAAGATTCTCACCCAATGTGAGTTTTCCGTTTCCATTGAGATCCGGCAGAACCTTTATATTGTCAAAGAAATCAGACATCACCTGCGCACGAGCCTTGAATTTGTCTCCATCTCCCTGTGCCCACCAGTCACTGAAATTACCGTCCTTGTCGAACTGGCGGCCCTGATCATCAAATCCGTGTGTCATTTCATGACCTATCACAACGCCTATCGCTCCATAGTTGAATGCATCGTCAGCACTCATGTCAAAGAACGGATATTGCAGGATTCCTGCAGGGAAACAAATCTCATTCGTTGTCGGATTATAATATGCATTTACAGTCTGCGGAGTCATGAACCATTCTTCCATATCCACAGGCTTATTATATTTGCGCTCGACCTCTTGCTTGTTTGCCCATACATTGACATTCTGCATTGTCTCATACAGCGTCTTTGCAGGGTCGATATCCAGCGAACTGTAGTCCTTCCATTTGTTCGGATAGCCAATCTTCACATAGAATGCGGCAAGCTTGTCTTTTGCGCGCATCTTCGTACTGTCGCTCATCCATTCCTGAGCGTCAATACGCTCTGAGAGCGCAGTCTGCAAGTTTCTGACAAGTTGTTCCATGCGAGCCTTGTTTTCTGCCGGGAAGTATTTTTCAACATACATTTCGCCTACGGCCTCTCCAAGTATTCCGTTGACAGTGCTTACTGAGCGTTTCCAGCGTGCCTGCGGTTCCTTTTTGCCCAACATCGTACGGCTGTAGAAATCAAAATTCTGCATGTATATATCATCACCAAGCACACCGGCATTCGCGTCAAGCAAGTTCCACTGCAACCAGTCCTTCAGCTGCTCTACAGGTGTCTCATTAAGTATGGCGATAGCTTCTTTCAAAGCTTCTGGTTGAGCCACACTAAGCTCTTTCAAATCATCGATGTAATTTATGCTCCAATATTTGTCCCAGTCAAACCCCGTATATTCATTCTTGAAATCAGTATACAGCATTTTGTGATAGTTCGATGCCGGATCGCGAAGCTCCACACGGCTCTTCGACGCTTTCGCCATGCGTGTTTCTATATCCATGACAGACTGCATCTTTCTGGAGGCAACTTTTTCCTTGTCTCCTATAAGCATAAACATTTTTACAATATGCTCCTTGAATGCTTCCCTGATCTTCACAGTGGCTTCATCATCATTGAGATAATAATCCTTCTGCCCGAGTGAAAGACCGCTCTGACAAACCTCAAGAAGATTCTTCTTGCTGTCCATCATGTCTGCGCCAATATACGCTCCGAATATCTGTCCACAACCTTTCACTCCGTATTCTGCCATTGCCTGCATGATTTCTTCGCGCTTCTTTATCTTGGCAATCCGCTTCATGTCAGCAAGAATAGGTTTATAGCCTTCCTTGTTCTGACGCACAGAGTCCATCATCATAGCATACACGTCGCCTATCTTCTGTGCAACCGTTCCTTTCGGATGCTTCGTCTTTGCAAGTTCGTCGATAAGCGTCTTTATCTGCTCCCGGTTGTTCTCGCCAACGGCGTCAAAACTACCATAACGTGAATATTCAGGCTTGAGCGGATTGTTCTTGATCCAACCCCCACATGCATACTGATAAAAGTCGACACCGGGAGCTACATCCCGGTTCATGTTTTCTAATTTGATGCCGATGCCGGTTTCCTGCGCAAAGGCTGTTCCTGTAATTGCCATAGCAAAAATGGGAAATAAATGTTTTAGCTTCATTTTTATTTTGTTGATTATATAGCTTAGAAGATTCCTGAGATATTGCTGTGCAAAGGTAGCATTTATTTGCTACAACCGCACACATCATTATTTGAAAGTTTGCGGGCATGCCATTTCCTCCTCATCTTCTGTCAGAGGCTGCATTCTCAAGGGGGGAAGATGACTATCTGATTTCGTCGAGTTCCATAGAAGCCGACTCCCATTCTTCGACAGCAGAATCAAGCTTCTTCTTCAGCTCCGCATACCGTTCAATGAGCTGCATATCGGCAGCACCTTCCGGAGTAGCCATTACCGTTTCAATGTCCGCCATCTCTTTTTCAAGCCGCTCGATACACTCCTCACATTCCTTGACAGCCTTTTCCGCCTTGCGTATACGACGGTTCAGTTCTTTCTGTTCTTCGTATGACATCCGACCGGAGGAAACCACACTCTCCGCAGCTGCCGATAATTTATCCTGCTGCTTGTTGTCCGTCCGTGCAACAGGCTGCACCCTATGATTCGTGTCGCCGTCAAGCCCGGTCATGCCTTCATTCTCCATACGTTTTTTCTCAAGAAAGTCATAGATGCCTCCTATATATTCACGTACTTTTCCGCCACCAAACTCATACACCCTCGATACAAGACCGTCAAGAAAATCGCGGTCGTGGCTGACCACTATCACTGTACCGTCGAAATCGCGCACAGCATTCTTCAGCACATCCTTTGATCGCATATCGAGATGGTTGGTCGGCTCGTCGAGAATCAGCAGATTCACAGGCTCAAGCAGCAGACGTATCATTGCCAACCTGCTCTTTTCTCCTCCAGAGAGCACTTTCACATATTTTTCGGACGCTTCTCCTCCAAACATGAAGGCTCCGAGCAAGTCACATATTTTCAATCGCATGTCGCCTTTCGCCACTCTATCGATGGTATCGAACACGGTAATTTCTCCGTCGAGCAACTGAGCCTGATTTTGAGCAAAATATCCAATTTGTACATTATGCCCGATTTTCAAAGTACCGTCGAAAGGTATCTCTCCCATGATGCACTTGACAAGAGTAGATTTCCCTTCTCCGTTGTTCCCGACAAAAGCAACCTTCTCACCACGCTTAATCGTCAGATTCACACCGGAGAAGACGGTATGGACTCCGTAGGTCTTGCCTACTTCGTCGCAAATGACAGGATAATCTCCGCTTCTCAGACATGGAGGAAATTTCAAACGCAGTTTTGCTGTATCTGTCTCATCTATTTCCACAGGCACCATCTTCTCCAGCTGCTTTATTCTGCTCTGCACTTGATTCGACTTGGAAGGCTTATAGCGGAAGCGATCTATAAATGCTTGTGTATCAGCAATCTCCTTTTGCTGGTTTTCATATGCACGCAACTGCTGTTCCCGTCGTTCATCACGCAGCTTCACATATTCGTCATACTTCACCCTGTAGTCATTGATATGTCCGCAAGATATTTCGATTGTACGGTTGGTCACATTGTTGATGAATGTGCGGTCGTGGCTTACAAGTACAACAGCATTGGCCCTTGTGGCAAGAAATGTCTCCAACCACTGGATAGAACCGATGTCAAGATGGTTGGTCGGCTCGTCAAGCAGCAGCAGGTCAGGCTTCTGCAAAAGCAGCTTGGCAAGCTCAATCCTCATTCGCCAGCCTCCCGAAAACTCGCTTGTCGGACGCCGGAAATCTTCTCTGCGAAAGCCAAGACCAATCAAAGTCCGCTCCAGTTCCGCATGATAATTCCGGCCGCCCATCATGGTGAAACGGTCGTTTTCTCTGGTGAATCTCTCTACCAGCCGCATATATTCCTCCGACTCATAGTCCGTCCTTTTGGACAGTTCGTCATTCATGCATCTGATAGACTCCTGCATTTCACTGATATGCGCAAAAGCCGTTTCCGCCTCTTCCATGACGGTACGCTCATCGCTCAGCACCATTATCTGGGGAAGGTATCCTACCGTAACTTCTTTAGGCTTAGACACATTCCCTTCTGTTGGCATCTGCTGTCCCGCAATGATTTTCAACAAAGTGGATTTTCCGGCTCCGTTCTTTCCGACAAGCGCGATCCTGTCCTTCGGGTTGATTACAAAGTTCACATTGGAGAACAACGGTACAGTGCTGAACTCCACTTTCAAGTTATTAATAGATACCACTGCTATCAAGTTTATTCAAGCTGAACATCATCCTGCTCTGCTCTTCCATTTGTTTTACACGACAAGACTGTTTGTCCGTTATTTGTTTTCCTGTCCTATGCTTCCGTTATTTCGTTTTGAGACAAATTCCGGCCATGCTTGAAATCCGAGTACTGAAAACATTGCAAAGTTACATATTTTCCGATAATAATAAGTAGATGTTGAATTTTAGTTTATATCATTTTTTGCGTTCCTTTCCTCTAAAAAGTAAAATCCACCTCAACTATTATATATATTTACATATAAACCATGTGCATACAATCGATTACGCGAGTTCGGTTCAAGAAAGTCCCAAAAGTGGGTAATCTTGTAAGTTTTTGTATTTTGAATTTGTCATTGTATCACAAAAAGAGTTCTCATCGCATCTGTTTGTAATGAATTATGCGTTTTTTTGACAATCTGAAATGTTAAAATCCGGGCTTCGCAGAATCGCATAAAATCGGCCGAACCCGACCAAATTTCCATTTGTGCGATTCTAAGGCCGTTTTCAGGCCTTGAACTTCAAATGTAAAAATAATACAATTCGCGCTCTGAAAAGATACATTAATTCACATTTGCACATGCTTCTTCTGAAAAAAGAGTACGCCGGAAATAAATTTCGTTCACCTTGAAAATGGTTTTAAAGTGCCTTGTAAAAAAACTTTCAAGGTGAACGAAATTTATTTTCAAGGTGAACGGGTTTGAAAAAGTCCGTTTTTCGGGCTGAAATCGGATATTGTTCCAAGTTGTTTTCTTAAAAAATCATAATCGGATTTTTCTATGCCACGAAAAACAAAGATGTTTTTTGGCTGCGAAAAACAGGAATCTCAGCCAAGTATTTTCATAACTTACTGATTATCAGCATATCCTATTTTTGCTCTTACCTGTGCTTCTTGTACCTAAAACCGCATAGTTTTATTGAAATAGTATTTTGTTGATTATCAATTACTTATCAGTAAAACTTCAAAAATTCAACGGTTGAGTGAGTGTGAATGAATCTTAATTATGTTAATAATGTTCTGTTCGCAATGGGTGGACTCAGTGTCAAAAAGAAAGAAGAAATGTCCCTGAGAAAGTCAGCGGTTTTTACAGTTGTATTCACAAAAGCACAAACTGGAGGAGTCTGTGGATACATCAGCAAAAAAAACTTGCAAGATTACCCGTGTTTTACAGGACTTTCTTGAACCGAACTCGAGTATTGCAATTATTTTTATTCTAAAAATATAGAATTAAATTTGTTTGTTCTATATTTTTAGAATATCTTTGCCGTGTCATAATTTGTATAAATATAAATCAGTTATAATATGAGCATGAGAAAGAAGCAGCTTACTAAAGCAGAGACATTGGTTATGAACGTCTTGTGGAGTTTGCCGGAGCATAAAGGAGGCTCTCAGGAGATAATGGCACAGTATCCGGAACCTAAACCGGCTCTGACGACATTGCTCACCTTTCTGAAAATTTTGCAGGACAAGGGTTTTGTGACCTCCAAGAAAGTTGGAAGAAGCTATGTTTTCTCTCCCCTTGTTACAAAGGAAGAATACACACGTGTCTGCATGAATGACATAAAAAACACTTTCTTCGGAGGTTCGTTTGCTTCGTTGGTTTCATTTTTTGTCAAACAAGAGACACTCACTGATGAAGAAATCGATGAGATTGTGAAGTTGATAAAGTCTCCTTCCGATTCTTCATTGTGAGGCTTGTTCGCATACATTGATTTCATACTTTTAATTTGATAATGCCATGTACACAATTCAATTCGGACTGTTTCCGTTGACCGGAATTGCGCTTGCCGGACTTTTATATGGACTGTATTATTTTGTATTGCGGATGAAGTGCAAGCCAAGATATTCTCTGACATATATAATGATTACGATATGTTCTGTTGTCGTGTTCACATTGCTCAGTCCGGCACGCATAACAAGTGTTGATGAAGCGACTGATAGGAATGTGTGGCAGAGCGAAAGCACCTTTTTGCAATTATTGGAAGGTGAACCGATGCCTTCTGTTCAAAACGCATTCCCTTCGGCCGAGCTTGGAAGTGCTTTGGAGGATATGCCGGAGGCAAATTTTAGAGAAGCTGATAGGACAAGCATGGAAGGTGTGCAGACTCCTTCCGAAGAACCGGAACATGCCTTTGATATTTGGTGGGCCATTTATTGGGCTGGAGTGTTGATGGTATTTTTGCATTTTGTGTGTCAGTTGTGTTGGCTTTTCCATATCCGCCGGAAACATACATTGACAACCGTGGAGGATGGTATGAAAATCTATTCCACTGACTATAAGCAACCGTTTTCTTTTGGCCGCAACATATTCGTTCCGAGCAATATAAATGATGAAATACGTCATTATGTGCTCATGCATGAAAAGGGGCATGTGAACCATCTGCATTTTGTGAAGCTTTGCATGGTAGAAATTCTCATATCCTTTGTATGGTTCAATGTGTTTGTGTGGTTGTTGTTCAATGAACTGAAGTTGCAACAGGAGTTTGAGGTAGACGATGATGTGGTGGCTTCCGGGTGCGACCGTCAGGAATACCAGATGAGTCTGCTGAGGATTTGTGTTCAGAGCGGCAGATGGATTCTTGTGCAGTCATCTTTTGGATACAGGCCGTTGAAAGCGCGTATAGTCTTTATGAACAATGTGTTTGAAAGAAATGTCGTACGCAGACGTATGGCCGTTTCTTCCGTGATGTTGACTTTTGCTTTGTCTGTAGCCTTTATGTTCGGATGTCACACTCGTGAGAAGGCGCAATATATATATTCTCCGCTTGAAGGGTGCTGGACTATGGACTGGATTCGCAATGCTGATGAGAAATACGAAAACAGGCCTTTCTACATGCATTACAAGTTCTACCATAACAACATGACTACTTGTTACAGTTATTTCCGCCGTTATGGCAAGAACATGATTTTCAATATTTCTGCTGAATCCTATAGTTATAAGAATGATACTGTGTATAATGCGAAAGGGGAACCTATAGACTACAAGTTTATTTCCGATGACACATATATATTCAATTGGATAAAGGATTCTTTGCAACTGGCTCTTGTGAGCGGACCGGAGATTACAGAACAGTGGACTCGCATAGAGCCTGATGCGGATATTGTGCAAGTGTTTAAAGCTGTGTATGCGGCCCAGCCCGGTGGTAGCCATCCTTTCAACGGTGTATGGCATCAGGAAGTGGACGATGCTCTTGACAAATATCTGATCGTTAACGAAGGAATTTTTCTTTATCTTGAATACTCCCATGCCGAAAAGAAATATTACAGGTTTGGAGGACGTGGCAAATGCGGTGAGGTTGAATCTGTGTCGCCTGATTCGATGCGTTTGTTTGATGTTCCCGATGTAGTACGGTTGCAGGATGATTCTCATATCACTCTATATGGCACTATTTGGGAGCGTGCACTTCTGCCTGATAGAATCCGTCGTGCGTTCGGTGTGGCAACAGCAAACCCTGTATAAAACAAAAAAGTTTATTCTTTATTTTTTTTAATCTGTTGATATTCAGACATGTTTTATGCCTGGACAGCCGTAGTTATATCCTTTAATGAAAAAGTACATTATCCTTTTGCTTGCTTTGTTTGTGCCGATGGTGGCACTTCAAGCACAGAAATCTTCTGTCAAGAAGACGAAGAAAGAGAGAACTATCGCCCTGTGGGGGCACGTGAAAAATTCGTTTACGAAGGTGGGTATTCCCGATGTCAAGGTTACACTCATGGATGAAGACAGCACATTTATCGACAGTATGAGAGTGTGGGTGAACAATTGGAGTTCCTTCAAAATGGATGCATCGTTCAGATTCACCATTCCTGCTCAACCGAGGAAATATATTATCCTTGCCCAGCATCCTGAATATTACGATTGCTACGTAAATTACGAAGTAAAGCATATTGCGAGAAACACCTACTTCGATGCTCCTTGGCATTATATGCGTCGTCGGGACCCCCAAGCCGATTTGTTGCAGATGCTGGATGAGGTGGAAATTACTGCCACGAAGGTGCGAATCGCTTATAAAGGCGATACCATCATTTATAATGCTGATGCCTTCAAGACCCCTAAAGGATCTATGCTTGACGAACTTGTCCGGCAGCTTCCGGGGGTGGAGTTGAAGGACAACGGAGAGATAACGGTCAATGGTGAAAAAATTGATTATCTTACTCTCAATGGAAAAGATTTCTTCAAGGGTAATAATAAAGTGATGCTTGATAATCTGCCCAACTATGTGGTGGAGAATATCATAACCTACCACAAGTCTACGGAGAAAAGTCAATATTTGGGCCGTGAGGTGGAGAAGAAGGATTTTGTGATGGATGTCAAGCTGAAGCGTGAATATTCTATAGGTTATCTTGCCAATGCCGATGTGGCAGGAGGCAGTTCCGATCGTTTTATGGCTCGCTTCTTCGGACTTCGCTATACGGACAATTCGCGCATCTCTCTGTTCGGCAATATGAACAATGTGAACGAGAGCCGCAAGCCCGGATCTAAAGGGGAGTGGTCGCCGAGCAATATGCCGCAGGGGCAGCAGACTGTCCACAACTTCGGGCTGGATATAATGGTTGACGACAAGGACAAACGCTGGGTCGAAAAAGGAATGGTGCAGTTGTCCCATACCAAAGAAAACAACGTGCAGAAAACTGCCACGGAATCTTTCCTTTCTTCTGGTACGAGCTATTCGCGTGCGTACAATCATAATGTGACAAATACGCTGAATCTTTCCGCGCGGAATGAGTTTACGATCAACAGACCGTTTCGTCTGAGAACGGTTTTGGATATGAACTATAAAGATAACGAGGGAGACTGGAGCAGTCGTTTCGGACAGTTCGATGATGACCCTTCGCGCTATGGCACTACTATGGAAGTGCTCGACTCGCTCTTTGCCATGACGCTCAGTACCGACTTGCAGTCCATGGCTGTGAACAGAAGGATAGGACAAGGATTGAACAAGAGCCATTCGTTGGATGCTGGGTGGGATTTACATTTTACTCAGAAGTTGAGAAACGGTGACAGCTTTGAAGCTAGATTCAATGGTGGTTCTGGGAACAACCGTTCGCGCGCCTTTGCCTTGAATAATTTGGACTATTTGCGTGGGGATGAGCCTTCCGACTGTCGTAATGAGTATACTGCCAATCCAAGCAACTATTACCGTTATGATGCCGGTTTGACATACGGTATACATTGGCTTGATTCTTGGAATCTTGACATTGGTTATACGTTCGACCAGTCTTATAACGATATGACCAATAATATCCACCGTCTTGATATGCTCGACGGATGGGATGATAACCTTCTTCATACAATAGGTATGTTGCCGTCTACGCAGGACTCTCTCCTTATGTGTCTTGATGCAGAAAACAGTTACAATTATAACAAACTGGGTCGTACTCAAGGTTTGGTGTTGCTCCCTTATTTCCAAAGGAGTCATGACGGAAAGGATTTGACGTTCCGTTTGTGTATGCCATTCAAGAATGTGTCGGAACGTCTGAACTATCATAGTCTGTCGACTGATACTTGTGCCACGCAAAACCAATGGGTGTTCAATCCTGATTTGTACGTAAGCTATCGCTGTGATAAGGATGGTGTAGTGAGAAGTGTTGTCGGGGTTTATAGTCTCAGTATGGAGCTTCCTTCGCTTTATGACAAGATAGACGTGAGTTATACGAATGATCCGTTGAGCATCCGCAAGGGAAATCCGAATCTGAAAAGTTCTTCCGCCCACCGTATGCAGGTAGCCTATATGCAGCGAGTTAACAAGCGTCAGCAGTGGTTCAACTTCACATACGGCTTGCGTTTCTTCCCAGACCAGATTGCCCGGGGATACGTCTATGATGCTCAGACCGGTGCCTATACCTATACTCGTCAGAATATGGATGGTAACTGGCAGACATATATTTGGACCACGTTCAGCCGGGCTATCGACAAGGATCAGCATTGGCGGTGGAGCACGACGACGCATTGCGACTATGCGCGGAATGTCGATTTGGCTGCTGTGGAAGGAAGCAACGAGAGCAGTCTGAGCAAGGTTGACAACTACTATGTGAATGAAAATCTTTTCTTGAACTATCGTTTGGGCAAACTTTCGGCTTCGCTCGTTGGAAACATTTCTTGGAGATGTGCTCACGGAAGTCTGCGCAACACGCAGGACATCAATGCCGTGGATTTCTTCTATGGTGTGAATGGCACTTTCGAACTTCCGGCCGGTATCATTCTCTCCACCGATATGAAGATGTTCAGCCGTCGCGGATATGGCGACAGTTCCATGAACACCGATGACCTTGTTTGGAACCTTTCGCTTTCACGTTCATTCTGGAAGAACAGGATGACGGCGCGTTTGGAGGCTTTCGATATTTTCAACCAGGTGTCGGGCAATAGCATTGTCATGAACGGACAGGGCAGGGTGGAAACTGTCCGCAATGTACTCCCTCGATATGTGATGATGCATCTTACCTATAATTTCAGTTTTATGCCAAAAAAACGCTGACGAATGTCGGAATGTGTGTCGGTTGATGTGCTATGCCCACAGTTTTAGTCTTTTATATATGCTGAAAATTCAGTGCCTTTTGTAAAGATGAAATTCAGGGCATGAGAACTTTTTCAATGGGCATTGCCGTTGCTATATTCTATAAAGTATTTTTTTGAAATTAGATGGAGTGGATTATGAACTCTGACTTGTTGTTCTTCTGAAATCGATATTATAATATAAGATGTTGAATGAAGTGAATTGTCTTATTTGCCATGGCAAATAAGACAATTCCTGACTATGCAGGTCGGGATATTTGGGGTCCATACGACAACAAGTATGGCTATATGTCAGACTTGTTATTAGGACTTGTTGTCATAGTTCTATTCTTACCATAAACATCTCAGTATGGCTGCAAAGAATGTCAAGCAATTTAATTGTGAAATTGAGGTGTTATAAATGATGTGATTAGGTAAAAGCCTTGCTATAAACGATTCTTTATTTTTCAACTTTTCAATCATCAACGTGATATTTACATACTAAAATACATGTTTTAGTTTTTGCAGAAAAAATACAAAGGCAATGTGTCTGACTGATAGTAGATGATGGGATCGTCGAAATTCACCTTTGTAACTTTGCTCTTTGCAAGATTTGTCATTGGTCTTGCTTTGGGTGCAGGCTTTAATACTATCTTACGTACCTTGATACTGTCCGCATCAAAATGCTTATATCCATTAGTTTCTGAAATGCGCTGTGCCGTATGCTTGACATAATCCATGAATGTTGCAGAAGCCTCCAATTGAATGACTGCATCTCCATTATTGCCACTTTTCATTTCTAATAGCAAAACATACAATCTTCTATTCTTCTCTGCTAATAAGATGTAATCACAAAATTTCAACAATTCATCAGGTGTGGGAAATTCAGCTTTGCCGCGCTCGCCGTCGTGGGTATTATTGAAGAATGGGAAAAACAAGTCGCTCTGTTCTGTTTGGTCATAACGATAAAGGCCGTATGCAATTTTCTTGTCCGGCACAATCTCCGCTTTATGAACTTTCTTGGATGTTTTTTCAATCAGTACAGACTGTTCTTCTGGTCTAAGCCGAGGAGCCAATATGCGAGTATAAAGTTCGTATTCTGACATAAAAAATCCATTTATTAGTTATCTGATAATTGCGCATACAGACGCTCTGCCTTTTGGTTCTGAGACAGGATTGCAGAATCAATCGAGTCTATTGCAAACCCTTCCTCATCAATGGCTAATGGAGTTACACGGACAATAGCCTTACCTGTCTTGACGAATTGTAAAACGGAAATGTCGTTGTAATCGAGCAACATATCCGGGGTTAATCCCATTTCTGCAAGCAGACCATCATCCTTGCCGCGCTTTCTGATTGCGCTGCCCATTATCAGGTTGTTGATTTCACGGACAATATAGTCGCTATGTGTACTTACAACAACTCTAAGCCCTTTGGTAGTAAGGATGGCGAATATCTGTGCTAACAGAATCTGAACGTCTGGATGGAAGTTCATCTCAGGCTCGTCGATGATTAGTGTATCACCAACCTTTGCAATGTGCCTGAGATAGATTACAAAACTTGCCATAGTTTTCACGATTGACGATGACAGGTGGAACGGCAATCTACGGCTCACAGCCATCCCCTGGGGGTGGAACTCAACATCACCACTTTTGGTCATGCTGACTTCTCCCAGGAGAAGGTTCTGCTCTATTATATCTGCTATCGGTGCAAATACGCTTTCCGACTTCTGCACGTTTTCTAAATCATTAGCAATCTTCAAGCTGCTACGCACAGCAAACGGGTAGCGGCGTGAAGATTTGTTGATTATGTCTAACACGTCTATCTCCGACTTGCTGGTTTGCTGAATGTGATCAATCAGTTCATTACGGCTTAGCGACAGTTCTGTCTTAAACGTATAGATACTGTTGCGTTCTACGGTAAGCATACGCACCCCATACATCTTGCAGAATGCCAGATTGCGAAGAATGTGACATATCAGCATGGTAGCACGCAGGCTGCCTGGTTGCTGCAGATTAGCTGTATTGACATTGCTCTCAATTCTGACCACATCGCTGTTCTTTTCCTTGGAGATTTTCCAAAACGAAGTTCCCTCCACTAACTGTGCCGAGAGCGGAGTGGTGATAACATCATTATAATCCTCGTCTGTATAGTTCACAAATAATGCAAACTTGGAGAACAGTTTGTTTTTTGTAGTGTCTGAGATACCGAAGATGCTTCCTGTCTGTTCTACCACCACTTGGCAGTTGGCCTTGAGCCATTCTTCAATGAAAGTTCTGGAAATGGTAAAACTTCCGTTGGCTACAATCTGCTCAATTATTTCATTTATGCAATGAAGCTGATACATATTTCCATCTTCCAGAAATGCGTGAAGAACATAGGAAGCATATGTCTTACCTGTACTATTACGTCCGCAGAAAATCGTGAACTTTTTGTTCAAATCGATCTCTGCCTGTTTTATGATTCCTAAGTTTTCAATAATCAGTTTCATAATTCTGTTTGCTTTTTGTGAGTTCGCTGCTTGTGCAGTACACTTTCAAATAAAAAGGTTCGGCACAAAATTACAGAAAATAAATGATTTATGCAAAACAGCGTTGTTTCCTCAGAGCAACCGCACCAAATTTTCTCAAAAGTTAGCGGTTGCCCACATATATATTACGTGAGTTCGATTTAATGCATTAAAAAGCGGACGGTAAAGTCGTTTTTGCTTGTGTTCTTCAAAAAAATACGGCTTCTCGCATCTCGTGACATGCTTCATCCGTTAGGATTGTCTTGCTGTTGTGCCACACCTGAAATCTGTTGTTTTTAGTTTTGAACGGATTTTGGATTTCAGCTCAAGCCGATTTGTTCCTGTAGAATGTTGAAACTCATTGTGTTGCAGCCTGTTGAAAATTAATTTTGCCTCACTGAAAAGTCGTTTTCACCGCACTGATTTTTATAATCTGCACTGCTGATTATAAAAACTGCACTGCTGATTATATAATCCACATTGCTGATTTTACAATCAGCAGTGTGGATTTAAGAAAACAATGCAGTGAAATTGATTTTTCAGAAGGGTAATTTCAAATTTCCGGTGCAGTCATCCAAAAAATGTTGCATTTCGTACAGAAGTATCCGCTACAAAGCCCCAAACAGTTTCTTATAAATGACAAAGGTCATCAAGGAAAAGAGGGGGAGGTAGGATTTTACATAGAAATCATAGATTTTTTAGCATATCCAGAATGGCGGATACACGAGAACTTGTATTTCAAGCGAGTGTTCTCACAGACTTCTTATTATATTTAAATATAGAGTAGGCTGAATGTGTTTATATAGAAAGCGTTTGCATGCGCTTTGTTCTTGACGTCTTGGAATCTCGCAAGTTTCAGATGTTGTCATGAACATAGCAACGGTGAATGCTCATGGGATGTTTTTATAGGCATCCTTATCTTCATGCCTGTATGCCATTATTGTATTCGTACAATAGTGTGTGTATGGTGTAGTGATGGGTAGGGATAATTATATAAACTCATCGGCGTGGGTTTCGCGTTGCTCGTTCAACAACATCGGGCAATGCGAGAGCCTCAAGACGTGGAACGGGCAACAGGCACGATCTCCACGCTTTTTGTATGTAATCATGCGTAATCATCGAATTTACAATCTGCTGGGGATACAGATACATGAAAAATTATGGATTTTTATCAAGAAAGGTCTGAAAGGTAACCATTCAGTCAAAACATTTGTTGATTTTCAGCCACTTACAACAACCACAATCTATATAATTTCATAAAATATTGTTTTTTCGTTGTTGATTTATCATATTGCTTTACTAAGTTATTGATTATCAATTATTGGCATATCAGCCTTTGGCTGAATAGTTACCTCATAAATCAGCTTGGTTATTCCTACTGTCGCACTATCTACTTGTCAAAAAAAAGCCCATAATTTATGATAAATAGATAGTATGACGGTTTGGAAGCTTACATCTGTATTTGCTCCGTTGCATTGAAAGCATACAAGGAACCGGAGAGGGTAGTGAAAATTACAGACATAAAAATGAGCGTAGATAAAGTTTTATCTCTTGCCCAAACCGGCGTGACAATACAGATACAGTTTCCGTAAAACAAGGGGCATAAGCAGGACAATGCTCATGAAAAGACATCAAAGAACAGCGGAACTTTTCGATGAGAATTTTTTGTGACACGATGACGAAAGTCAGGAGAGCTTATGAAATACTGTATTTGGGATAGAATATTCAAAAACAACATGGAACAGACTGCTTATTTCGAATATGGATAAGTCGGCTTTTGTGCGGTGTTTGCTTAAGCGAATTTTGTGAGCAAAATAGCTCTGTTAAATTTTAAAGAGCAAAATTTCGTCATCATGGTATACCATTATTTGAGGTGCATGACCCATTTTCAAAATATCTTTTTCATGGCTTTGTTTCCATTTTGTCTGTTTTATCGTTTCAATTATAGCCATACTTTTAAAGAAAAAATAAATTCTTCATTTTGACAGTGTAAAATCTCGTGTTTTATCTATCTTTGCATCATTCTTCAGTAACGCAATCCTGTATGCTGTTGCAAATGGTATGTCGGGATGGCATTGTTGAAGGATTTCCAAAATAGGTATTATAATTAGTGATGAATCGGAAGTATTTGTTGTCTTTTCTTACGGCTGTTGTGGCTGTAAGTGTATCTGCCCAAGTCCGTAAAAACTTGTCATACCAGAAATATATAGAACAATACAAGGAACTTGCGATAGAACAGATGCGCGAGCACCATATTCCGGCAAGTATAACTCTTGCTCAAGGTATTCTGGAAAGTGGCGCAGGAAGTGGGCGGTTGGCCCGGCGTTCCAATAACCATTTCGGTATAAAATGTGGCAGTGGCTGGAACGGTTCCACCACAAGGCATAATGATGACAAACCGAAAGAATGTTTCAGAGTCTATAAATCTGTTCGCGACAGCTATGAGGACCATTCAAAATTCTTGCTCAGAGACAGATATAAATGTCTTTTTTCGCTCGATCCTCTTGATTATAAGGCTTGGGCGCGAGGATTAAAGGCTTGCGGCTATGCCACGAATCCTTCGTATGCAGAGCGTCTGATAGCGATAATAGATACTTATGAACTGCATCGTTATGATGAGGACGAGTATGGCATGCCGGCTGTGAGGGTGTATGAAGATGTTGTGTTTAATGCGCACAGGATACAGAAAAACAACGGTGTGATGTATGTCGTGGCAGGAGAAACGGATACCTGGGAGTCTATAGCCCGGGAAATGTCAGTTCCGAAACGGAAACTTCTGAAATACAATGAAGCGGATGAGTCCATGCCGCTTGCAGTAGGGAGCTTTGTATATATGGAGAAGAAAAAGAAGAAGGCTGACAGGCAATATGGAAGGACATATTGGCACAAGGTCAAAGCCGGAGAATCTATGTATTCAATTTCGCAGCTCTATGCTATAAATGTGTCGGGGCTTTACAAAAAAAATTTCAAGAAATCGGATTATGTTCCGGTAGAAGGTGATCTTTTGAAAGTAAGGTGAGCCGCTATAAATAAAAATCTATGTTTAATGCTAAAAAATGAAGCAAATGAAAAATCTGAAAGCCAAAATGTTGGCATCTGTGGTAGGAACAAGTATTTTGTTCTCCTCATGTATCGGCACTTTTCCTATGTTTAACAAAGTGGTGACATGGAACCGAGGTATAAGTAAAGACAAGTTTGTCAACGAACTTGTCTTTATATGTCTGCACATTATTCCTGTGTATGAAGTGTGTTATCTTGCAGACGGTCTTGTGTTCAACTCCATCGAGTTTTGGAGCGGAAAGAATGGTGCGGCTGTAGCTGAAGTTGGCGAAACCAAAAGAATGAAAGGAAGTAATGGAGATATTTTTGTCGTTACACGTACTAAGAAGGGGTATACAATATTGGACGAGACGCGCAACGAAGAGTGCAAACTCATATTTGATGAAAAGAAAAAGACTTGGAATGCAGAACTTAATGGTGAACTTTATGAATTGATGAAAATGAATGATGATGGTTCGGTGACGCTTAATATGCGTGACGGACGTACACTTACGGTCACTCCGGATGCCTTGGGTGTGGAACTTGCCCAACAGGCTGTAAGCCGATATGATTCATTCTTTGATATGGCGGACAGATAAGCTCGTTGCAGATTGTTTACATGAATTTTAGGAAGAAACACAGGAGGCGGATTGCAACTGATGATGCTTGGCAGAAACAGACAGCATGAGGCTCAAAAAATTGGAATGGATTTTTTGTGTCCATGAAATTCGGTGTAGCCTCTTCGTTTGTTTTGAATCTTGATATATACATGTGCATTTGTCTGTTTTCAAACAGAACTTAAAAAACAGGATGTTAAATAACCTTTTTCAATTTTTTACGTTTGAAATATTTTTGCGAGTGCAAAGAAAATATTATATTTGCACCCCGAATGACAGCTAAGTATTGACTTAAACCTGTGAAACAGAAAAATTTAATAACAAAAACTCATAAACTACAATGACTAAAGCAGACATCGTAAACGAGATTTCAAAGAAAACCGGTATTGACAAACAAAATGTACTTACTACAGTTGAGGCATTCATGGATGCTGTAAAGATTTCTTTGGCAAATGAAGAGAACGTTTACCTCCGTGGGTTCGGAAGTTTCATTGTGAAAAAAAGGGCTCAGAAAACGGCAAGAAATATTTCCCAAAATACGACTTTGATAATTCCGGAGCACAATATTCCTGCATTTAAGCCGGCAAAGACTTTTGTCAACTCTCTTCAGAAATAATATAGTGAAAATTATAAACATTCTTAAAAATCAACGACTATGCCAAACGGTAAGAAAAAGAAAAGACACAAGATTTCTACGCATAAGCGTAAGAAAAGACTGAGAAAGAATCGTCATAAGAGCAAGTGAGATTCAGGGATTCTGTTTTCGGTGTCATAGTTGGTGATTCCGGACAGAAACATGGAGTTCAGCTCTCATTCTATCGTCTTTCTCAGGCGAAGAGATTAAGAACAAACTTTTAGAGCATACTCTATAACAACAGAGATTTAAGCTTTATGGTTTGTTCTTTTTTTTGTAAAGATATTTTGAACCTATCCTGAATAAAGGAGGTCTGATTCAGGAAAAAAAAGAGTATAATGACAAGCGAACTGATTATCGACGTACAACCAAAGGAGGTTACAATAGCTTTGCTCGAAGATCAGAAACTCGTGGAGTTTCAGAAAGATGGGCAGGACTCAAAGTACTCTGTTGGTAATATTTACGCAGGAAAGGTTAAGAAAATAATGCCCGGACTGAATGCGTGTTTTGTGGATGTCGGTCATGAACGCGAAGCATTCTTGCATTATCAAGATTTAGGTTCACAATTCCTCTCGTTAGAAAAGTATGTAAAGCAAGTGGCAAGTGACAAGAAAAAACTTGCCATAATGGAAAAAGCTGCACGACATTCTGAACTTCCTAAGGACGGAAGTATACAAAGTGTACTTGAACTGGGACAGGAGGTCATGGTGCAAATAACTAAGGAACCTATAAGTACGAAGGGACCACGACTGACAGGAGAAATTTCGTTTGCTGGGCGATTTCTGGTATTGATACCTTTTAATGACAAGGTTTCCGTTTCTTCCAAAATAAAGTCGAAGGAAGAAAGAGTACGGTTGAAGCAGCTTATACAGAGCATCAAACCGAAAAACTTTGGGGTTATAGTGCGTACTGTGGCAGAAGGTAAAAGGGCGGCGGAACTGAACAATGAACTTTCGGTACTTCTGGAAAATTGGAATGACAGTCTTGTGAAGATACAACAGGCGGCCAAGCTTCCGGTACTTGCTCATGAAGAAACGGGGCGTACAGTCTCTATGTTACGCGATTTGTTCAATCCTTCTTATGAAAACATATATGTCAACGATGCAGATGTTTTCAATGAAGTTAAGCGATATGTTTCTCTTATAGCGCCAGAACGGACAAGTATAGTCAAGCTTTATAAGGGGGAAGTTCCTATATTTGACAACTTCTCCGTGACAAAGCAAATAAAGTCCGGATTTGGAAAAACTGTAAGCTATAAGAAGGGAGCATATCTTATTATAGAGCATACAGAGGCATTGCATGTCGTAGATGTCAATAGTGGCAACAGATACCGCGGTGTTGAAGGACAGGAAGCCAATGCATTTGAAGTCAATATGGGGGCAGCAGAAGAACTTGCCAGACAACTTCGTCTCAGGGACATGGGCGGTATAATAGTTGTAGACTTCATAGACATGGATACGGCGGAGCACAGACAGAAACTTTACGAACGCATGAATGAGTTGATGCGGAGTGACCGTGCAAAGCACAATATATTGCCGCTCAGCAAATTTGGTCTCATGCAGATTACGCGTCAGCGTGTCCGTCCTGCCATAGATGTCAATGTGGAAGAGGTGTGCCCTACATGTTTCGGAAGAGGTTCCATAAAGTCCTCATTTCTCTTTACAGATACTCTTGAGAGTAAAATTGATTATATTGTAAATAATCTTGATATAAAGAAGTTCATACTCTATGTACACCCTTATGTTGCAGCCTATATATTTCAGGGTATATTGTCTATTTATAGAAAATGGCAGTTGAAATATGGTTTCGGGATAAAGGTCATACCAAGTCAGAAGCTTGGTTTCCTTCAGTATGAGTTTACAGACAAGAAAGGAAACGAAATCCATATGACCGAGGAAATTGAAACAAAATGAAAAGGCATGGCAGCAATGTACGCAAGAGGTGTGATGACTGTTTTGCATTGATATTCACAAAAAGTAAAGACTTGGATTCTCTTTGTAATGAATGGAGAATTCAAGTCTTTTGAGTATGGAGAAAGCATGTTTGATTTGTAACGTAATCTTCTGAGTTAAGCTGACTTTTTGTATCCATCCGAAATATGCCGTCTGGTGGGATGAGGGTGTGTCAAAATGAAAATGACTACTCCCAAAAGTTACAGATTGTAACTACAATACTTAAATAGGGGCGTATCAAGCTCTGTATTGAGTAATGATATGCCCCTTTCTTTAGTCTTTTAGGATGTTCTAATTTCAAATTATAAGTTCATCTTTTCAAAAAAATGAATTTTGACACACCCTCGTTGTATGGGAGTAGGTCTTCGAGTTGCTCCTCCGTCATGTCATCGGTTAGTCGC
>CAZKOB010000058.1:0-21101 GCA_964554265.1 uncultured Bacteroides sp. | reverse complement strand
CCTATCTGACTGCAATTCCTAATTGGGGTGGCGCATTGACGAAGTCAGGAAATCTGTTTTGAATTATATCGAACTCACGTTAACTTAAAAACAGATCATTTAACTATGTGGTATCCATCCGAAAAATGCCGTCTGTCCCCGCTTCTTATTACCCGCTAACTTTGCGGTTTATAAGAAGCGGGGACAGACGGCATTTTTCGAATGGATACTCATTAGAAATAGGTTGAATTTGGCTTTTACTCTGATAGTTACACAGTTTGAAATAGTCTATAGATGAAAAAAGGCCCATATTCATGAAGAATATAAGCCTGAATCCTGTTGATGAAATCTTCTATGCCCTTTTAAGGAAATATAGAAGCTTTTTTCATCGATTGTTTTACTGTATTAGCAAAGTTTGCGTGCACCGTCGCCGATAACAACATCGATAACGATTGGTTCTTTGCCATATTTTCCCTTAAACTTGGATTTTGCAGTCTCAACGAAGTTTCTGTAGAGATTGTCTTCTACGAGGTTGATTGTGCAACCACCGAAGCCGCCACCCATAATACGTGAACCTGTAACACCGCAGTCGTGAGCTATGTCATTGAGGTAATCAAGCTCTTCACAGCTTACTTCATATTCTTTGCTAAGTCCGTGATGAGTCTCATACATCTTCTGTCCTACTGTCTCATAGTCGCCTTTTTCAAGAGCGTCACATACAGCGAGTACGCGATCTTTTTCTCCGAGAACGTAGGTTGCGCGCAAAGCGTCTACTTCGCTGACTTCGCCACGTACTTCTTCAAGCATATCCCAGTCGCAGTCACGAAGTGTTTCAACTCCAGGGTGTCTTTTTGCTATGGCTGCAACTACATTTTCACAGCTCTTGCGACGGTCATTGTAAGGAGAACCTGCGAGTTCGTGCTTTACGCAAGAATTGATAAGAACAAGTCTGTAGCCTTTCGGATTCCAAGGGAAATATTCATACTCTCCGCTGCGACAGTCAAGGCGCATGAGGTTGCCTGCCTTTCCATGAACAGAGGCAAACTGGTCCATGATACCACAGTTAAGTCCGAGATAATTGTGCTCTGTAGCCTGACCAACCTTGGCAAGTGTCATCTTGTCTATCTTGTTGTCGCCGAAGAGGTCGTTAAGTGCATAAGCATAGCAGCTTTCAAGAGCTGCAGATGAAGACATACCGGCACCAAGAGGAACGTCACCGGCAAAGGCTGTGTCAAATCCTTCTACAGGAACACCAAGTTTCATCATTTCGCGTGCAACACCGAAGAGATAACGGAAATGGCTTGCATTAGGGCCTTTTGGATCGTCAAGACTAAATTCTGCATAATCTTTGAGGTCTATGGAATATGCACGGATATTGCGAGTGCCGTTAGGCTTGATTTCAGCTATCATACCCTGCTGTACAGCACCAGGGAATACGAATCCGCCATTGTAGTCGGTGTGTTCGCCGATGAGGTTGATACGGCCTGGAGAAGCATATACAGAACCTGTAGCTCCGTCGAAATGTTTGATAAAACGGCTTCTTACATCATCAATTGTCAATTTCATAATAGTTTGTTTTTTATAAGGTTAGAAAATAATTTTTTTTGCTATTGGAAATCATAATGAATACGGCAATGTCGTTGGCTTGCCGTATTCATTGTCTTTATTTTATTTTAATCCCACTTTAGAGCCTATCCAGCAGAACCAGAGTTCGTATGCATAGTATACGAACATGAGGCAGATTGCTACACCTACAGATGTGGCATCAACTACGAATCCCATAAGAGGCATCAAGGTTGCAGCACCGATAACACCCATGTTGATGATACCTGAAGCTGCCTTTGTGTGCGGTCCGAGTTCCTGCAGACCAAGATTGAAGATAAGTGGCCACATTACAGAATGGAAAAGTCCGGCTGCGAGCAGAGCATAAGCGCTTGCTGTACCTGGAAGGATAAATGATGCACCGATACATACAGCACCAGCTATAAGACATACGGAAAGTATTGCACGAGGCTGGAATTTGCTGAGGATGGCTGCTCCGATGAAACGTCCGACCATCATGCCTCCCCAATACAGCCACAAGTAGTCTGTTGCGTTGTCTAACTTGTATGGAAGCATTGAAGGTACACCAATTTCAAGTCCCATGTACATGAAGATTCCGAGTGCACCGAACCATACGTGAGGGTATTTGAATACGCTGCTCTTGTATTGTTTTACTTTTCCGCTTGCTTCTGTCGCTTGTTCTCCTTCATTGATGTTTGGCAGTTTGAGGAAGCAAAGTATTATACAAAGAAGAAGGGTGAAAAGTCCGAGTCCGAGGAACGGTGCAGGTACAGCCTCCGGTGTTGGTGTCTGTCCACGTATGATTACGTATGTGATGAATACAGGAGCAACAGTTGTAGCTACAGAGTTGATAGCCTGACTCAAAGTCATGCGGAATGCACCTTTTTCCGGTGCGCCGAGTACCATGACATACGGATTGGCAACAAGCTGCAACATGACGATACCCAGTGCGACGAAGCACATAGAGCAGAGGAATACACTGTAAACGGAATCACTGCCTATGGTTGCAGATATTCCGAAATAGTTGATGACGAAGCCTAAGGCAACCACAAAAAGGCCGAGTACGAGTGTGCTCTTATAGCCAATCTTGTTCATCATGAATCCGAATGGGATGGACAGGGCATATGCGCCATAGAAGGCTGTGTTTACGTATTGTCCCTGTTGTGCATTCAAATTGAAAGCCTTTGTGCAAAATTCAATCATTGAGTTGTTCATTGTCGTAACGAATCCGATGAGGAAACATACGATGATTACAACTGTAAGTGCGAACGTGTAGTTCGGCTGTTGTTTTTGATTCATTTGTGTGTTATTTGTTATTAATATTAAAGTTTGTAAGTTCCGGATTTCTGTATGTAAAGAGGTTTTCTGCTCCCTTTCATGTTCTATGGGCAAAGCTTGCCCGGAAAACTATAAATCGCTTGTTGTCTGCGATTATACTCTGAACGGCTATTTGTTTGCCATTTTTTATTTTCTTTACACTTGTAAATACCAAAACGGAAAGTGCTATTCCATCAGCTATGCCTAATTATTCTGGTCATTATATTGTCCCGTCCGATTTCTGTCAGGCTTGTGATTGCCCGCAGGCAGGTTGATACTCCGATAAGGACCAGACTCCATAGCCCATGCTATATTTATGATTTTGCTCTTCTGTTTTCCATTAAAGCTAAATAGTACCAAACTTATATATTGTTTTCTGTGTATATGTTTCTCCCGGATTGAGAACGACAGAAGGGAAATAAGGGCGGTTTGGAGAATCTGGAAAATGCTGTGCTTCAAAGCATATTGCGCTTCTGCGTGGGAATGTGGAGCCGTTTTGTCCCGGATAACCTGTTGCCCAGTTGTCGGTGTATACCTGTACTCCCGGTTCAGTCGTGTATACTTCCATTGTACGTCCGCTGTGAGGTTCCGTTATTTTTGCTGCAAAACTCAGTTCTCCTTCTTCTTTCTTGTTAAGAACAAAGCAGTGGTCGTATCCTGCACCGTTCTTTGTCTGCATGTCGTCTGCGTCTATGTCACGGCCCACAGGTTTTGGCGAAGTAAAGTCGAATGGGGTTCCCTTGACTGAATCTATGGTGCCAAGAGGAATAGATGTTTCATCGATTGGAATATAGAAATCGGCGTTGATTTCACAAATAAGGTCGTCTATGACCGGAGTCGGGTTGGCAATTCCTGCAAGAGAGAAGAAACCGTGATTTGTCATGTTGACAATCGTCTTCTTGTCTGTCGTTCCTTTATAATCAATTATAAGTTCATTGTCATCGGTGAAAGAATAGATTACAGTCATATCGAGTGTTCCCGGAAATCCTTCTTCCATATCAGCTGATACATAATGCAGCTTGAGTGTCTGTGCGTCTGTCTGTTCTGCGTCCCATACTCTTGCATGATAGCCTGTAGGTCCGCCGTGCAGGGCGTTAGGCCCGTTGTTGATGGCGAGGTTGTATTCAACTCCGTCGAGCATGAATTGCCCTTTGCAGATACGATTGCCGTAACGTCCTATGAGAGTGCTGAGGAATGGTTCCGGGCTTGCCACTACGTCATCTATGTTGTCATGCCCCTGAATCACATTTGCCACGTTACCGTCTTTGTCCGGTACCATTATCGAAACGATAGCGCCTCCGTAGTTGGTGATTCCTACTTCATATCCCTTACTATTCTTTAATATAAAGAGATCTGTTTTTTTTCCGTTGATTTCTTTCTGGAAATCTTCTGCCTTAAGGTTAGACAGATTGTTATTCTGAGAAATGCTCATGGCTGTATTATGATTTATGGTTTATAAATACATTTGTCAAAATCTTATGCAAATAAAATCAAATTTTTTGTGGAAACCGAATATATTCATAAGATTTTTTTCCTTTTGCTCTATTTATACTCTTTTTTGCTTTATATACGATAATAAATCGGCTACAACAAAACTGCTTCCGCCTACATAGATGAAGTCGTCCTGAGCGGATTCTGAACGTGCCGCCCTATATGCTTTGTCAACCGTAGGGTAGGATTTGCCATGCAAATCGTGACTTTTCGCTATTTTTTCCATTTCTGTATGTTGGAGGGCGCGCTTCACACTTGCCTGGCAGAAATAATAGACAGCATCCTTCGGAAGAAGGTCGAGCACACCGTTTACGTCTTTGTCGTCGGCCATGCCGATGACGATTCTCATTCTACTGCATTTTTGCTGACTTAGTTGCTGTGATATATAATGGAATCCGCCGGTATTATGTCCGGTATCACAAATGGTGATAGGGCCGTCTGCTATCTTTTGCCATCTTCCCATCAGTCCGGTATTTCTGCATACGTTGGCAAATCCGTCGTATATGTTTTCTTCGGAGATGTTAAATCCTTGGTCTTTTAATATGTTTAATGCACATAAAATGGTGTTTGTGTTTTTGGGTTGGCAGAATCCGCCAAGTTCAGCATGCATAGGTCCGTGATTACGGGTCTTGTAGTCAATGCCACCCTCTTTGCAGAATTTGTACGAAACGACTTCTTGGGCTTCTTCCGCGAAGAATATTGGTGCATTCTCCTTTTGGGCTTTTGTCTTGAACACTTCACAGGTCTCTTCTGATGATTCGCCGATAACCACCGGTATGTTGCTTTTTATTATACCAGCTTTTTCTGTTGCTATTTTGGCAAGTGTATCTCCGAGAAACTGTACATGATCAAAACTTATGTTGGTAATCACGCATATTTCCGGGGCGATGATGTTTGTACAGTCCAATCTTCCGCCCAGTCCTACTTCTATGACTGCTACATCTACACTTTCATCAGCAAAATATTTGAATGCAAGTGCTGTAGTCAGTTCAAAGAAAGAAGGATGCAGCGGTTCAAAGAATGGTCTTTCATTCTCTACAAATTCTATCACTTTTTGTTCCGGAATCATGGTTCCGTTTATCCTGATTCTTTCTCTGAAATCGACAAGATGAGGAGAGGTGTACAGTCCGACTTTGTAGCCTGAACTTTGGAGGACTGAAGCTATGGTATGGGAACATGAACCTTTGCCGTTTGTTCCGCCCACATGTATAGTCTTGTATTTTCTATGAGGATGTCCGAAATGTTTGTCGAGGGCTATAGTGGTCGACAATCCTTCCTTGTAGGCATCTTTGCCTATGTTCTGGAAAAGCGGTGCACTTGTGAATAAATATTCTAATGTCTCTTTGTATTTCATTGCCATTGTGCTTTTATGTGTTCAAAATTAAAGAAAAAAAGAGAAAAAAGGACATGTTTTTCTTTTTTTTGTGAGAAATATTCTGTTGTCCGGTCATTTGTCATTCATCCTTGACCGTTTTTCTTCAATTTATGCTGATTCGTCATGGCTTTTGATACACCTTATTATATATAGGAATCATGCCGTTTCCTTGCTTTTTATGTTAAACAATCCGTTTTTTTGCATTGGCCCGGCATTCGGTGGCAACCTTGTAAAAAATGTGCAGAGCGTAACGAACGCTGTTACAGCTGATTCGTTATGCTCTGTGCAAATTGTGGTGCCGCTATCTGTTTTGTTAAATAGATATGAACAATTCTTTTCCTGTCGTTTGAAAGCCTTTGCCTCATTTGCTTTTGCCAAGCCTCATGAAAAGTCAGGCAGTCCGGGTTATTCGAAATACGCTCTGAACTTTGAGAAGATTTTGTTTCTGACGCTTTCGGACGGAATGAAGTTTTCGCTTCGGTCCATCTTTTTCATCGCTTCCTTCTCTTCTTTGTTCAGAGTTTCCGGTATGTATACACTTATGTTGATTACTTCGTCACCTTTCTGCCCGCGGCTGTATCCTTGTACTTCAGGTATTCCTTTGCCTTTCATGCGCAGAACCGTTCCCGGCTGTGTCCCCGGTTCTATATTGATTTTAGCCTTGCCGTCAACGGTCGGCACCTCCACTGTACATCCGAGTGCTGCCATCGGTACGGAAAGCAGAAGGTTGTATACCACGTCGTTACCGTCTCTCAGAAGTTCGCTGTGAGGTTTCTCTTTTATGATTATTTGCAAGTCGCCGTTCACACCGTTGTGACGTCCTGCACCGCCTTTGCCTTCAAGGGTCAGCACCATTCCTTCCGACAATCCGGCAGGGAAGTTTACTTCAACGATGCTTTCTCCCGGCTTTATTCCTTCGCCGTGACATTCGTGGCATTTGTTTTTGATGACACTCCCTTCGCCGTGGCATTCCGGGCATGGGCTTTGGCTTTGCATCATTCCGAAGATACTCTGTTGGGTACGTATCACATATCCCGAACCGTGGCAAGTAGGGCAGGTGTCCACTTTGCCGTCTTCAGAACCGCTTCCGTGGCAGTGGCTGCATGCGACATCGTTTTTCAGCTTGAATTTTTTTGTCGTGCCATTGACAATCTCGTTCAGGTCCAGCTCTACGCGCAGGCGCTGGTCTTTGCCTTTGAACTTGGGTTTGCGGTAGCCGCCTTGTCCCTGTCCGCCGAATCCTCGCCCGAATCCTCCTCCGAATCCTCCTCCGAAGATGTCGCCGAACATGGAGAATATGTCATCCATGTTCATGCTTTGGCCTCCGCCGAATCCGCCCATTCCGTTCACTCCCTCGTGTCCGAACTGGTCGTAGCGCTGGCGCTTCTCCGGGTCGCGCAACACGTCGTATGCTTCTGCCGCTTCCTTGAACTTGTCTTCTGCCTGTTTGTCACCCGGATTTCTGTCCGGATGGTATTTGATAGCCATTTTCTTGTAGGCTCTCTTTATTTCGTCGTCACTTGCAGTTTTCTCCACTCCAAGTACCTCGTAATAGTCTCTCTTTGCCATGTGGTAATTTTTGATTGCCCTTTTATC
Source organism: uncultured Bacteroides sp. (assembly GCA_964554265.1). Lineage (GTDB taxonomy): Bacteria > Bacteroidota > Bacteroidia > Bacteroidales > Bacteroidaceae > RGIG8745. Next base: position 13,780 of record CAZKOB010000058.1, on the reverse strand, counting down.
GTTTTGTTTTGCTTGGGGTCATGCTTTCCGTGTGGGGTGTCTCATACGGAAGTGGATGCTTTGGTGCTCCTCCTTGCTTGTGAAAGGCAGCGGATTTGTATGGACATATAATAATGTAGAGACAAGAATTGCATCTCACCCCTACATTTTTATTATATAACCTATAGCTTTGGAAGAGGCATGACCTGTGAATCAGGATTTGCTGAATGGGTGATTATTGAGCTACAGCTACTTTTGCGTGACGTATGACTTTCTCGTTTAGCTTGTATCCGTTCATCACGCAGTCGATGACTTTGCCCTTCATTTCGTCCGGCTGTCCCGGAACCATTGCTATTGCTTCGTGGTAGTCTGTGTCAAAATCCTGGCCTACCGCTTCTATCTTTTCCAGCCCTTCATGCTTGAGCTGCTTGATGAACTTTTCTATTATCAGGCTGACTCCTTCCTTCACGGCATTCACGTCCTCTGCCTTGTCCATGTTTTTTTCCGCACGTTCCATGTCGTCGATAATCGGAAGTATGGCAGTCACGATTTTCTCTCCGCCATTCTTTATCAGTTCCGCCTTTTCGCGCATCACTCGTTTGCGGTAGTTGTCAAACTCTGCAACCAGCCTGATGTATTTGTCATTAAGCTCTGCTATTCTGTTTGTGGCTTCTTCAAGCTCTTTTTCTGTTGAGACACATTCCTCCTGTTCTGACACATCTGCTGATTTGTCAGTTTTTTCTGCCTTGTTTTCTGTCTCCACTGTCTCTGATTCGTTTTTCAACTCTTCAGATCCTTTCTGATTTTGAATTTCTTCGTTGTCTATATTCATAATATGTTTGATTTTCAATGATAATTGATGACTATTATGATGATTTTGTATTATACATATAAGTATAGTACAAAAAACGTGCCATTACTTTTCAACTGCCATTATGTCAATACACCTTTTGGGTTGTCTTGCTTGCCGTTTGTGTTGCTGTGCGCTCGCATCCTGAATCCTCTAAAAGATATGTGGTTTCTATGTGCACCCTCACTTCCTCCTCTTTTTTCTTTGCACCCTTCTATTATTATTATAAGGATACAGTGTTGCAGGTGTGTCCGGACAGGATGATACATTTTGGGGATGGCTGCACAGGAAAGATGAAATCACCCTTTCGGAAAATCAAATTCACTGCACTATTTTTTATAATCTGCACTGCTGATTGTAAAAACTGCACTGCTGATTATATAATTCACACTGCTGATTTTATAATCAGCAGTGCTGATTTAAGAAAAAAGCGCAGTGAAAACAACATTTCTGTGGGGAAAATATGATTCTTTTGCAGGCTCTGACGCAAAGAATATCAATGATCTGCATTAAACAACAGGGTGGCGCGGAATCAAACTACATTCAAATCAAAAAAATAATGGGTTTCACAGGGTGCGGAATAACAGCAGAATAATGGGTTTTAGTGATGTGTTCACGAGATGAATCTGTGAAATCAGCGAAGCCTAAGAAGTTTTTCCCGGAACACTAAAAACATAAATGCTGAAAACGAAATAGGGGTTAAGGATAAAACCAAGACAATCTGTCTTTTTCGTTTCTGTATATTAATGGTTTACTTATGCCTTGTAAATACAGTTTCTTGGACAAAAAAACGTGCATGCGGCCGATGGGTGCCGGCATTTTTAATCTTGTTTTCTTTCATTATGATGATATTAAATGTAAATTTGCAGAAATTTGTGGACTATGATAAAAAGAGTTATATTTGGATTTATTGTAGCGTCGAATGCTTTTGTTGCTGTCGATGCGCAAAATTTGTTGGAACGCAATCAAGGTATAGTCAGAGCGTATTCAGACTCTCTCTTGAACTTGAAGAATAATATAGCCAATAGTACTGAGCTTGGCAAAAAGGGGCTTAATCCGTACTTTTATCGTTTGCTGGGCCCTGCAACCTATTACAGCAGTTCTGTAAGCAAGACGATGAAAATAGACTGGAGGCCTTCTCAGCGAGGTGTGTCATGTTTTACGGAAGGAATGTCATATCGCGACAAGGTTTGCAAAGAGGTTGATGCTTTGCTGATGAATCTTTATGTGGACAACCCGGCCAAGGTGGCTCGTTATGACGGCATGTATATGAGCGAGAATATCGTAAAGGAAAAGTCAGGAAAGTTAGGCGAAGACAGCAAGGACCTTGAGGATGTGCTTGAAGGTATAAAGGGGATAGAGGACGTTACGGAAGTAATAGAAGATGTAGATATAGACATAAAAGTCACGCGTCCTAATTTCTGGAAGACCAGCGGCAATTTTTCGCTTCAGTTTACACAGAACTATTTTTCCGAAAACTGGTATAAGGGAGGTAACAACAACGGTACTATGCTTACTTCACTTGTGCTTCAGGCCAATTACAACGACCAGCGTTATATACAGTGGGACAACAAGCTTGAAATGCGTCTGGGGTTTGTCACGACTACAAGTGACAGCTGCCATACATTCCTTACCAACAATGACAAGCTGAATCTTTACTCAAAACTGGGTGTCAAAGCGGCAAAGTCGTGGTTCTATACAGTTTCGTTTGAAGCCAATTCGCAGTTTATGCCGGGCTACAGGTCGAACGACAGAAGGATGTATTCAAAGTTCCTCGCGCCTTTGGATGTGTATATGTCTGTCGGTATGGACTACAAGCCGTCTTTGAAGAACGGCAACAGCTTGTCTGTGGCCTTATTGCCTCTTTCATACAAGTTCAGGTATATAGATTCTGATGATGAGAACATACATGCCGTATATAAGATGGAGAATGAGGACTTCCAGCAGAATTTCGGTTCTAAAATCGAAGTCAACTCGTGCGTGAAGATTCTCAAGAATTTTTCATGGAAGTGCAGATTCTACTATTTCACTTCGTATGAGTATGCCGAATCGGAGCTTGAAAACGTATTTACTTTTGACTTCAGCAAGTATATAAAGTCGGAACTGTATACGTTGTGGAGATTTGACGACAGTCGTTCAAAGGATTATTATGATGACAATCTGGGATTTTTCCAGTTCAAGGAATATCTGACATTGGGACTTACTTATTCATTCTGACGCCTTCAGAGGAAAAACGGCTCCATGTAGGCAACAATCCGGAACCGAAGAGAGGGGCACGGTCGGGTGTGTGCATGGAACTGTTTCGGAAACATACAGGGATGTAGATGTGTGGCATTGGGAACCGACGGCGGTAGTTGGTTATGGGGCTGCGCCTTCTGAATTGTAGAGATGTTCTTCTCTCTCTATTTGTGTTGGAAAGTCAAAATCCGAGGCGAATGGGTACGGAAAAGTTGAGAAAATATAGCTTTTTTGAGAAAAAACATACAAAAGTGATTTTTTTTCAGTCTTTTGTTTGGCCGTTAAAGATAAAACATATACCTTTGCATTCGCTTTTGAGAACGAAATGAAAGAAAGCTTACATGGTGGATGTAGTTCAGTTGGTTAGAGCGTCAGATTGTGGTTCTGAATGTCGTGGGTTCGAGTCCCACCCTCCACCCCCCCCAAAAAAAATCACTTACAGATATCGACAAGGGAAAAGAAAGAGGAAGTTCCTGAGGGAATTTCCTCTTTCTTGTGTGTAATAATAGTTTATAGGATATTCTCAAACCATAATAAAACTTAATCGATTTGTTTAATTTACAGGCTTTTACTATATTTGTAGACCAATAAGAAGATGCCGGATTTGTTTGTGGATTTGTGTCATCTTCCGTTCATGTTTTTTGAAAAGGAAATTCTTATGAAATTAAACAGATATGTTATGACAGCATGCTTCTTTGTGACATCTGTATTATATGGACATTCTCAGAAAATCACAATAGGCAATTATCAGTTTACAAAGGAAAAGGCTACTTACTATGGAGAGCTTGAGAGCGGAAAGCCGCATGGAAAGGGAAAGACTACTTTTCAGAATGGCGACACCTATGAGGGAGAGTATGTGAAGGGTAAGCGTCAGGGATATGGCATATATACATTCTCGGATGGCGAAAGGTATGAAGGAGCATGGTATCAAGACCATCAGCATGGGAAAGGCATTTATTATTTTGCCAACAATAATAAGTATGAGGGCTTATGGTATACGGATTATCAGGAAGGTAATGGCATCATGTACTATTATAACGGCGACAAATATGTAGGTTCGTGGCATCAGGACAAACGTGAAGGAGAAGGCACATATGTTTGGGCGAACGGCATATATTATCAAGGCCAGTGGAAGAATGACAGAAAATGTGGCAAAGGATTGTTTGACTGGCGTGATGGGAGTACATATTCCGGTGATATGGAGAATGATATGCGTAATGGAGTTGGTACGTATATTTATGCCAATGGCGACAAATACGTGGGCGGCTGGAAAAATGATGTCATGCACGGAAAGGGTATATATGAATTTAAGAATGGCGACAAATATGAGGGCGACTATGTGGACGGTGAACGCACGGGCCAGGGCATCTTCACTTATTCGGACAGCAGAAAATATGTCGGGCAATTCAAGAATGGACTGATGGACGGCTTCGGCATATATACGTGGCCCGATGCTTCTAAGTATGAAGGATATTGGGTCGATGACAAGGAGCAGGGTAGAGGCAAATATACGGCGGCCAATGGCGATGTGTATGACGGTGAGTGGCTCAACGGAGAAATGCATGGAGAAGGAATCTTGCGTATGACTGACGGCTCGAAATTCAAGGGCATGTTCCGTAACGGCATGAAGCACGGCAAAGGCGTGGAAGAAGATAAGGACGGCATACGGTTTGAAGGCAATTATGTGGATGATTTGAAGGACGGACCGTTTGTTGAGAAGGATCGTAATGGAAATGTGATACGTAAGGGATATTACAAGCGTGGGCATATTGAAGTGGCAAACTGATAAATGTGGATGAATATGATAGATTTGGAATATCTTACGGAGCAGGTGAAGCTGCTTGCTCTTGAGACAGGAGCTTTCCTTCGCGAACAGCGCAGAGACTTCCGGACTGAAAAAGTGGAACAGAAGCATTCTCATGATTATGTCAGCTATGTGGACAAGGAGTCTGAGCGCAGAATCATAGAAAGGCTTCATGGACTTCTTCCTGAAGCCGGATTTGTGGCAGAGGAGGGTGGCGGAACCAAAACTTCAGAGAAGTATTGGTGGGTGGTGGATCCCCTTGACGGCACAACGAATTTCATACATGACAATGCTCCTTATTGTGTAAGCATCGCATTGAGAGATGAGGCGGAAATACTGATAGGTGTGGTGTATGAATGTTGTCGGAACGAACTTTTCTGGGCAAACAAGAATAGCTCTGCGTTCATGAACGGGCAAGTGATAAAGGTGTCGGATGTCCATACAGTGGACCAGTCGCTTGTACTGCTCGGGCTTCCGTACAATACGGTGGGATATATGGACTTTTTGACAGACATGATACGTAAGTTGTATGGCAAGACATGCAGCTTGCGCGTATTGGGATCAGCTGCGAGCGAACTGTGCTATGTGGCTTGTGGAAGATATGAGTCTTTTGTCGAAGGCTTCATTTGTCCTTGGGATGTGGCTGCCGGTGCTCTGATACTTAAGCAGGCGGGAGGCATGGTGACGGATTTTTCAGGAGGAGAAGAGTGGGGGACCGGTAGAGAAGTGATGGCAACTAACGGATGCATACACTCAGAACTTTTGGAAGCCGTGAAAGACTCCGCATGCAGATTTTTATAAAAAAGATATGGAATTGCTTCATGCAATTCCTTTTTTTCTTTATATTTGCTATATATTTACAAATGAATAACAAAAACTAATAGTATGATTGTAGACACTCTTGACAATTTCGGGAAATACGTTTCTTTGAACCCCCTGTTCTCACAGATTGCAGAATATATTTCTGCCAATAATCTTGCCCGGCACGAACCGGGAAAAGTGGATATTTGTGGCAAAGACCTTTTTGTGAATTACTCTGTTGCTAAAGGAAAGACAGCAGAACAGGCCCGTCTGGAAACTCATGACAAGATGATAGATGTGCAGATTCCTGTCAGTTGCCCTGAAACAATGGGATACACTCCGCGAAAGGACTTGCCGGAGGAATCTTATGATGAATCCAAAGATATAACTTTCTACGAAGGGAAAGCGCAGCAGTATGTGACGGTGTATCCGGGTATGTTTGCTATTTTCTTTCCGCAGGACGGGCATGCGCCTTGCATTAGCGATGAAGACGGAATTCAAAAAGTGATATTCAAAGTGAAAGCATAACCCTTTCTTCATATATTTATTATGGTAAAGACTGTTTCAGAAAAAAAAAGTGCAGGAGCGAAGAAGACTGCATCAAAGAAGTTCCCTAAAATAGGGCTGGTGAAAAATGATAAATGGCTTGAACCTTATGAAGATGCAATTAAGGGGCGTCATCAGCATGTGATAGACAAATTGAATGAGCTTACTAATAATGGTAAGACTTCGTTGTCGGATTTTGCTTCAGGATATTTGTATTTTGGGTTGCATAAGACGCCCAAAGGGTGGACGCTTAGAGAATGGGCGCCTAATGCAACGGAAATCTATGTCATAGGTGATTTCAACGGCTGGAGTGAACTGCCTCAGTATAAGATGAAGAGGATCGATAACGGCAATTGGGAAATAAATCTCAAACCGAATGCTTTGAAGCATGGCGATCTCTATAAGTTGAAAATACATTGGGAAGGTGGAGAAGGTGAACGCATTCCTGCATGGAGCAGGCGTGTGGTTCAGGATGAGAACACGAAAATATTTTCAGCACAGGTGTGGGCTCCGGAACAACCGTATGTGTTCAAGAAGAAAAACTTCAAACCTAACACATCCCCATTGCTTATATATGAATGCCATATAGGTATGGCGCAGGATGCGGAGAAGGTTGGCACATATATGGAATTTAAGGATAATGTGTTGCCTCGCATTGTCAAAGATGGGTATAATTGTATACAGGTCATGGCTATTGCAGAGCATCCTTACTATGGAAGCTTTGGTTATCATGTTTCCAATTTCTTTGCTCCTTCAAGCCGTTTTGGTACTCCTGAAGAATTGAAGGCTCTTATCGATGAGGCGCATAAGTTGGGTATTGCTGTAATCATGGACATTGTCCATTCTCATGCTGTAAAGAATGAGATGGAAGGGCTGGGCAATTTTGCCGGAGACGGTTGCCAGTATTTTATGCAGGGAGGCCGAAGAGAACATCCGGCTTGGGACAGTCTGTGCTTTGATTATGGAAAGAACGAAGTGATTCATTATTTGTTGAGCAATTGCAAATACTGGCTTGAAGAGTTTAGATTTGATGGTTTCCGTTTTGACGGAGTTACATCGATGTTGTATTATAGTCATGGACTTGGAGAATCCTTCGGTGGATATGGCGATTATTATAACGGACATGAGGATGATGAGGCCATCGCTTATCTTACCCTTGCAAATCTTCTTATACATGAGGTCAATCCGAAGGCTGTGACTATAGCGGAAGAGGTTTCTGGTATGCCGGGACTTGCCGCACCATTTAAGGATGGAGGATATGGCTTCGACTATCGTATGGCGATGAATGTACCGGATTATTGGATAAAAACAATCAAGGAATTGCCGGATGAGCAGTGGAAGCCAAGTTCTATGTTCTGGGAAACGACTAACAGGCGAGTGGATGAGAAGACGATTTCTTATGCAGAAAGCCATGACCAGGCGCTTGTGGGTGACAAGACAATCGTGTTCCGACTGATAGATGCTGATATGTACTGGCATTTTAAGAAGGGGGATGAGAACTTTGTGGCAAACCGTGGCATAGCTCTCCACAAAATGATTCGTCTGCTTACGGCATCAACCATAAATGGCGGATATTTGAACTTCATGGGTAATGAATTTGGACATCCGGAATGGATAGACTTCCCTCGTGAAGGCAATGGGTGGAGTTATAAATATGCGCGTCGCCAGTGGAATCTTGTAGACAACCATGAATTGTGCTATCATTATCTCGGCGATTTTGACGAGGCGATGATTAAACTCATTGGAGGGGAGAAGAATTTCCAAAAGACGAAGGTTGTGGAAGTTTGGCACAATGACGGTGATCAGATTCTGGCTTACAGTAGAGGCGATATCTTGTTTGTTTTTAATTTTAGTCCGGACCGTTCGTATACAGACTATGGATTTATTGTTCCTCAAGGTGTGTATGATGTGGTTTTGAACACGGATTCCAAGATATATGGCGGAAATGAACTGGCAGACGATTCAGTACGTCATTTTACGAATTATGATCCTGTGTATGAAAAGGACGGTAAAGGATGGCTCAAACTTTATATTCCGGCAAGAAGTGCTGTAGTTCTTCGAAAGGCGAAAGAATAATTGCTTGGTATTGTGAGTATTGTTGCATATAATAGATAAGATTGTAATAGGAAAAGTGATTTACAATAATTATGTTCCACAGAAGACCGCAGGATTGATTCGTTTTTCCTGTGGGCTTCTATTTATGGCATTTACTTTCTCGTATCTGTACTGTATACAGGGAGATTTGTTGGCGGAGGCACAATTTGTATTCTCAAAAGGAGTTACTACATACTCGGTTCTTTTAGGAGCTTTGGTCATCACTTTGGTATTGCAGGTTCTCCAATGGCTCGTCTGTCTTGTTGTCCGGGGAATACCGGATAAGTGGTATGCCGTAAGTTATTTTCCGTCATTTCTTGTTCTGGCGATGATAACGGATGTGAATAGCGATGTGTTTGATTCCTTTTCTTTTGGTAGTTGGGCTTGGATTGTTCCGTTGGCATTGTTGTTGTTTGTTGCTTTCATACTTTTCATAAGGAAGAGAGCGAAGACAGGAGACATGTCGGAATGTATGATCAGTGTGAATCTTTGGCCTAATTATCTTATATTGTTTGTTATGATTTTATGTGTGGGAAGCATTCCGAACACAAGTGATGTATATCATTATGAACTCAAAACAGAGCGTCTGATTATAGATAGGGAATATGAGGACGCTTGCAAGGTAGGTCTGAAATCGTTGGTTTCAAGCCGGCGTCTCACAGAACTCCGTGCTTATGCTCTTGCTACAAGAGGTAAATTAGGTGAGAATTTGTTTGATTATCCACAGTACTATGGAACAGCAGGATTGCTTGATGTTTCTGATACATCTGCATACGATAGGCTTAGTAGTAGGGACATTTGTGCTTCTTTAGGTTTTGTGTGCGGAAGGTCTGTCAAGACATTTGACCGTTATATAGAACTTGCTGTAAAGGAAGATACGTTGCGAAGGCTACCTCTTGGAGATTATTTCCTTTGTTATCTATTGCTGAAAAAGGACTTGCCGACTTTCAGGAAAGCGCTTTCAGATTACTATATAATAGACCAGTCATTGCCGAAAAATTATAAGGAAGCGCTTCTGATCGATTATGATTTGTCGTCAGATTCTATACCGGAATATGCAGATACTGTAATGATTTCAGAGCTAAGAGAATATAAGCTTATGAATGAGGTATTGACAGATAGAGTGGAACGTGTTAATCGTACTCGTAGGAAGTTTGGCACGACATTCTGGTGGTACTATGATTATTCTCGGGAAATAGAGTGTAAAACGGAGTGACTTCTGTAGGCTTTTGAATTAGTGTAGTGATAAAATGACTTGCACCCCAGAAAGTGATACAAAAAACTTTTGGGTGCAGGTCATTTTTTTGACTCTTTTATGAATCAAAATCTTTTTCAGGGTGAGGTTGCTTTCTTCAAGGTTGTAACTTTTGTTAGGGACTCTTTATTGTATGTTCTTGTCCTTATCTGTTTCTTCTCTGTTTGTCAAAAATGGGGGTCAGCATATTGCGGTGAATGTAATGTAGAATACGGTTTCTGTAATAACGAAGACAGCTCCGCAACAGTCTCCTGTATACCCTTTGATTCTATTATGCATCATTCTGAAGAGTATGATGGCTGTTATGGCAGAAGCAGACATTGGAATAAGTGGAACTACAGAATTGAGACAATACATATAAATGCATACAGGCAACAGTCCAAAGAAAGAAGATACACATACATCATAAACATTCATTCTGTGGTAGATAACTTTGTTTTTTGCTTCACTTTCTTTTCTTGCGTATGGCAATATGTTTATAATGTTGGCTCCTATGAACTTTGAATATACATCGGCCAAAACGAGAATAATCGGGAGTATTGGAGTGGGTATGTTGCACATGAGGGTGAATATCAGTATATAATATAAGACAAGCCCGAGTACGCCGTAACTGCCGATATGGGAATCTTTCATTATTTCAAGGACTCGTTCTCTTGAAGCGCCTCCTCCGAAGCCGTCACAAAAATCCGCATATCCGTCTTCATGCAGTGCACCGGTGACAAGTATGCGGCTCGTTAATGCGAATATGATGCTTGCACTTGTGGGAATGAAAATATTTGCAATACAAAATACGGCGGACATAATTCCCCCTGTAATCCACCCGGTCATTGCCCATAGAGGTACGACTCTTTCGTAATATTCTTTAGGTACATTTGCTATTCGCCAAAAGGGCAGTCGGGTGAAGAATGTCAGTGCAGCAAGGATACGGTAACCTATTCTTTTCATAATTGATGATGGTAATGTTTTAAAAAGAAGAAATTAGATAACGAAGCAGATAATGTAGAACAATACCAATATAAACACCATTGTATTTTCTGTCGCGATGGATATTTTGAACGCTATGTTCATGTCGTCTGTTGTAAGAGTACGTGGGTTATTTCCTATGTAAGGCTTGTAGAAATATTCTCCGAAATAATTGTGGGGACCTCCGAAACGGCAGTTGAGAATGGATGCGAGCGCAGCTTCCGGCCATCCGCTGTTTGGGCTTGCATGTTTAGGACCGAAATATGCAATAAAGACAAACGACGCTTTAATACGTTGGTATATATTCGAAATGGATGATATATGTTTGTTTGCGTTTTTAGTATCTATGGTATATGAGGTCAGAATAATGAGAATGGCTGTCAAACGTGCCGGTACATAGTTGGCAACATCGTCGATTTTAGCAGCTAAGAATCCAAAATCTTTATATCTTGCGTTCTGATAGCCGATCATAGAGTCCAAAGTATTGACCATCTTGTAGGCCATCATTCCGGGAATGCCGAGCATGAAGAACCAAAATAGTGGAGCGATGACACCATCACTGAGGTTTTCGGCAAGAGTTTCAAGTGCGGCTGTTCTTATTTCCTGTGGGGTTAGATCAGATGTGTCGCGTCCGACAATCCTGCTTACTTGTTTGCGTCCCTCATCAGTACTTCTGTCAACTGCTTCGAATGTCATCCGTACTTCATTTCTCAATGTCTTGCCGGCAAGACAATAGAATACAAGTATGGATCCTATAACAGTATATGGTATTAAGACTAATGGATATTGTACAGATGAGTTTTCTGCTAAAAAAATAGATAAAGGCCTCTGTGTGCTATTATTACAGAAGAATAGAAACATTTTATAGCCTACATTCAATGCGCCTGTGAGCAAAACTTGTGTTATAATGTAGACAGACAGGATACATGTCACGGCAAATATGCCTCCTTTGATTTTACGGTGTGAACTGTGGTTTAATCTTTTTTCTCCGAAACTAATAACTTTACCGAACATTACGATTGGGTGTGGCAGATTCTCCGGATCACCGAACAAGCGGTCAAGTACCCATCCTATGACCAAAGGAAGCAACAGGGGTAAATATATGTACATGATAATAATCAACTATATGTTGTTACAGAAAAACTGACAATTGGAAATTAAGAGAAACGCAGTTTTTATGCTGTTTGCAACTTAATTTCCAATTGTCAATACAGTGTTGTATTAAATCTTAATAAAGACACCTGTCCCTGAATTGTTTTCAGGGACTGATTGGTCTAATATACTTTGTTGATGGCAGAGAGTGCATTGAGCGCACGTGGAAATCCTATGTATGGAATCATAGCCGTAACAGCAGCCACCATATATTCTTTGGAATTTCCTACGTTCTTATTTCCTTTTGCATGACTTAGCATTTGAGGGTCTGTACCTCCCATTGCCGCAAGAAAACAGAAAGTCATAAGCTCTCTTTGATGCATTGTAACACCGTTTCGTGTATAGAAATCACCGAAGCAATAACCGGCAAGAAAATCATTGATATGTTCTTGGCCTTGAGGGGCATCTTTGAACATCTGTTCTATAGCTTCTTTGCCGAAAATAGATTCCATCCATTCTTTTCCCTTTTTTGTTCTTGTGTTGGCATCTGTTGTGGCCTGCTCGTCAAGCGGAAGTTTGATGTCATTGTTCTCAAAAACATCATTCATGGCAAGAAGGAAGTCTATGACCCTTGAAAACCCTACGTATGGTATGGACTGATATACGACTTCACGTATTTCACGTGGCTTAAGTCCTACATTCAAGGCTGCATTTGTCATGCTTTTGAACTGAGTCATTGCACGACCGCCTATTGTTGAGGCCAAAATAACCATTATACGTGTTTTTTCGTCAAGAGCCTGTGTGTATTTGATGTTTTCATCAAATGCAAAATTGTCAAATATTGCAGTGAGTTCAGGGTCGCTGTGTAGTGTGTTTACACTGTTGCGCGCAAATAATTTTCTGATGATTTTTTGCGCAGTCTCTGTAATTTTGATTTCTTTCATGGTGTAGAGAGTATAGTTTTATGTCCATTGTTTATGTCTGGCAAATATAATGATTTTTATTTCTAAAAAGGCATTTTGACAACTTTTTCTGTTGCCTTTTTTATGTTTTTGTATACTCGGTATATCAAAAGAAGGTATAAAACGTTGTCTCTTTATATATTTTGTTTCGCAAATTTGCAAAAATGTACGATAATATCTACTTTTGCAACGCATTCAATGGGCTTGACTGGATTTGACAGCGAGTTGGAATGGTATGTAAGCATGCAGTGGGTCGGTAATTTCCACTTGAATCTCAGTTATCAAAGAATTATCTGGCAACGATTCTTATGCTCTCGCTGCTTAATCGAAGTATAGTAGATTAGCTTTATTTCTGTCACAGTGGCGGAAACGAGATGTCGCTCAAAAGCTCTTGTTCCGAAGCGTTTGATAAAGCGGCACAGCAAAATCGGAAATAGCTTGAACTTTTCCTTGCAGTTCATGTGAAGTTTTAGAGGATAAGGTGTCGGTTGGTGGCTTTGGTCTTGCCGACACTCGAAAATCCAAGTCAAAGATAAGCATGTAGAAAGCGTATGGTTTCCTCGTTTGGACGGGAGTTCGATTCTCCCCAGGTCCACCCTTGATGAGGATTTCCTTGATGAATCCTTGAATGAAGAAGCGTGTACGTTGAACATTTATAAGTTCAGTCGGACACGCTTGATTTTTTTCCTGACTTCGTTGAAAAATATGCTAAGATTTATAAGTGATTAAATATAAATAGACTATAATTCTAACATTTGCGGTTTTAGGTGATATGTGAAAATTGATTCAAAAGTCAAATCTGTTGTTTTTTTGCTGGTGTATTCACAGCCTCCTCTTGTGATTCTTATAGTTGTAAGCTGGTGTTTTCACAGACTCCTCCGTCGCTTCGCGCCACCTCCCCTAACTTAGGGGAGGTGGCGCGAAGCGACGGAGGAGTCTGTGAATACATCAGCAAAAGCAGTTGTCTTTCTTAGTGACATTCTTCTTTCTTTTTGATACTAAGTCCACTTGTAACGAACGGAATCTTTTTAACATAATTAAGATTCGTTTACATTCAATAAATTGTTAAATTTTTGATATTCTAAATATAAGTAACTGATAATCAATAAAATACTGTTTTAGCGAAACGATACAGTTTTAGGGGGTCAGTCCTAAAACCCTGTGGGTATGTTATGTTAATACGTGAAAATAAGCTA
>CAZKOB010000057.1:0-21615 GCA_964554265.1 uncultured Bacteroides sp. | reverse complement strand
AGAATCGCACAAATGGAACTTCGGTAAGGTTCGGCCGATTTTATGCGATTCTGCGGAGCTTGAATTTTAACATTTCAGATTGTCAGAAAAAACCTGCAATTTATGACAAGTAGATAGTGTGAAGATGGAATAACCAAGCTGATTTGTGAAGACATCTGCCTTGTTGCAGCGTGACTACCATACCGATAAACCAGAGAGGGAGGTTTATGGTATTAATGCGGATTATGGGCAATGACCAATCCGGTGAGGCTGGACAGCGGTGATCCTTCATGGGCTTGTTGGAGCATGGGTGTCGTTTTTCCCCATTGTCAGAACTTTTATTATTTTTTGTATATTGCGTGAAATGCGGAACGGATAATATTTCGTATTTTTGCCACATTAATTGTATTTGAAGAAGATGAAAAGATTTCTTATGACGGCATTCTGTATCTTGGGAATGTCTTATTATGTATATGCCCAGAACATGCGTGAACTGATAAAACAGATGCCGGACTCTGTTTTGCCGTTGCTGACCCGGAACAACAGGCTCGACATGATAGACTATCTTGACAGTGGCATGAAGGCAGAAATTTCCAACAAGTTTGGCGGACAAAGCGAGATGACGGCAATACGGGAAGATTATGTGAATATAAAGCTGACAGAACGGTCAAGTGTGGCTTTCAAGCTGTTGCCTTTCGGAAATGACAATATAATATGTATGGTTCATACATGCAAATCCATTGCAGATGACAGTCAAATGAAATTCTATTCAGTGCAATGGAAACAGCTGCCGGAGGAATCGTTCTTTTATCGACCTTCGACAGATGATTTTTTTGTGAGGCCGGATACCTTGACAGACTTGGAGTACCGGAACTTACGTAATAAGGCAGATGTGAATTTTGTCAAAATCGATTTTGCAGATAATTCAACGGATATTGTTCTCACATTTACCACTCCCCAATATATGAATGAAGAGGACAGAACGGTTGTCACTCCTTACCTGAGAGAACAAATCAGGATGAAGTGGAACGGTACGAAGTTTGAATGATTCAAAGGGGGATGATGTTTGCAAGATACAAATCATGGATATTGGACGCCTGCCGCTGTAAATGTCGTTTCTTTCCTCTGGCGAAAAGCAATTTCTTTATTCAGCCAATAAAAATATCGTGGGTTTTGTCTAATTTTGCATTCATATTATGAGCAGAATAATGTCTATAGATTATGGGGCCAAGCGCACAGGCATAGCCGTTACCGATCCGTTGCAGATGATTGCGAACGGACTTACGACTGTGGAAACTGCAAGATTGCATGACTTTATAAAAGATTATCTTGATAAAGAAGATGTCGAGTGTATTGTCATAGGGCTTCCGAAACAGGCCAATGGCGAATACTCTGAAAATATGAAACGCATCATTCCTTTTGTCAATCGTTTACGCAAACTTTATCCGATGATAAAGATTGAGTATTATGATGAGCGTTTTACCTCTGTTCTTGCGCATCAGACCATGCTTGAAAGTGGAATTGGCAGGAAGAGCAGGCAGGACAAGGCACTGGTGGATAAAATAAGTGCGACAATTATATTGCAGGACTACATGGAGTCTGTGCGGTTCAGGTCGGACCTTAAGAATTAGAGGCCGCTATTTGGGGATTTAATAACTCGCATATTGTATAATAAATAAAAGGACTTACTATGATTTTACCAATGTACATATTCGGTCAGCCGGTGCTTCGTAAACAGGCTGAGGACATTGCTCCCGATTATCCGGGATTGAAAGAGCTTATAGCCAACATGTTTGAGACTTTGAAAAAAGCAGAAGGTGTAGGGCTTGCAGCTCCGCAGATAGGTCTTGCCATACGGGTAGTGGTGATAGACCTTGATGTCATCAGTGAGGATACTCCTGAGTTCAAGGGATTTCTTCATGCTTATATCAATCCGCATATCATTGAGTTCGGAGAGGAAACATGTACTATGGAAGAAGGTTGTTTGAGTGTTCCAGGCATACACGAAAGTGTCAAGCGTCCTTCTAAGATACATGTGAGATATTTGGATGAAGATATGAACGAACACGATGAGTGGGTGGATGGATATTTGGCGAGAGTGATGCAACATGAGTTTGACCATTTGGACGGTAAATTGTTTATAGACCATCTGTCTGCATTCCGCAAGCAACTCATCAGGTCAAAGCTGATCGGCATGACGAAAGGGAAGATAAATTGCGGATACAAGGTCAAGGCTAACCGATAGAGGAAACAAGGGCAGGACTATGTGTTATTCCATGATTTTTATATAGTCTTACATACACACAATCATAGGATAGAGAATGAAATTGCCTTTTCTTATAGTGCTTTTTGTGGTATCTCTTGTTGCAAATGCCCAGTTTGACACAGAAAGAATCATGAAGGTGGGGCGCAATGCGCTTTATTTTGAGGATTACGTGTTGTCTATTCAATATTTCAATACCGTAATCAATTCAAAACCATACTTTTATGAACCATATTTCTATCGTGGATTGGCAAAGTTTCATCTTGAAGACTATTCTGGTGCTGAAGCGGATTGCACGGAAGCCATAGAGCGTAATCCGTATTTTCCGAACAGCTATCAGGTCAGGGGGCTTTCAAGGATAAACATGAAGAATTATGCCGCCGCGGCAGAAGACTATGCTATGGCCGCTGAAATGGAGCCGGAGAACAAGTCGGTGTGGCATAATTGGGCTTTGTGTTATATTGAACAGAATGATATGGAAAAGGCGGATTCCGTGCTTGACATGATAATTGTCAAATGGCCCAAATACGCTGATGGCTATTGCATGAAGGCTGAAATAAAGCTTCAGCAGAAAGATACTGTTGCGGCCGAAAGCATCATCGATAAAGCCATAGAAGCAGATCCCTACAACGTCCCTTCTTTGTCTGTAAAGGCGTCCATACTTATGTCGCATGAAGAATATGTGTTGGCGGAGAAGACACTGGATGAGGCCATAAGGTTGCAGGCTAAAAGTCCGCGCAACATCATAAACAGGGCGCTGTGCCGTTACCATCAGAATAACTTCAGGGGAGCGATGGCGGATTATGATCTTGCCCTTGAAATGGATTCGATGAATTTTATCGGACATTATAACCGTGGATTGCTTCGTGCCAATGTCGGTGAAGACAATCTTGCAATCGAGGATTTCAATTTTATTCTCAGAATCGATCCGACTGACATGATGGCTACATTCAATCGTGCCGTACTTCTTGACCAGACAGGAGACTATAAGGGGGCTGTTCGTGATTATACGGCTGTAATCAATGAATATCCGAATTTCCTTCAGGGCTATCAGAGACGTGCTGCCGCGCGGCGCAAGATTGGTGATGAAAGAGGTGCGGTGACAGATGAGGAGCATGTGCTTAAAGAGCAGATTGCGCACCGTTACGGTTATTCTACTCCGACGAACCGTCAGAAGATGAAGACCAGAAAGAAGTCTGAAGTAAACCTTGACGAATATCAAAAACTTGTCGTTGCAGATAATGAGGATACGGAAAAGGTATATGAAAGCGAGTATCGTGGAAAGATTCAAAACCGTGAGTCCGAGACAAAACTTCTTCCTCCTGTATCTCTTGCCGCATTCAAGATTGATGCAGAGATGTCCAATCCTCATTTTGATAAAGGACTTGAACATCTGTTGTGTGGAGAAAATGAATTGGCGGTAATTGAGCTGGGGCAGTCAATCGCTATTTCACCGGACTTGGCTGAGGCTTATTACAACAGGGCATACGCGTATGCTATGCAGAAAAAATATAGCGAAGCGATCGCTGAACTCGATTCTGCCATTGCCTTGCGTCCGTCATTCTCACAGGCGTATTTCAATCGTGGTGTTATTTTTGTATTCATAGGGAACAAAGAGAAGGCGGTTCCCGATTTTAGTAAGGCCGGAGAACTTGGCGAGTATACTGCATATAGTATAATCAAAAGGATACAGAAGAAATAAATCCGTTTGTTTTGTAATGCTGATGATATTCCTGTAAAAAGTTAAGTAATCTGTTTTAAGTTACATCAGAGTATGCAATGACAAAGTCGGGACAAATAATGCAAAACCAATTTTTTGCCGGTGAACATTCTGTCTCTCTTAAGGGCATTTCTTCTTTCTTTTTGACACTAAGCCCACCTGTATCGGACGGAACTTTATTAACATAATTAAGATTAGTTTACAATCTATTGATCGCTGAATTTTTGAAGTTTTATTGATAGGTGGCTGATAATCAATGAAATACTATTTCTACAAAACGATGCTGTTTCAGGTGCAAAGAATACAGGTAGAAGCTGAAATAGGATATGCTGATAATCAGTGAATTGTAATTTTTTTGTCTGATATTCCTGTTTTTCGCTGCCGGAATCAATCTTTGTTTTTTCGTAGCATTGAAAAATCCTGTTAAGATTTTTTAGAATTTTAATTCGGACAATACCGGATTTCAGCCCGAAAAACGGACTTCCTCAAACTCGTTCGCCTTGAAAATAAATTTCGTTCACCTTGAAAATGTTTTTAAAGCGCCTTTTAAACAAATTTGGTTCACCTTGAAATTTTATTTCCAGCGTACTCTTTTTCTAGGCGATTTGTACGAGAATGTGAATAAATGTATCTTTTCGGGATGTAAATTGTATTATTTTTACATTTGGGATTCAAGGCCTGAAAACAGCCTGAGAATCGCACAAATGGAACTTCGGCAAGGTCCGAGCGAATTTACGCGATTCTGCGAGACTTGATTTTAACATTTCAGATTGTCAGAAAAAGCCCGTAATTTATGACAAGGCATACGGTGTGAGGGTGGGGATGACCAAGCCGGTCGATGAGGACGCCAGTCTTGTTGCGGCGTGACAGCCGGACCGGTAAACAAGGTATATATCTGCACCCGACTTCGTCACTAAAAAACAACAGAAATATAACTTTCTCTTTCCTGTTTCAGATTTTTAGCATACCTTTGTTATAATATTGCAAACATGTAAGATGAAAAGAATAGGATTGCTATCTGATACACATTCGTATTGGGATGACAGATATGAGAAATACTTTTTGGAATGCGATGAAATATGGCATGCAGGCGATATCGGCTCTACAGAGATTGCCGATCGGCTTGCAGCTCTCAAGCCGCTACGTGCTGTATACGGCAATTGTGACGGTGGCGACCTAAGGTACCGTTTCTGTGAAAAGTACAGATTCAAGTGTGAAGAAGTGGAAGTATTGATGAAGCATATCGGAGGATATCCCGGACGATATGACTCTTCCATACGTTCCACATTATTTGCACGACCACCCCAACTCTTTATAAGCGGACATTCCCATATTCTCAAGATTCTGTATGACAAAACACTCGGATGCCTTCACATCAATCCGGGCGCTGCCGGCCAGCAAGGTTTCCACAAAGTACGAACCCTCGTCCGATTCAGTATTGACGGAAAAGAGATAAAAGATCTTGAAGTAATAGAATTGGGCGAAACTGTCAAACCTGCAATGTATCTTGGTCTCAGATGACCGACACTTAAAACAGCAACCGTCAGGAATCATAAACACACCATGCTTTCCATCCACAAATGACAGAATGTAAAATAATACATATCGACATGGATGCCTTCTTTGCTTCAATAGAACAAAGAGACAACCCCGAACTCCTCGGAAAAGCAATAGCTGTAGGCAGCGACAGCAGTCGTGGAGTTGTAGCAACAGCCAGCTACGAAGCGCGTCGTTACGGTATACACTCTGCAATGTCTATGGCAAAAGCAAAGGAACTGTGTCCCAATCTTATTGTGATTGAACCAAGAAAAGAATATTACAAAGAAGTATCCATTCAAATACACAAAATATTCCATCAATATACAGATACGATAGAGCCGCTATCCATAGATGAAGCCTTTCTTGATGTCACTGTCTCTCTCAGACAGAGTATGTCTGCAACTGATATTGCCCGGTGCATACAAGAAGAGATTCACAATCAACTTAACCTCACCGCTTCAGTCGGTATCTCTTACAACAAGTTTCTTGCAAAGATTGCGTCCGACTATCAAAAGCCCAATGGATTTTTCGTCATTCGTCCAGAGGAAGCAGAAAAGTTCATTGCACAACTTCCTATAGAGAAATTCTGGGGAGTAGGCAAAGTGACAGCAAAACGCATGCACCGGTTAGGCATATACACCGGACAGGCATTACGCGATTGTTCGTTAGAGATGCTTACCTACGAGTTTGGAAAACAAGGTTCTTTTTACTACTACGTTGCACGTGGCATCGACCACAGACCTGTAGTCACTGAACGGGTAAGAAAATCCGTGGGATGTGAACACACCTTTGAAAAAGACATAAGCAAGCGTTCGGCAGTAATCATTGAAATTTATCATGTAGCAACAGAACTTGCAGAACGCCTTAAAGAGCAGAAATTCAAAGGTCGTACATTAACCTTGAAAGTGAAATTCAATGATTTCAAACAAATAACCCGCAGCATAACTACAAGAAAGGCATTCCTTTCCCTTGAAGATATACTACCGCAAGCCAAGCAGCTAATGCTTGGAGTTGACTACAGCACACATCCGATAAGGCTTATCGGACTGACGGTTTCCGATCACAAGAACAACCATCCGCAAAAGAACACCTGGAAACAACTAAGTATAGACTTTAATGACTGAGATACTATAGCCAACAATGCTAACAATACATTAACAGACCTCCTTTTCATACAATCCTATTTTGATTTAATACGCAAAAATCATTATCTTTGCACAACTATTTTAATATTTTTTATATGAAAACTTATCTTGTAACAGGTGCAGCCGGATTTATTGGTGCAAATTATGTCAAGTATATCCTTGCAAAACACGACAACATTAAAGTTGTAATACTTGATGCACTTACTTACGCCGGTAACCTCAAAACCATTTCCGAAGACATCGATGGGGAAAGATGTATATTCGTTCGCGGAAACATCTGTGATGAAGGATTGGTAAACCAGCTTTTCAAAGATTACAAATTTGACTTTGTTGTGAACTTTGCGGCAGAAAGCCATGTAGACCGAAGTATTGAAAATCCGCAGTTGTTCCTTCAGACCAACATTCTCGGTACACAAAACTTGCTTGACGCAGCGCGCAAAGCCTGGGTAACAGGTAAGGATTCTCAAGGTTACCCTACATGGAGAAACGATGTACGCTACCACCAGGTATCCACAGACGAAGTTTATGGTTCTCTCGGCAAGGACGGGTTCTTTACAGAACAAACACCGCTTTGTCCTCATAGCCCATACAGTGCATCAAAGACAAGTGCAGACATGATTGTCATGGCTTACAGAGACACCTACAAAATGCCTGTAAGCATCACACGATGCAGCAACAACTATGGTCCATACCATTTCCCGGAAAAGCTCATTCCGCTTATCATAAACAATATTCTTGAAGGCAAACGTCTTCCTGTATACGGCGACGGTTCAAATGTAAGAGACTGGTTGTATGTCGAAGACCATTGCAAAGTTATCGATCTTGTTGTCCGCAAAGGCAGAGAAGGCGAAGTATACAATGTAGGCGGCCATAATGAAAAGACAAATCTTGAAATCGTCAAACTGACAATCAAGACTATCCATGACCTCATGGAGAAGAATCCGGACTACCGTAAAGCTTTAAAGAAACAAGTAAAAGGTAGCGACGGACAACTTTCCATAGAATGGATAAACGATGATCTCATCACCTTTGTCAAAGACCGTCTTGGACATGACCAACGCTATGCAATAGATCCTACAAAAATAAAGGAAGAATTGGGTTGGTATCCGGAAACCTGTTTCGCAGACGGTATTGTAAAGACAATACGGTGGAATCTTGAAAATCAAGAGTGGATTGCAGACGTTACAAGCGGAGACTATCAGAAATACTATGACAAAATGTACGGCAAGAAATAACATACATTTTATCTAAAAAGAAAAATCGAATGGACAGACAGTGCTTCAGCACGTCGTTTGTCCATTCGATTTTTGTATACTTATCAAGTTCAATTTTTATATCCCTGCCTATCTGTCCGCTGCAACAAGGCCGGCATCCTCATAAATCAGCTTGCTATCCCCACCATCATACTATCTATTTGTCATAAATTACGAGTTTTTTTGACAATCTGAAATGTTAAAATTCTGTCTTCGCAGAATCGCATAAAATCGGCCAAACCTTACCGAAGTTCCATTTGTGCGATTCTGAGGCTGTTTTCAACCCTTGATCTAAAATGTAAAAATAATACAAATTACGCCTCAAAAAGATACATTCATTCACATTTGCGTGTGCCTCGACTGAAAAAAGAGTACACAGAAGGCCAATTTTCAAGGTGAACGAAATTTATTTTCAAGGTGAACGAGTTTAAGAATGTCCGTTTTTCAGGCTGAAATTTGATATTGTCCAAATGGTTTTCTTCAAAATATTGAAATCGGATTTTCAATGCCACGACCTATATAATTCATACCCGCTTCTCCTGAGGGTCTGATAGGTTCTCCATGCACTGCATGCGGAGACTGATGTCTGCGTATAGCGTAAAAAAGATGGATTGGCCTCCAATAATCTAGTGGGAAACGCCAATGCTATCAAATTTCGCATGATTTTTTGAAGCCATTTTCGGCTGCAGGTCATACCAATGCGGCCAATGCGAGGCGCATCGGCATCTGGCTTGGCTGTATTTCTTGGTAAGTTCCTTGCAGATACGCTCGCTTCGGAAACGGTCGTTCCTATCGGAAATGGTCTTGCCGTTATTGTCGATGCGGTTGAACGCTATATGTACGTGCGGATGCTCCTTGTCGAAGTGCCACCCGATGATGTATTGCGTATCCTTGATGCCCATCCGCTCCATATACTCACGGGCAATCTGCGCTATGATTGCATTGTTCAGCCGTGGTGCATCTTCCTTGGAAAAGCTCAAAACGATATGCCCGACTGCCTTTGTAACCCTCGGATTCATCTGAGCCTGACTGATGACACCTTGCGCTATTGTGTCGTTATTTTCTATAAATAAGCCGTCCGCATCTATGATTTGAGTGCCTTTCTCATCGTTCAGGATGTAGTAACCACAGTCTTGAAGTCGGAGCCTTTCATGATTTTCGCTATCATAGGCGTATCCGATTTACAAGGTTGTCTATTTCTATCATCAGTGTGTGGCAAGTGGTGAACACGGAGGCGTCCCCCTCCGCATTTGCCTTTCTTGCCAACTGGTTCAGGTTGTTCGCCATGTCGCATAGCTTGCGGACAAAGTCGCCATGCTCTTTCGAGAGCCGTTCTTTCACTCCACCCTGCGTGATGCAGCCACGGATAAACTCACTGGCAGATACTCCTGCCGACTTCGCCTTTGACTTCAACAGATAATAGTCTTCCGTTGCCATCTTCACCGTGATGCGGTATTTCAGTTTTTCGGTGACACCCTTGACAGGACGACCGCCCTTGTTGGCTCGTTCCCGTCCGTTGCCCATTACATCATTCTTTCTTTTTTCGCTGTTCATAGACATCTGTTTTTTAGTTTGATTACTGAGTACAATAATTGTATATAAGATAGACCAACGGGATGTGGCTTCCCTACGAGATTTGGAGTAGGGCAAGTGGTTTCGGTCTGCCCGAAACATAAACTTGCCCCTCCAAACTTCGTTACAAGTGATTTAGGGCATCTCTGGAAGATACCCCAAGACACTCCGTTGGTCTTGTCTTAATTCTTACAATTTACGCCATTGAGCAATGTCATTCTCGTAGGTGGAAAGGTGCTGACGGGCGAGGTTCTCGACCAATCCCGACACGCTTAATCCCCTGCCACCGATACAGCGGACAATCTCGTCCAGCTTGTTACGAATCTCACCGCTGGTCGGTTATCTTGGGGACTTGCAGATAGGTGGTGCGATATTCCTCCAGCGACAGCTTGCGCTGCTTGCTGCTGATGCGTCTGGCGATGGTTCGTTCCTCCGTGGCATCCGCTTCAAGAACTGCTTTCTCCATTTTGTCATTGTCGGTAACATCGGTGTCGCCGATTTCCTCCTCATCCTCCCATACCTCCGGCTCGTTAGGTTGGGGAGTTTCGGGTACCGCTGATTGTGCTGCGGATGTGCCCGGCTCGTCTAACGAAGGAAAGAGTGTAGCCTCTTCCGTGAATGCTTCCTCTTCCTGTATGGAATCCTTTGCCTCCGACTCACGCCATTTCATTTCGGGCAGGAAGTCCTCCACCTGAAGTTCTTGTACGCTTCATCGTTCTCGTAGTTTCTTTTCTTTGCCATCTTGTTACATCTTAAAAGTTAATAATCGTGGTCTATACGCGCATAGTTGACCGTTTGTCGGGAGCAAAGTAACTATCTATAATCCACCTTGTCAAGCACTTGGATTCGCTTAGGCAATTTTGTATGGTTCTGCTTTATAGCGACAGACAAAGCGGTACGGACTTCACCGATTTGCCGGATGCATATGCCTGAGAGGACAAAGGCTCAATCACAGACGAATTTGAATTAAGCCCTTATTTATGCCTCGACATCCTTGTTAATTCTCCAATTAAGGTAATTACGATAAGCCGTACCCCGTACAACCACTGCCACACCGACGCAACATGCTGCCAGTTTTGAAAAATCCATTGCCGGATAACGGATTATGTATTTCTTTGTGGCAAAAGAAATAGTAATAACTAAAAGAAAGACAATATGGAAATCGTAGCAATCGAAAGAAAGACCTTCGAAGAACTGGTCGCCAAGTTCGTCCGTTTCGTCAGCCGGATGGATGCCATCTGTCATCGGCACGGAGAAAAGAGAATGAGCAAGTGGATGGACAATCAGGACGTGTGCAGGATGCTCAACATCAGCCCACGCACATTGCAGACGCTTCGGGACAACGGCACGTTGGCATACAGCCAAATCAACCACAAGACGTATTACCGTAACGCATCGTCTCCATAGTGGAGGACAGGCGAAAGGAAGCGAAGTTCAAAGGTAGGACAATCTGATAACTGAATATAGTAATAACAACAATTCCACTAAATCCAGAGTAATATGAACGAACTGATTAACAAAGACCACGAGTGGATAATCCACTTCTTGGGTAGCCTCGACCGTCTGCTTGACAACGTAGAGCATCTTACCGCCAACTACCACCCGACACTGAACGGGGAGCGTTTTTTCACTGACGAGGAAGTATCGGCACGTTTGAAAGTGAGCCACCGGACGCTTCAGGACTACCGCAACGAGGGACGGATAGCCTATATCCAGTTGGGTGGCAAAATTCTCTATTGTGAATCCGACATCGAAAGGATGCTGGTTGATAGCTACCGTTCCGCCTACCGACAAGCGGTAACCTGATTTCCTTGAGGGAGCGCAGGCTGCTGTCTGCCCTATGTTTGCGGCAGCAATGGCACAACAAAAAACGGCTTACGGACGAAGCATCAATATCTCGCTTCGTCTGTAAGCCGTTCCAACTTATTCTTTTGATTGTATATTAACTATACCATAGATTTCTACCCTTGCCACAAGAGAAGAACAATGACCGGGCTTCCCTTCTTGGTGGCGCAGATTTCATTTATTACAAACTGCCTGAACAGGATACTTTCTTTACAGCATATCCTGAATGCAACGGCTATAATCATTTCAAGATTATACACATCGTAATTGATGCCATTGGTTTGCTTGATATACTTTATGTATCACATTCGTCCAACTCTTTACCTTTATATATAGCATGAATTGCCTTGCGAATGTCACAAAAGAAAACACCGAACAAGTCAGCAATCTCAAACTTGGTCATCCATACAGGAGGGTGTGCCGAAATGAAAATGACTACTCCCAAAAGTTACAGATTGTAACTACAATACTTAAATAGGGGCGTATCAAGCTCTGTATTGAGTAATGATATGCCCCTTTCTTTAGTCTTTTAGGATGTTCTAATTTCAAATTATAAGTTCATCTTTTCAAAAAAAATGAATTTAGACACACCCTCTTATATGTCCGCTATTTTTTCTTAGCGTCCTTTTTAATCCTTATGACCGTGAATGAGTATTTTGGAAGTTCGTAGTCAAACTTATCTGAAACTTCAATGTCTGAAACTGAAGGCTTCAGGTTGCGCTCATTGTAGTTGCCTGTAATGACGGACTTTACAGCTTTTGACTGGTAACCGTCAATGGAGCCGAGATTGATGTCGAGCTTGACCGACGACGGCAGACAGTTCACAAGTTTCAGTATGATGTCACCCGTTTTCTCGTCTTTCACAACAGAAGAGCCTACACGTAGACGCACGGATTCGTTGTTGGTACTGACATTCAGAATATTGTGAATGTATTGCGAACCGGAATTTTGGCCGCACAGTTTCTGGACATAGTAATTGACAGTAGGCTTTACTTCAGTGTTGTTGAAATATATCAAATCCGGATTCCACTGAGTGTGTCCTTCCTTTGCAAGAAGAGGAGCGTATGAAGACATGATCACCACATCGCCGTTGCGTTCAAGGTTTGTAATGTGCAGGCCTTCTGCAAGAGCGTTCTCAAGGTTGTTCCCTTTGGAAGCGTATTCACCAAGATAAACTTTTGTGGAGTTGCGTTCGTATGCATCGTAAAAGTTCTGGTTGTTGATGTACCAACCCGGTGAATTGTAATAATGCTCGTCCACAATCGGCAGTTTCTCTTCCTTGGCAATCTTCCAGCCGTATTCATAGTCAGAACCCTTGAAGAATGGGCCGACAGTTCCAACGACAGTTATTTCCGGATGTTTGGCTCTCACGCCACGGCACAGATAATTATAGCGCTCAACAAAAACCTCACTGATAAGGTCCTCGTTTCCTATTCCGAGATACTTCAGGTTGAACGGTTTCGGATGTCCGGCTTCAGCTCTCATGCGCGCAAGAGGTGAAGTCTTGGCATCACCGTTCGCCCATTCTATCAGATCAAGAAGTTCTTGCAGATAGTCGTCCATCTGCTCCATAGGGATTCCTCCTTGCTGGCCGTCTCCTCCGCGTGAACTGTTCTGGCACGGCACTCCGGCTGCGAGAACAGGAAGAGGTTCAGCCCCGATGTCTTCACAGAACTGGAAATACTCATAAAATCCGAGACCTACACTTTGGTGGTATCCCCAAATGTTGAAGTCGCCCTTGCGCTCATGAAGCGGTCCGACTGTATTCTTCCAATGATAAATATTGTCTATGCCGTTTCCGTGAGTGGCACATCCACCAGGGAAGCGCACAAAACGAGGATGAAGGTCTGCCAATAGCTGGGCAAGATCGGCGCGCATACCGTTGGTGCGCTTCTTATACGTGTTCTGCGGAAAAAGACTGACGAAATCAACAGCAAGCTTGCCTGCAGAGAGAGGCTCTATGCACAGAGTGGCATTGTCTGCCGCGGATTTTGCAGTAAGGGTTGCCTTCTGCTGTTTCCATGAAGTGCCGGCTGAAAATGTGGCAGATGCTATGACCTTGTCTTCATTCATAAGGCTCACCTTTATCTTCTGCCCTTTCTTGTCGGAGGTGCGGAGAAACAACGACAAATTATACTTCTCTCCCTCTTTTATTACAATACCATCAAATCCTGTGTTAATGAGTTTGGCGCCCGGTTGGGATGTGTTCAGCACAGAATAGTGTTTGTTGTTGGCATGGATAGGAGTTTCTGTTTCTATTGTCCATTCTGTACCTTCGCCATTGAGGCTCCATGATGTCTTTGAGTTCCACTCATTACGATCGTTTCGTGAATATTCAAAATCTCTGTTTTGTATAAGCTCCGCATACAGACCGCCGTCTGCAGCATAGTTTATGTCTTCAAAGAAGATACCGATCAAATCGGAACTGATAACTTTGGTATCATTCTGATGAACGGTAAGTGACGCTTTCACGTCCTTAAGCCCTTTGAATCTCCATTCATCGTCTGCCATACGTTCATTGTCACGCTGATCCCTGTAGGCGGTTGCATTGACATTGGTTATAAGGTTATTTACAAGCTGCCATGCCACACGGTTCACTTCGCCCTCTCGTTCGATACCGTTGACAATGGCCTTGACAAGTCTTGGCTTATAGTTGCTTTCATCTGTTCTTTCAGATTCGCTCCATGTCTTGAAATCCTCACTTACAGTACGGTATACATTGCCATTGGAGGTTTTATATGTCACGACGAACTTTCCTTGCTCCTTTGTGATTACCGGAGCGATTACATTTTCACCTTTCACAGCAAAAGGATAGTCTTGCGGTTTCCAAGTCCACAAGTCGTATGTCAATGTGGTGGCGAACTGTGGACTTTTCTCGTTAAGCCCCCACACGGCATACCATGTACCGTCTGTGTCCTGAAGCATAGAAGGGGCATACATGTTTTTCTGTGCTCCCCATGTGCCGAAGTCACTGTTTACGAAAGAATAGTTGTTCCCTATTCCTATCCAGTATTTATTGTCCACACTGTATGCCAAGCGTATGCCCTCTTTGGGATTGGACGGGGTAGCATACGACAAGAGATAGACTGAATCGGGACGGCTTTCCGATTGGGGTACTGTTGCGTTTAATGTTGCCGGACAAATCACAGCAAACAGCAACGAAGCAATAGAAATGTTGCTCATATTCGTTGTTTTTTGATTGAAAAATCGGAGATTGGCTTAAAATCAGGAACAGAACCGGTGGATTCAGCTTCGCACATCAGTCCTGTTCTTGACCCATTTCAAGCGTTATAACTTTGTGTATGTCCTGTTGAAAATGATTTTGTCGTTCTCGCACCAAACGCTTGCCACGCACACTGTTTTCTCAGAATATAGTGTGCAACTATATTTTTCAAGTTGTCCACTCCAAAACGCGTTTACGACATTGGCACATTCACGTGTTGTTGTGAGTCGCGTCCAACTGTCCACAGGATAAAGGTGTGCGACACTTCCGGTAAGGGTGATAGAAGAGTTGTCCTTAGTATACCCTTCCATGTTTGTCAATCCTACGATGGATGACAATGCGGTCCAGTTCTGTATACTGTCATATTTGTAACCGTCGAGTGCATCTTCATATTGCCTTACATATCCCAGTTCATAAGTTGCTGTTTCTTCTACCTTCACCAGCTTGTTGTCGGTGCTGAAACCATAGATACGCTTCATAGGAAGTACATCAGCGTCTTCTGCAGAACTGAATCTGACGGTTCCCTTCCACATTTTCCGGCCGTCAAGAGTATCAGTGACAGCCAATACGCTGTCTATATGTACACGTGTGTCTCCCCAGCATGCGTCGATTACATCAGCGGCCTGCACACGGAATGTAGATGTTACACTGTTTGCACTTCCGTATATGGCTCCGTTGGCATCAGTAGAAGAGTATCTGATTTTGGTTGCCTTGAAGGTAACCTTATATGTTCCCGGAGAGTCAGGAACCTTGAATTTGAAGTTCGGTTCTTGTTTTGTCGGGTCCGTGACTGTCCATGTTTCAGAATTGCCTTGGTCTACGGAATAACTGTATTCTGATGAATATATGTATGCTCCGGGATTACTATAACTTACCTTTGCGTACGCATACTGTCCTGTGTAGATGGGTTGTGACTCTATCGTCAGTTCTTTGAAAACCGGCGATACGGATGTCATGTTGTTGTCATCGCTACAACTTGCAATCAGCATTGCTGCCGTCATGACAGCGGCAATACTTATTAATTTTGTTTTCATGATGTGGTTTTTATGTTGAATAAGTAAGACAAAGATAATTCCTTGGACTTAATGCTTCAAATGTTTTGTCTTTTATTATTCCTTTTTTTATGTATTTTGATTAAAAACAATACCTTTGCATCCTGTTAAATTCAAAATAACAATAATAATTTAAGATTATGTTTTCCGGTATTGTAGAAGAGACGGCAATCGTTGTCGGTATTGAAAAGGAACAGGAAAATGTCCATTTCACTCTAAAGTGTTCGTTTGCGGACGAACTGAAGATTGATCAGAGCGTGGCACATAACGGTGTATGTCTTACTGTTGTTCATATAGAAGGCGGCACGTACACGGTTACAGCCATGAAGGAAACTCTCGACCGTTCCAATCTCGGGGTTCTTGAAGTCGGTGACAAAGTCAATGTCGAACGTAGCATGATGATGAACGGACGTCTCGACGGACATATTGTTCAGGGACATGTGGACCAGACCGCAATATGCGAAAGAAAAGAGGACGCTCAGGGAAGCTATGTCTTCACCTTCAGGTATCAAACCGACCGCGAGATGGCGCGTCGTGGATATATAACAGTCGATAAAGGTTCGGTAACGGTGAATGGAGTAAGCCTTACGGTTTGTAATCCCACAGAAGATTCTTTCCAGGTGTGCATAATTCCTTATACATTTGAAAACACCAATTTCCATGATATGGAAATTGGAACAAAAGTCAATATTGAATTTGACATTATCGGCAAATACATAAGCAGAATGGCCGCATATCTTTGAAAAGCGTCCGGTTTTGGGATAGACAATCCTTTTGTGGTCTATCCCAAAACTGTTGCATCAATATATTCCCGACTCCATTGAAAAACACGTTAAGGTTTATAAGTAATTAAACATAAATAGATTACAATTCTAATATTTGCGGTTTTAGGTGACACGCGAAAATCGATTCAAAAGTTAAATCTGTTATTTTTTTGCTGATGTAAATGCTATTATATTGGCAACCAGCATGTTGATTCACTATTGGTATTCCAACGAGCAAGGTAACCAGACTCCCCCCCCTATAAGTTAGGGGCAATTGCGGAATAGGAGCAATTGGGGAGCTTACGACGGAGGAGTCTGTGAATACACAGGCAAAAGCAACTGACTTTTTTGATACATTTCTTCTTTCTTTTTGACACTAAGTCCACTCATTGTAGACGGAATCTTTTTAACACATTTAAGATTCGTTTACATCCTGTTGATAGCTGATTTTTTGAATCTTTATTAATAAACAATTGACAATCAACAAAATACTATTTTAGCAAAACAGTGCAACTTTAGGAACAAGAAATATGGGCAGAGAACAAAATAGGATACACTGATAATCAACAAGTTATAAAATCATTCATCCAAGATACTTGTTTTCCGCCACCGGAATCCATCTTTGTTTTTCGTGACATTGAAAAATCTGATTTAGATTTTTTTTAGAATTTAATTCGGGTAATATCCAATTTCAGCCCGAAAAACGGACATTCTCAAACTCGTTCACCTTGAAAATAAATTTCGTTCACCTTGAAAATGTTTTTAAAGTGCCTTTTAAACTAATTTGGTTCACCTTGAAAATTGGCCTTCCGTGTACTATTTTCTCAGGCGAGGCACACGCGAATGTGAATAAATGTATCTTTTCAGAATAAAAATTGTATTATTTTTACATTTGAGATTCAAGGCCTGAAAATGGCCTTAGAGTCGCGCAGATGGAACTTTGGTAAGGTTTGGCCGATTTTATGCGATTCTCGGAGCCTTGAATTTTAACACTTCAAATTGTCAAAAAAAGCCCATAAATTATGACAATCAGATAGTGTGACGGTGAGGAATAACCAAGCCGATTTATGAGGACGTCAGCCTTGTTGCTGCATGACAGTTAGACTGATAAGTAAGGTATATATCTGCGCGAGTTCGGTTTATTTTTGCTGATGTATTCACAGACTCCTGCAAAATCAGATATATATATCCATTGGAATTATGCAGGGGTGACGCAATGGTGAAGCCAGTATATACAGGTGGCATACCCTGACACTTTCAAGGGACATACTGACGGAACAAGGGCTAAAGCCAACAAATCCATATTAATCCTCACTCACAATCACAGATAGAATCAAAAAACTGATTTATTTCCTATCAAAGCACAAAAAAAACGTATTTTTCGACCTTTATCACTGAATTTTCCCATTCGGTTATTTTTCATTATATCTAATTTTGTAGTCGGAAAAATGTTTATTCAATCAAACTAATTCTAAATTATGAAAAAAGTTTCCATTCTATTTTTGTCGGCAATCTGTCTGCTGCTATCAATCAAGGCGACAGGTCAGGAACTCAGCGCGACAGTAGTCTACCAGATTCAAAACGAATCCGGTCTTATGATGAGCTACGATGAAGGTTATTGCAAGCTCGCGACATCCAACCCCAACGACAACAACCAGCAATGGTATGTAGTCACTTCAGACGAAGGACTCGTACAACTGAAGAATGTCGGCGCCGGAAAATATTTAGGAATAATAACTTCCAGTTGGAATACGTGGGACTGCTATTTTTACGATGAAGAAGAACTTGCGACAAGTCTCGACCATGCACAGTATACAATAGAAGATATAGACGGCGAATATTCGGGATTGAAACTCAAGAGCAATTCCAAATATCTTGGTCTTGACGAAACAAATGAAGGCTCAAAGATATGGTGCGACAAGGGTATTTCCAATTACGGCAAATGGAAATTCGTATCCCTTGCCTCAGATGCACAGACTGTATTCCAGAGTGCATACAACGGAGCGTTGGAGTATGCGACAGAGCATTTTTCTTCCAACTATCCGACAATCTACGATTTTGTGGCAGACTCATTGATGAGAGCTTCCGAAATCTATGATACGGGCGAAGACGAAGCCTACGAAAACGGTACTGCGGCCTTACAAGATTTTCTCAGAAGCATAAAGACCGTCAAAGCTTCGCTCGACACAATGGAAAAGACCCTTCAGCGTATGGTCGCGCTTGTACAGACCACGGATTATCCGGGTGTCGAGACCCTGAATGCAGAATACGACACTTATGCCGACCTGTTACAGAACGGCACCATCACTTACGAAGAGGCACTCAAAGGTCCTGCAGCGATGGAAGAAGCCATAAAGACCTATTATTTGAGCCAGATACCATCGGCAACAGCAGACAATCCGGCAGACATGTCTTATTTCATAAAGAATCCTTCGTTCCGCGAAGAACTTGAATATACAGAAGACTGCACCATCACTTCAAGCGGATGGACAACACAGTCGTCTGATCTTCCGGACTCAGGTACGGATATCGGAGCAAAGAACAAGCCGGCAGAAGAAGTGGGAAGAAACATTTCATGCTTCAACATGTGGTCATGGCAGTTCTCCACAATGTCTGTCAACCAAGAACTCACCGGACTTCCTGAAGGCAGATATGTGTTGACTTGTGAAGGCTGGACAAACGGAGAAGTTGTAGCCCAGCACGCGTATGCCACTTCAAATGCAGGAATCACAGTGGAGTCGAATTATGCAACAGAAGCGATGCTGTCTACAGAGTGGGAGCAATTTACCACTCCTGAAATCAACGTCAACGACGGCTGTCTTAAAATCGGCTTTATTTCAAAGAAAGAAGACAAGAGCGGAAGTGACGGCTGGTTTCTTGTGACGAATTTCAAACTGCTTTACGTCGGCGAACTTGGCACTTCTGCAATAATAGCAGATATTCAGAACCGTCTGGCTGTGGCAGAAGAGATAGTATTGCCACTCAATGGCGACAAGGCAGCACTTGCAGAAGCCATAACTACAGCCAAAGCCGTCAATGCCGATACCACACAGGCGGAAGCTCAAGCAGTTCTCGATGCACTCAATGCAGCTATTGCCACAGCACAGAACGCAGTCAGCAAATACAATGCTTTTGCGGAAGGCACTTATGCATCTGCAACAGAATATGCAACATCACTTGCCGATGAGGACGCAAAAGGTTTGATGAACACAGTTCTTGCTCGTGTAGATGCGATTGTAGCTTCCGATACGACCACATATCTTGCAATTCCGGCATTGACATCCCTTATCGACGCTTGCAGGACATACACCGAACTGTATACGGAGCGTGTCATCGACGCCCTTGCAAATACATCTTTGAAAGCTGAGGCAGTAGCCAATCTGAACACAATCGTTGCAGACAACTGGAATGCACTCAAGGCAGAACCTACAGCGGCAGAAATCAAAGCTCTTACATTGAAACTGACAGTAGCTGTAGACGATGCCATGCTTACACAACCTGCCGGCGAAAATGCAGACATGAGTTTCCTTATCCAAAATGCGGATGCGACAGACAGTGGCGACGATTATCTTACGGGATGGGAGGTAAACAAAGGCAACGGCAATAAATATACAAATGCCGGAGAGGCATTCACAAAGAGTTCTTCCGACCGCTATATAGACTCTTACAACTCAACAGCCGGTACGCTGGAGTTTACGGCAAAGCAGACTGTTTACAATTTGCCAAACGGTACATATCGTATGAAGGTGGCAACACGTGCAGACGGAGAAAACGCTTACATTTTTGCACTTGCAGGCCACAATATCTACAAGACTTCTATCGTTAACAATAATAATGCCGGAGGAGAAATCTATCAGGAAGCATATGAGAAAGCTTATCAGGATGCGATCAATGCCGGCATTCCGGAAGACGAGATTGATGAAAGCACTTTAGACATTCCATATGCAAGCAAAGGCTGGAACTGGGCTTATGTTGAAGAAATAGAAGTGACAGACCATGAACTTACAATCGGTGTATCTACAGATCCGGAGGTGACTCTCGGTGAAGCATTTACAGGAAGTTGGTTCTCGGCAGACAAATTTACCCTTTATTATCTGACAGAAGGCGACAACTCAGATTTCGGATTCACGACTACGGTAGAGAATGTAGAGGCTAATCCGGTCAGAATCTCGGTTGTTGGAGGACGGATCAGTGTAGAAGGTGCAGAAGATGCACGAATTTACAGTGTGAACGGTGCAGCTGTATCGGCCGACACAGTTTCAAACGGCATCTACATTGTACGTGCAAACGGCAAATCATATAAAGTTGTAGTTAGATAAATCCATAATTATAAAAACTATATAATCGTAATACAACTTTTTAATGATTTGAAAAGATTGTAGAACGTCGTGAGACGGATTTTTTCAGGAAACGACCGGCAGGATGTTTTTTTCCAAATACATCCTGCCGTATTTTTATGACACACTTTTCGGGAAACAGACAAACTGCAATGAGTAAAATCAGGCAGACTGTCATCTGTCCGGACTTGCAGAAACAGCCAATTGAAATCATATACTTTTCATTGCAAGACACATTTACCTTACAGCCCATTGTCTTTCTACAATAAGGTAAAAGCAGTTGACTTTTGCCGGTGAACATCCGGTCTTTTTCAGTGGCATTTCTTCTTTCTTTTTGACACTAAGTTCACTCGTATCAAATGGAACTTTATTAACACAATTAAGATTCGTTTGCATTCACTCGATTATCGAATTTTTGGTATTTTATAGATAAATAATTGATAATCAATAAAATGCTATTTCCACAAAACAATGCAGTTTTAGATGCAAGAAGTACAGGTTGGAACTAAAATAGGATGTTCTGATAATCAGCAGGTTATAAAAAATCTTGTCCAAGATTCCTGTTTTCCGTCGCCAAAACCCATCTTTGTTTTTCGTGACATTGAAAAATCCGATTTAGATTTTTTTAGAAATTAATCCGGGCAACATCAAATTTCAGCCCGAGAAACGGACCTTTTCAAACCCGTTCACCTTGAAAATAAATTTCGTTCACCTTGAAAATGTTTTTAAAGTGCCTTTTATACAAATTTTGTTCACCTTGAAAATTGGTCTTCCATGTACTCTTCTTTCAGGCGAGGCACACGAGAATGTGAATAAATGTATCTTTTTTGGATGAGAATTATATTATTTTTACATTTATAATTCAAGGTGTAACTATTCAGCCAATCGATATGGACACTGAGGCACTTGTCTGAATGACGTGA
>CAZKOB010000056.1:0-21741 GCA_964554265.1 uncultured Bacteroides sp. | reverse complement strand
GCCTTCCGCTTCCGCGGTCGCCGCACGCGCGGCGGGGAGGCCGGGGGAACGGAAGACATGTCTTGCGTTTCTATTCATTATGGTGGAACTTAAAGGAAGATGTCGCATCTATGGTGAAAGTCCATAAGGGGCGTAGTTGCCGACGAATCTCATAGCGACTCGCAAGTTTCAAGGGGCGACCCTTGGGAGAGAAGAAGCGATAGCGAAATCGTGGCTTGACGAACAGAAATCCGATACTAAGGTGTATCAAGCGGACAAGAAGGTAAAATACATCAAAGTTCCCAAAGGCAACCGTAACCTTGATGCGTAAATCGGGCGAGTAAACGATGAAAGATGTAGGGCTTATCCCGTGAGGCCTCGGCAGTGGCTCATGACCATAGTAATAACGAATTCCGAGGAGTCAGCAGAGACTGAAGTAGCCGACATCGAGCATGTCAATGCGAAGGGCCGAATGAATTGAACCGTTAATTAACAATGTATGTGTCACGACATAGGCTGATTAGATGTTCAGGCGAGACGTAAGATCCGACGCACCTCCAAATTAAGTCGATTTTCGGGCCGCGGAAATTAAGAAAGACGGAAACATGCGGTTAATAGAAAGAATACTTGAAGAAAGCAATATCCGCCTCGCGCAGGAACAAGTAATTGGCAACAGAGGCGTCGTGGGTGGTGTCGACGGGTTTGCCACCTACATGAGGGGAACTATTCGGAAATCAAGCGTTCAATTCTGGAGCGGGAATACCGACCTCAACCGGTACGCAGGATAGAGATACCCAAACCGAATGGTGGGGTAAGGAAACTCGGTATCCCAACGGCCGTAGACAGAACAATCCAACAGACCATAGTTCAAGTACTGAGTCCAATCTTCGAGCAGGAGTTCCAATCGCAAAGCTACGGCTTCTGCTCCCACAGGAGCTGTGAGCAGGTCCTGTGGAAACTGCTGGAATACCTCAATGAAGGATATGAATGGATAGTGGATATAGACATAGACTTGGAGAAGTTCTTCGACGACGTGCCACAAGACAAACTGCTGAGTTACGTAGGTCGAGTATCCAAGACCCTGATGCTGAGTCACTGATACGCAAGTATCTCAAAGCAGGCGTAATGGACAAGGGGACTTACTCACCGACAGGGCAAGGCACGCCACAAGGTGGCAACCTGTCCCATTGCTAAGCAATGTCATTATCAACGAACTTGAAAGGAGCTACAGAACAGAGGACTGCGGTACGTTCGATATGTTGACGATTGCGTGATAGCAGTAGGAAGCAGAGCGAGCGCTACTTGAGTGATGCACTCTATAACCGATTGGATAGATCGTAACTCGGGTTAAAGGTAAATGCGTCCAAAACGTACATCTGCCGTCCGAGCAAACTCAAATATCTTGGTTTCGGATTTTGGAAATCCCCACAAGAGGGTCAGGAAAGCACGGCCTCACGAGGATTCCGTTGACAAGTTCACACGCAAACTCAAGAAGCTCTGCAAACGTTCGTGGAGCATCCCCATGGACGAAAGACTACAACTTGCTCAACTGGATATCCGCGGATGGATAAACTACTTTGCCATTGGCTCAATGAAAGGCAAAATGGAGAAGATAGACGAACATATCCGCACGATGTTGCGCAAAGTAATCTGGAAGCAGTGGAAGACTCTCAGGAAAAGAGCATGGGGCTTCGGAAATCTGGCATAGAAATGACTTGACCAAACTCAAATCCTATTGTGGCAACCGCTATGAATGGGTGTGAGGCGTACATGTGTTGCAAGAGCCATATCCAAATATATCCTTACACGCAGAGCCTTAGTCTGTTGTCTTGACTATTACATCCAACGTCATGTTTTGGAAACAAGTCAAACCGCCGTATGCCGAATGGCATGTACGGTGGTGTGAGAGGAAAGGAAACGAAAGTAGGTCTGAAAACTTTCGTTTCCCGACCTGCTCGATTGTCCAGCGTATTTCCTCGTCCCCACACTCCAGGCCTCGCTTCCGCGGTCGCCGCACGCACGGTGGGGAGGCCGGGAACGGAAGACATGTCTTGCATTTCTATTCATTATGGTGGAACTTAAAGGGAAGGCCGTTAAGCTTGTCCTCGCTCTTGTCGCGGGTTTGATAGCTGCAGCTTCATTGTTGGTTTCTGGAAACGCAGATGTTCTTTATTTTATATTGTAAATCAAAATGGAAAAGTTCGAGATAAACATTCTGGGGTGCGGATGTACACTGCCGACAATACAACATTTCGGTGCTATTCAGGTAATAAATATTAGAGAGAAGTTATTTATGGTGGATTGTGCAGAAGGAGCACAAATGCAGTTGCGCAAGAGTCGGCTTCGTTTTGCGAACATAAATGATATATTCATTTCCCATATACATGGCGATCATTGTTTTGGGCTTATCGGGCTTATATCAACATTTTCTCTGCTTGGACGTACATCTACTTTGAATGTCTATGGCCCGGACAGTTTAGAGAAAGTTCTGAAATGCCAGCTTCATTATTTTTGTCCAAGATTGGAATATAGAGTGGAAATACATCCTATAGACACTAAACAAGCGGCTTTGATATTTGAGGACAAGTCGGTAGAAGTATATACTATTCCATTGAAACATAGAATAGAATGTTGTGGTTTCTTATTTAAAGAAAAACAAGGACTTCCCCATATCAAAAGGGAGGCAATAGATGCATTCGGTATACCTTTGTGCTATATAAATAATATAAAGGCAGGTATGGATTACGAAACTGTTGATGGAGACATTATTCCAAACTATTTGCTTACTACACCTGCGGAGCCTGCAAGAAGTTATGCCTATTGTTCTGATACGCTATTTTGTCCCAATAATGCTGGGCAATTACAAGGAGTGGATTTGCTTTATCATGAAAGTACATTCTGTAACAAAGATATTCAACTTGCAAAAAAAACATTTCATTCTACGGCAATTCAAGCTGCGGAAATGGCAAAGCTGTGTAACGCGAAGAGATTGATGTTAGGACATATCTCTTCCAGATACAAAAATGTAGATTTTATTTTGGAAGAAGCTAAGCAAGTTTTTAAGAGTACAATTCTTGCAAAAGAAAATCAATGTATATCACTTTAGAAATCTATTTTAAAAGAAAGGATTTTGTTATGACTATTTAGTTTGGGCTAAGAGCTTGTAGTTATTATGCGAGTTTGGTTTAAGAAAGTCCTATAAAAGTTGGTAATCCTGCAAGTTTGGTATCCTGACTTCATCATCGTGTCACAAAAAATTCTCATCGAAGAGTTTCGCTATTCTTTGATGTCTTTTCATGAGGCCCTGGCATCCTCATAAATCAGCTTGGTTATCCCCATCGCCACGCTATCTGGTTGTTAAAAATCCAGGCCTTTTTTTGACAATCTGAAATGTTAAAATTCCAAGCTCGCAGAATCGCATAAAATCGGCCAGACCTGACTAAAGTTCCGTTTACGCGATTCTAAGGCCATTTTCGGGCCTTTATTTTCAAATGTAAAAATAATATAATTTACATTCTGAAAAGATACATTTATTCACACTCGCGTGTGCCTCGCCTGAAAAAAGAGTACACGGAAGGCCAATTTTCAAGGTGAACAAGATTTATTTAAAAGGCACTTTAAAAACATTTGCAAGGTGAATGAAATTTATTTTCAAGGTGAACGAGTTTGAGAACATCCGTTTTTCGGGCTGAAATTTGATGTTGGCTAAATTGATTTCTTAAAAAGAGTAAAATCGGATTTTCGATGCCACGAAAAACAAAGATGGATTCCGGCTGCGAAAAACAAGTATATTTGGCAAATATTTTTATAACTTGCTGATTATCAGTATTTCCTGTTTTTGTCCCGACCACTACTTCTTACACCTAAAACTGCATCGTTTTATTAAAATAGCATTTTGTTGATTATCAATCATTTATCTATAAAATATCAAAAAAACGATAATAGACAGAATGCAAACTAATCTTAATTGTGTTAATAAAGTTCCGTCCGCGATGAGTGGAGTTAGTGTCAAAAAGAAAGAAGAAATGTCCATAAGAATGTCCGCATGTTCGCAGGAAAAAGTCAGATGCTTTTGGAGGGTGTGCCGAAACTGAAATGACTACTCCCAAAAGTTACAGATTATAACTATAATATTTAAAAGGGTCGTATCAAACTCTGTATTGAGTAATGATACGGCCCTTTCTTTAGTCTTTTAGGATGCTCAATTTTCAAACTGTAAGTTTATATTTTCAAAAAAATGAGTTTCGGCACAGCCTCTTACAACCATAAAATTTATAAGAGGAATCTGCGAATACATCTACTTAAAATAACAAGAAGAATCTATGTATCCAATCAGCAAAAGACCTTGCAATATTACCAACTTTTACAGGATTTTCTTAAATGCGAACTCGTGTGGTTATTATATTCTTTTGCGGTATTATTGATGCATGCCATGGTACATAAAAATA
This sequence comes from uncultured Bacteroides sp., assembly GCA_964554265.1. Taxonomy (GTDB): domain Bacteria; phylum Bacteroidota; class Bacteroidia; order Bacteroidales; family Bacteroidaceae; genus RGIG8745. Next base: position 17,314 of record CAZKOB010000056.1, on the reverse strand, counting down.
ACATGAAGAAAAAACATCCGATAAACTTGTTTTTTTCAACAAAGAAATATATATTTGCATCGTAATGTAAAACAGGAGAATATATGATAAAAAAACTACTCATACTTATAATAGTGTCGTTTACATTTGCAATACCTTCGGTTGCGATGGATGATGACATACAAAAAAGTGAAATAGAAAATGAACAGCATAATGTGACGATTACAGTATATGAGTCGACCATCAATGTGAAGAATGCTGCTCAGATGGTTCTGGAAATATATAATATTGCAGGAATAAAAGTCAATACGCAAAGAATAGATAGTCAGGACAAAACAATAGAACTGAGTAATCTGTCTAAAGGGTGTTATATCCTCAAAATAGGTAAAATAGTGCGCAAGGTATATTTGCGGTAGATGTAGGTAGGTTATAAAAAGACTTTATATTTATTAGTGTGTATTTTAATAAAAGGATATATGAGATCCGTGTTTATGTTATTTAATGATATAAACACGGATTTTTGTTTGGACCAATAAACCCTTTATGTCGGATGGAGTCAAAATTGGTGGTATAGCAAGCAGAACGAATCATATACCATTTTGTGTCTGAGCAAAAAAATAGAATGATGGATAACTATAATGAACAAGATATAATATTGCGACTTCAAGATTCGCGAACATCTCGTCAGGCTTTTACTGAAATAGTGGATAAGTATAGTCAGATGTTATATTGGCACATAAGGCGTATGGTAATATACCATGAGGATGCAGATGATGTATTACAAAATACATTTATAAAAGCTTGGAACAATATATCGAATTTCAGAGGTGATTCTAAATTGTCAACATGGCTGTATAGAATAGCATATAATGAAAGTCTGACTTTTCTCAGTCATAATCATTTGTCCGTATCTATTAACGATGAAAATGAAAATTTTGCCGAACGTCTTGAAAGTGATATCTATTTTGATGGGGACAAAATACAAATTATGCTGCAAGAAGCAGTCAACAGGCTTCCAGATAAACAAAAGGCTGTGTTTAATATGAAATATTTTAACGAAATGAAATATGAGGATATGGCAGAGATTTTTGGCACAAGTATAGGGGCATTGAAAGCTTCCTATCATCTTGCTGTAAAAAAAATAGAATCTTTTTTTAATGAAAGAGATTAAACTTTGAAGAGTTTATTCTATCCAAAGTATAAATAATGATTTCTATGATAGAAGAAAGAAAAATTTTACAGAAATATGGGAAAAAGAATCCCTTCATAGTTCCGGAGAGTTATTTTACAAACTTGACAGAACGCATAATGGATAATTTACCACAACAAGAAATGCCTTTTGTTGCAAATGAAAAGGCAAAAAGTAAGCATTTGTTTTGGTTGGGATGGTGTTCTGTGGCTGCTGCATGTATAGCATGTATCATGTTTTACATACAATTAAATGACACAAATAATGCTACAGCCCTACAGGTTGCCGATGTTTTTGACATCTATACAGATGAATATGATGATTATGACTATGAATATCAAGAGGATGTCATAAATTATACAATGCTTGATAATGAAGATATATACTGTTATCTTTCAGGTGCAGGATTTTGAAGAAAAATGGCAAGATCTGTTTGATGAACTTTTATTTTAATAGTAATACCGCAAATTTATGAAAAGAATAATATTGTTTTTTGTTGCTCTGTCTACAGTGTTCTGTATGTATGGGCAATCTGATAAACAAGAAAATAAGAGGAAATTTTCTCCTGAAGAATTTAAGCAGAAAATGGAGAGTTTTGTTACACAAGAAGCGGAACTTTCTCCTCAAGAAAGTTTGAAATTGTTCCCTTTACTTCATGAAATGTTTGGAAAGCAACGTAAACTTATGGATCAACAGAGGGAGTTAATGCGCAAGGGAGAAAACAGTTTGAGTGAGGATGAATACGAAAAAATCATAGACACAGTTACATCGCTTGAAATCGAGAACAAAAAAATTGAAAAATCTTACTATAAGAAATTTCATTCTATTTTGAGCTGGAAAAAAATTCATAAAGTAAGGCGTGCATTGTTCGAGTTTAATTTAGAAGCATTGAGAAAATTTACTCCTCATCGTCAGGAAAAAAACAGAACGCGTCCTGTTAACAGACAAAAAACTTCAAATAGTCCAAGATGAAGACTATGTTTATATGTATGGGCGGTTGTGTAAGGTTGCTTTATAGAATGTACTTTTTTGATTTTTTTACTGTCACTTTCATTCAAAATTGTTAGGGTGTTCAGTTTGGCGTATCTAAAAACGACATTCAAAACACCATGATTTTAATAAAAATCACGTGCTGAAAATTCTTGTTTTCAGAGACGAAATAGCACATGAGAATGCGGATAATCGTTGTTTTTGTAACTTTATAGTCTATATAGAACTATTTACGCTACTCATATCAATGAAAAATCAGATTCTCAACACTCACTGTCAGGAGACCTTTGAAGAAGAGTTCAAACGCCTTCGTAAAGAGAATGCAAAACTCAAATCTCTGACGGAGACAGACAAAGCCCCTCATATACCACCTGTGGAATTGGATGCTCAAACTCGTCTTCTCTGTTTATGAGGAGGGCAAGACCAAAGAATAATCCTATGTCGTGGTAATGGATGGGAGCATAACGGTGAACCACCAGAAATTGCTGCTAATTCTCGGTATTCCGTCGAAGCATCTTGGCAGACCATTGGAACACTCGGATGTTACGGCACTTGACATGAGAGTTTCCGACTCCAACAAGAAGGAGGATGTACGATATGCTGTTGATTCCGTCATAGTCAAGCTCGGTCATGATCCTGATTACGGAGTCTCCGATGGGATTACAATCTGAAGAGCGGTCCGGCATTGCACACCATCTTGATGGGAGTCGCACTTAGGAAACTGCATGAAGAGTGTCTACGTTGAAGATCTTGATTTCGTGGAACTTGCACAAAAGATTGGCAAGATATGGCTGCAATACCATCTGACGGACATTTCGTGGCTGCTGCCTCCAGACATGAGGGTGGCAGCCATATTTATGAACCTGTCAGATTGAGTTGAATGGGCAACCGGATGCTGGGTGCAATGGACATCCTTGAGCCTAAAGCCAAAGATGCGTTCTCGTTTCTTATGAAATACGAGACTCTGTTTGAAGAACTTGGCATCTGTGTGAGTGCCATACGTCATGTGGAGACCATATGTAAGCCCGTAGCTTCAATCCGGAGACATACAGGGAGTGTTTCCACTACGTTGTCCGCAATGTAATTGACAATGCCGCCAACAGCAGGACTTCCCTTGAACTACGCATTCTCGACTATCTGAGGAAAGAGGCTTGTCTGCTTCATCTGACCACAGATGCTCAGAACATATCCTCCGACATCGTCGAGCCTGATTTCGGCATTCATTGTTTGTCAGCGTCGATGTATTCATCGGCAAATTCCTATCCTCGTACGACAAGCCTCCAAAGAGGATTACAGTCGATGTCGACGACACCAACTCAAATACTTATGGAGCGCAGCAACTGAACCTTTTTCTGACGGCCCCATTATATAGGTTAAGTGACGCAGTCGGGTACAGATATATACCTTGTTTACCGGTCCGGCTGTCACGTCGCAACAAGGCCGTTGTCCTCATAAACCGGCTTGGTCATCCCCATCGCCATACCATCTGCCTTGTCATAATTTGCGGGCTTTTTCTGACAATCTGAAATGTTAAAATCAAGGCCTCGCAGAATCGCATAAAATCGTCCGGACCTTGCCGAAGTTCCGTTTGTGCGATTCTGAGGCTGTTTTCAGGCCTTGAATCCCAAATGTAAAAATAATACAATTTTAATCTGGAAAAGATACATTTATTTACATTCACGTGTGTCTCGTCTGAAAAAAGAGTACGCCGGAAATAAATTTTCAAGGTGAACCAAATTTGTTTAAAAGGCGCTTTAAAAATATTTTCAAGGTGAACGAATTTTATTTTCAAGGTGAACGAGTTTGAGAAAGTCCGTTTTTCGGGCTGAAATCCGGTATTGTTCAATTTGATTTCTTAAAAAATTATAATCGAATTTTCAAGGCCACGAAAAAACAAAGATTGATTCCGGTGGCGAAAAACAAGAATATCAGACAAGAAATTTTATAACCTGTTGATTATCAGTATATCCTATTTTGCTCCAGCCTATACTCCTTGTGCCTGAAACCGCATCGTTTATATTGAAATAGTATTTTATTGATTATCAGACTCTTATCAATAAAACTTCAAAAAATAAGTAGTCGTCAAATTGTAAACGAATCTTAATTTCGTTAATAAAGTTCCGTCCGCTACGGGTATACTTAGTGTCAAAAAGAAAGAAGAAATGCCCCTGAGAGAGACAGAATGTTCACCGGCAAAAACAATTGATTTTACCTTAAAAACTCTGTATAGCCATAAGCAAAGGGGGAGGCCGGCAGAAGGCAGGGCGATGGCATCTCCAAATAGTGGCTCCGAAAAACCGCATTATTGCATGAGAGACGAAAATGCACTAAAAAAATCTTTCGAACATGGGTGATTTCTAATCCTCTTTTGTAAAAAGAATAAAAAGTTGTTGGAACCATAAAAAAGTATTACCTTTGCAGCCGATTAGGTTATCAACATAATGTCTAACATTATTAAATTACAAACTTTTATTTTATGGAAACAAAGAATATTAAACCGCTTGAAGATTTCGATTGGGAATCATTCGAAAACGATGGCAAAAGCGCTGCAAACATTGCAGAAGAAACAAAAGCTTATGAAAGTACCCTCAACAATGTAAGTGACAATGAGGTTATTGATGGTAAGGTTATTTCAATCAATGACCGTGAGGTTGTTGTCAACATCGGTTACAAGTCTGACGGTGTTATTTCTAAGAATGAGTTTCGTTATTGTCCTGAACTTCAGGTTGGTGACACAGTTGAAGTATATATCGATAATCAAGAAGACAAGAAAGGGCAGCTTGTACTTTCCCACAAAAAGGCACGTCAGGCTCGTTCTTGGGATCGTGTGAATGCGGCTCTTGACAATGATGAGATTGTTAAGGGATTTGTAAAGTGCCGTACAAAGGGTGGTATGATCGTAGATGTTTTTGGCACAGAAGCTTTCTTGCCGGGCAGCCAGATAGATGTTAAGCCAATCCGTGATTACGATACGTTTGTAGGTAAGACAATGGAATTTAAGATTGTCAAGATCAATCAAGAATTTAAGAATGTGGTTGTCAGCCATAAAGCTCTTATTGAGGCAGAACTTGAGCAGCAGAAGAAGGAAATCATCGGCAAACTTGAAAAAGGACAGATCCTTGAAGGTACTGTCAAGAACATTACATCTTATGGTGTGTTTATTGATCTTGGTGGTGTTGATGGTCTTATTCATATTACAGATCTTTCATGGGGCCGTGTCAGTGATCCTAAAGAGGTTGTTTCTCTTGATCAGAAACTCAATGTCGTTATTCTTGACTTTGATGATGAAAAGAAGCGTATCGCTCTCGGCTTGAAACAACTTACTCCGCATCCGTGGGATGCTCTTGATGGAACAATAAAGGTTGGCGATAAAGTACATGGAAAGGTTGTCGTTATGGCTGATTATGGAGCATTTATCGAAATAGCTCCTGGAGTTGAAGGACTTATCCATGTAAGTGAGATGAGCTGGAGCGCACATCTTCACAGTGCGCAGGATTTCATGAAAGTTGGTGATGAAATTGATGCCGTTGTCCTCACTCTTGATCGTGAGGAGCGTAAGATGTCATTGGGCATTAAGCAGCTTAAAGAGGATCCATGGGAAAATATTGAAACTAAATATCCTGTAGGTTCTAAGCATACTGCAAAAGTAAGAAACTTTACAAATTTTGGTGTTTTTGTAGAAGTTGAAGAAGGTGTTGACGGACTCATACATATCTCAGACCTTTCTTGGACAAAGAAGGTCAAACACCCTTCAGAATTTACGCAGATTGGTGCAGAAATAGAAGTACAGGTTCTTGACATTGATAAGGATAATCGTCGTCTTAGCTTGGGGCATAAGCAGCTTGAAAGTAATCCGTGGGATAATTTTGAGACTGTCTTTGCTCAAGATTCTGTTCATCGGGGAAAGATTATAGAAGTCCTTGATAAGGGTGCTGTTATTTCACTTGAATATGGTGTAGAGGGATTTGCAACTCCGAAGCATTTGGTAAAGGAGGATGGAAGCCAGGCTGTATTGGGTGAAGAACTTGATTTCAAGGTTATTGAATTCAATAAGGACGCTAAACGTATCATATTGTCGCACAGCCGTATCTTTGAAGATGTACAGCGTGCTGAAGCCAAGGAAGCAAGGAAAGCAGCGGCAAAGAAACCTGCTCGTCAGGCAAAAGAACAGGCTCCTTCTATTCAAAACAAGGTAGCCAGCACGACTCTTGGTGATCTTGATGCTCTTGCAAATCTCAAGGCTAATATGGAAGCTGGAAAATAATTTATATTTATAATGTTGAAAAAACGTCTGTACCTATTTTACGTACAGGCGTTTTTTGTATGACGGACATGTCATGTATCTGTGGTGAAAGTCCATACGGGGCGTAGTTGCCTACGCCCGTATGGACTCGCAAATTTCAAAGGGCGAAGCAGCCGGCATCGCGCATGTCAGGGCGAAGGGCCGAATGATTTGAAATGGCAATCGACAATGTATGTGCCGGGTCAAAGGCCGATTGGATACGTAGGTGAGATAGTAACGAGGCGAAGTATCATCAAAGTAAACTGGTTGGTGGCGGAATTTAAGAGAGACAGAAATATGAAGCCAATAGAGAGAATGCTTGAGAACAACAATCTCTGACTCTCGCAGGAGCAAGTAATTACGTGAGTTCGGGATAATTTTTAGAAGAAAGTTAGTTGTTTGGATTCTTTCACATTGTATCCTCGCAAAGCCTCCGGTTTGTTTTCAAAAAAAGAAGTGAGTCCGGGATAGGGAAAATTCTATAAAAAGTCGGGTGATCTCGCAAGTTTTTTTTGCCTTTTAGTTGATATTCAACAATATACAAAAAAGACAAGCAATGATTACCAAAGACAAATTACCGACAATAACAGAAACGTACTAATCGGTTGCTGTGATTTTCGGTATCCTCTCCGGTTCACTTTCAATACGACGAAGCAGATACGGATGTGAGCCTCTATACACCGTCATACTATCTGTTTGTCATAAATTTCGGGCTTTTTCTGACAATCTGAAATGTTAAAATTCAAAGCCTCGCAGAATCGCGTAAAATCGGCCGGACCTTACCGAAGTTCCATTTGCGCGATTCTAAGGCTGTTTTCAAGCCTTGAATCCGGAATGTAAAAATAATATAATTTATGTCATGAAAATATATATTTATTCACATTTGTACGTGCCTTGCCTGAAAGAAGAGTACACGGAAGGCCCAATTTCAAGGTGAACAAAATTTTTTTAAAAGGCACTTTAAAACCATTTTCAAGGTGAACGAAATTTATTTTCAAGGTGAACGGGTTTGAGGAAGTCTGTTTTTCGGGTTGAAATCTGGTGTTACACAATTTAAATTCTTAAAAAAATTAAATCGGATTTTTCAATGCCACGAAAAACAAAGATGGGTTTTGGTGACGGAAAACAGGAATCTTGGGCAAGTATTTTTATAACTTGCTGATTATCAGTATTTCCTATTTTTGTTCCTACTTATGTTTCTTGTACCTAAAGCCATACCGTTTTGTTAAAATAGTATTTTATTGAATATCAATCATTTATCAATAAAACTTCCAAAAATCAATGATTGATTATATGTAAACGAATCTTAATTGTGTTAATAAAATTCTGTCCGCTACGGGTATACTTAGTGTCAAAAAGAAAGAAGAAATGTCCGTAAGAAAGTCAGCTGTTTTTGCAGTTGTATTCACAGGCTCCTCCGTCGCAAGCTCCCCCAATGGCTCCTATTCCGCAATTGGGGGAGCTTGCGACGGAGGAGTCTGTGAATACAGCCACTTACAACCATAAGAATCACAAGAGTCGTCTGCGAATACATCAGCAAAAAACTTGCAAGATTATCCACTTTTTACAGGACTTCCTTAAACCGACCTCGCGTGTTGATAATGATATAGATCCCTTTAGGGATACTTTCCCGTTTGGAGTTTATTTTGCGTCCATCTAAGGTGTATATTTCTGTCTGTTGTTCGGGAATCTCTTTGACAGAATGAATATATGTATTGATGGTATCAAAATAGGTACATAAATGTGTATAATTGCGCTGATACCAGTTTTTGACATAATCCAGTTCTTCTGACACGTTCTCTTTGAGTGGCACAGGATTGTTGTTCCAGTGTTTGTATTCACGTTCCCATGCGCCTGAACATTTGAATATTTCTCCATATTTGTCTAATCGTTCTTCTATTCCGTTGATAGAAAAAAGAGAATGGGATAGTTCTTCCCACCGTTCACTCATTTTTCCCCGGAAACAGTCGATGTTCTGTACATATAGCCTGTTAAACGGTGCTATGTTATTGTATCTGTTTACGTTCGCCGGTATATCATTGTATTTTCCATCGTAATATCCTCCCAATGACATATCCATGTCCCATGGTGTAATCAAGTAGCGATGCCCTTGTGTAAGGTCAACGACAGATAAAAATGTGTTTTTATACAGATTGTCGCCGACATTCAATGCCTGTGTAAAGATGATGTAGTCTATAAGATTGTCTGTGTAAAACCAATTCTGATATTCTTGTCTGAACCATGAATCGCCGGTTTTATAGGAACAAAAGTCTATAAGACGGGCAAGTGGCTGCCATGTCATAATATCCGGATAGTCGTCAGGATATTGTAGCTCCCATGCATTCCATGTTTCTCCAGACATGTCTGCCTCGTCATAACTTAGAAGGTTGCATCCGCTTTCCCAGCTTATGCCTTTATAAAGAACTCCTCTTACGGTCAATAGGCCTGTCTCATCTGCTTTTGCCTTCTTCAGTCCTAATAGTTTGCGGTTTATTTTGTCAGTCATGCAGTACAGTCCGTGATAATTCCCATTGATAAACACTTCTACAAAAACTCCTTTAGTGCCATTACGGTTGTTGTCGTTTGTTGTATAAGGTGTTGTGCTCATTGCGTTCCAGCAATCGAAACAAATACGATTCCTCATTCTTGTTCTATCAATAGCCATTGCATCGAGTATCCAATTGTTGTCAACTCTTATTCCGAGGATATTTGCATCAAGATCGTTGTTTGCGTTGTCTTTCAGTTTAATTGCGAACGACTTTTTTTCATATCTGCTTGATGAGTAACCTCTGTATTTGCATTGGCAGTGATAATGAAAGGTTTCTGTTATACCGTCTGTGCGTTTTTGATAATCAGAGATTTCTATTTCTCCATCTGTATAAGTATTTTCGTTTATGTTTGTTGCATCTGAAATGATAATATTGATTAATGGTAAGGAGTTGGAATTGAGTTCCTGTCTGATAAGTTCATATTCATTCTGTTGTGCATAACTTGCTATTGTAAAAAAAAGTAATATGTATTTTCCGTAAAAATTTTTCATGATTCTGATTGTTTGCTGTTTCTGTGTTGAGAAATATTTGTTTTCTATAATTCACCATTAAAATAGATAAAATATCAATGTTGTATAGGTAAAAATAGAAAGATTGACACATGAACCCCTCCATCCTTGTATTAACATTCCCATTTTTCTGCAATATAAGAGCAAAAAGACGCATCAGATTAAAAGACAGATCTTCAGCTTATCTGATGCGTCTTTTTGTTTGTGACTTTTTTATTTCAATAAGACGGATCATTTCGGATACCCGACAGGGTTGTTTATGATAGGAATCTGTTGTTCCGTCAAGCCGAGAAGTGTGCGTATGCCGTTTTGGTTCATCGTACCCCGAGGTACAGTACAAAGATTGTTGGCGGCACAGTATAGGTTTATGTTTTGGCTTACAATTCCTGCATCGACAGCTCCCATGAGTCGCGCATGTTCGTTGTCTTCTTTGTATTTTGACATGTCTACTACCATCAGAAGGCTTACAGGTGCTTTTGCTGCAAATTCTTGTCTGTCGGCTATAAGCTTACGGTGGTCACCCTTTGCCTTCTGGACAAGACAATGTTTGGCCGCATCATAGAGATATACACCGTTGTTGTTAAAAACGTAGAGCATAATCTCTTGTAGGTTCATGGCTGTAGGATTGGTGCGTTTTCCGCTGTCCTTGCGGTTGATACCTACAGCAGCCCATACAAGATTCGACAAGTCTTTTTCTGTTAGTTGCTTCTCTGAATATTCCCTGTCTGATCTTCTTTGCCAGAGAGCTTCTGTGAGTGTCTTTTCTCCTTTTGTATCCGGTGGCAATAATTTAATGTCTTGTGCCTTGCAAAGCGAAATTGCAGATGAAAGCACTGTGGCAATGAGTAATTTCTTCATAATCATATAAATTTGTGTGGTATTTAGTGAAAATATATCTATTCCTTTTCTTCTTTCCATTCAAGGATGTTGGCGGCAATGGTGTCTGCTGATTGTATAAGTGAACATAGCGGACATGTGTTGCGCGCAGTATTGAGACAGTTTTTAAGTTCTGCACTCTGGAAAGGCAAGTCCCATGCTGTCATGTGCCAACGTATGGCAAGCATTTCTTCATCTGTCATTTCAAGACCGCTTAAAAGAAGCACTATTACGGATTTCTCGCCATGCCCCATCGGAAAGTTTGAATAATCAACATCATATCCGTCATAATCCTCCCAATTCCCATATTGGTTCTTGCGCTTTTTGACGGCTTTTCTATATATGTCCGCTTTGCATACATCGTGCAGGAGTGAAGCGATGATGACACTGTTCTTGGGCAGATAGTCTTTCATTTCCGGTTTCATTGCAATGACTTGCTCACGTAGCATTAATCCGGCTTTGCATACGTTCAGGGAATGCTCTGTGAGTCCGCCCTCGTTATCAAGATGATGTTTGCTTGATGCTGGTGCTTCAAAAAAGCCGAGTTTTTCAAGATCCTCTATTACATAGTCTATACCTTCGCGTCCGGTAGATTTCAGCAGGCTGATAAACTCCTCCTTGTTCTCTTTTATGCTCATTGTTTTGTTGTTTGCTGTATTTGCTGACAAAAGTACACAAAAGTGATGATAAAAATATAAATTTGCGACATTGAATTTTGGTAATTATCGTATTTGTTGAAATGGAAAAGAAGACGATTGTTTATCTGATGCGCCATGGTGAGACTGAAGAGAATGTGGCTCATGTTCTTCAAGGGCATCTTCCCGGCAAATTGACAGGAAAAGGTGTGTGTCAGGTGGAAGAAGCTGTAAATAGTTTGTATGGTATAGACATAGACATGATTGTTTCCAGTGATTTGCAGCGCTGTGTAGACACAACGGAGATAATAAACCGCCATGTCGACAGTGAAGTGTTGTATACTCGGCTTCTGAGAGAACGGGATTGGGGCTCTGCGACAGGGATGGTTGTTGATGGTGTGAATGGAATCGTTGTTCCGAAAGATGCCGAAAGTGTGAAAGCAATGGAAGCGCGTGCGAGGACTTTTGTTGATTTCTTGATGAAGATGTATGGAGGCAAGACGGTTCTTGTTGTAAGTCACGGCTTGTTTTGCCGTTGTTTGAGGGCCGTGCTTGGAGGTGTTGGCATGGCGGATATAGATCGTATGGAAAATGCTGATATAGTGAAGATTGAGATATAAGAAGTTGTGCTCTTTTTTAATTGATTTTAACCTGTTCTGCGGAAATTTTTTCAACCTTCAGTTGTTTTTGGTAGTAAATAAGAACTGAAGCAATATGGATATAGAATTGTATACATTTGATTGTCTTGGATGTGGCAGATGTGTGAAGCGCTGTCCTTCCGGAATCTTGAAGATGATAGACAACGGAATGTGTCGTTTTGTGAATGTACAGAATGAACATTTGTGTATTGCCTGCCGACGTTGTGAGGAGATGTGCCGGACAAAGGCTATAAGAATTGTTGGATAACTTCCTTTGGGCAGTTAGATGGGGATGGCACATCCATCCCCTCCACTTCCGACTGTTTTGAAGGGGGTACTACACTTCAATTGTTTCCAGTGTGGAGAAAGACAAGCGTCCGTGCTTGATTGGAAATGTTACATCATAACGGCTCTTGACTTTTTTCTTGCCTTGTTTGCCCGGCTTGAATTTGAGCTTCTTGGCTACGCGGAGAGCTTCGTTGTCAAGTTCTGTATTGGCATGCCACACAATCTGTGTGTCTATGACTTTCCCTTTTTCATTGACGATACATGCAACGATAATTTTGCCGTATATGTCGGAACGGGTTGAAGGATTTTTGAAATTTTTCTTTATAAAACGGTTCAGGGCTTCATTGCCTCCCTTAAACTGTGGAGCTGTAAATGGTTCGCGGTCACGTTGTTCTGTTCTTCGCGAAAAGGGGCGGCCTTCAAAACCGAAGTCAAAGAATTGTGCTTTTGCCGAGATTTGTATGGCGAAAAGAATAAAGAAAAGTATGCTTTTGTTCATAACGAAAGAATTGTATTGCCTGTCCAAAAGTACACTAAAGTTTTGATATGGGCAAAAATCATAGTTAAAAGGATTTTAATTATGCTTGTATCATGTGAATTGTGTGGCTGGTGGCTGTTTGTGGGCTTAGCATCGGAAAGGAACATGGTTAGTCTTGTCTGTAAAATAAATTAGGGTGCTTATATGATTCCTGCTTGTTTGAGCATCTTTGCTACACCATTGTCGTCCACTGATGACGTGACATATTTTGCGGCCGCCTTTACTTCATCTTTTGCGTTTCCCATTGCCACTCCGCATGCCACATGTTTCAACATGGAAATGTCATTCCCTCCATCACCGAAAGCCATCGTCTCCGAAAGGGCTATGCCGTAATGTCGGAGCATTATGTCTATGCCGCTGCTTTTGCTGTTGTGTTTTGGTATGACATCTGTAAAATAAGGATGCCACCTGTGTGCCGTACATCCTTTCAGAACATTTGCCATGATGTGGGATTCGTGCTCTTCCGGAAAGAAGGATATTATCTGCACCACAGACATGTTGAAACAATGTTCGATTGGCCGTATGTCAATCGGTTGTACTTTTAGCAAGTTAAATATTTCCGTAGTCTTGTCATTGGTTTCAGTCAGGAATACTTCTTTTTCTGAAGCAAATGCTATGGGGAACGGATTTCCGTTATGGTATCGCACTAACCGTTCAAGGTCTGTTCTGCATATCTCTGAACGATATATTGTTTCTTCGGTTGCTGTGGCGCACATGGCACCGTTTACTGATACTATTCCGTCGTATTCCAATGGGCCGAGGTTGTCGATAAACGGCATAGGCCTTCCTGTGGCTATAAATATCTTTATACCTTTTCTGCGTGCAGCATGTACAGCTTCGATTGTTGATTGTGGAATTGTGTGTGTCCGGAATGAGACCAGTGTGCCGTCTATGTCAAAAAAGATAGCTTTTATTTTGTTCATACAGATATGTTTTTTCAGAATGTGATGTAAGGTGTCAGCTTTTCTATTTCTTCATTGGTGAAGATGTTGGTGGAACGCAGTTGTTCTATGTTCTGTATCTTTCCATAAAGTCTGATGTATCTAAGTAGGCTCCTTGTCTGTTCGTATGATATGTAAGGATGAGAATTGAGCTTCTGGAAGCTTGCTTCGTTGAGGTTGATGGCTTGTATGTCCGGCTCTTTGATTTCGAACCATTCCAGCAGTTCAGGAGAAAATATTCTGATGTCAAGCAGTTGGTTTACGGAGTGAAATCCTCCGAGACGTTCACGATAGCGTATGATGCTCCGTGATATTTGTATGCCTATTCCCGGTATGCGTCGCAGGGTGACAGAGTCGGCCGTATTCGGGTCTATTTTTGTTAATGTCTGAAATTTGTCGGATGCAAGTGCCTGCCGGGGGCTTAGTGTGTCTTTTTCTTTTTGTCTCTCGCTATATGCTGTGCGGTTGTATGACTTGTAGCCGGCTGCAAATTCTTTGCCAATGTATACGTATGGCAACAGACGGTCTATATCTTCTTGAGTCCATCCGTAAAGTTTTGATATGGATTCCGGAGTTCGGAATATTCCGCCGGCTCTTCTGTATTTCAACAGATTCCTCACTTGCCAGTGTTTCAGGCCTAATCCGATAAGTGTGGACGAGTCTGCTGTGTTCGGGTCAAAACGGTGGAGCGCCATAACCTCCGTTTGGTCGGCGGATGCTCTTTCTGTAGGATTGATACTGTGTGTTAGGGATGACGGGTTGATGCTCTCTTCTGTTTTCTCCTTGGGTGTGTCTGTCACTTCCGTATCATCCGTCTTCCGTGTGTCGATGACGAGGAGGACAGCGACACACAGAACTCCCGTTATTGCAAGTACAACGATAGCTCTGCGGTCGGATTTCGGAAAATAAAAGAAGTCATGTAGCATGAGGATGTTCCGGGATTGGTCGACAGGAATGCAAGTCTGCTGTCAGTTTATGAAATCGAATATTCCGAACTGGTTGAGAATTACGCATCCGATGGCTATAGGAGCCACAAATTTCAATACAAACAATAATATTCTGAAGTAGGGTGCACGGATGATGCCACCGTTGGTTATTTCGTCCCGGAATAGTTGTTTGTCAAGATACCATCCTGCGAAAAGAGATATGAACATGCCGCCTACCGGCAGACATATATTTGATGAGGCGAAGTCAAACAGGTCGAAGATTGTCATGCCGAACAATCGGAAGTCGTTCAGTACACCGAATGACAGTGAGCAGAATATGCCAAGGAATGTACAGCAGGACGTGATAATTGTCGCCGCTTTACGTCTTGTCATCTTGAACTCTTCAGACATATATATTGTGGCCACTTCGTGCATGGATATTGTAGAGGTAAGAGCCGCCACTACAAGCAATATATAGAACATGACGGAAAATATGTATGCAATCACAGGTGCGCCCGAGAATGCCTGCTGAAATACATTGGGCAGGGTGATGAATATGAGTGAAGGACCTATGTCGTCCGGGCCGAGCGAATACCCGGCACTGAAGGAGGCCGGAAAAATGATGAATCCTGCCATGAGAGCCACGAATGTGTCTATTATGCAGACGTTCAGGACGGTTTTCGCCAGATTGGTTTCTTTCCCGAAATATGATGCGTAGGTGCACAGGCAGCCCATGCCGAGGCTGAGAGAGAAGAATGCCTGCCCCATTGCACTGAGCACTACACTGCTGTCTATCTTGCTGAAGTCCGGCTTTATCAGGAACTCTACACCTTTTGACGCGCCCGGCAATGTCACTGAGCATATTACGAGGATGACTATGATAAAGAACAGCATGGGCATCAATATCTTGGAGAATTTCTCGATTCCGCTGTTCACTCCTCTTACGATGACTATATGGGTTAGCATAAGAAAGGCTATCAGCCATAGAGCCGGTTGCCACGGATTTGCCGCGAAATTGCTGAATATCTGCGGGAAATCGCTGATGGTTTTGCCTTCAAATGAGTTGGTGGCCGCAAGTACGGCATATTCTGCCGTCCAGCCGGCAACAACCGAATAATAGCTTAGAATCATAAATCCGGTGAACACTCCGAGTCTTCCCACCCATTTCCATTGTGTGCGTGGGGCAAGCATACGGTATGCACCGGCTGTGTTGGCATGTGTGTGGCGCCCGATAAGAAATTCGCTCAGCATGATGGGCATTCCCAATACGATTATACATATTATATAGACAAGGATGAATGCCGCCCCTCCGTTTTGTCCCGTTTCAATAGGAAAGCGCCATATATTGCCTAAGCCCACAGCCGAACCTGCCGCAGCAAGGACAACTCCCAGCTTGCTTCCGAAATTTTCTCTTTCACCATTTTCCATGTCAAATGTACGGTTTGATATTAAAAAGATATGTATACGATGCAAAAATACAAATTTTTCCCTACTTTTGTATCAATTTTTCAATAAATACCTGTTATGCAACAAATGAAGAGTTATTTTTTGTCGTATTTAACTTCTTTGGCCATAATCATTCTTTCTGTCATGCCCGTTCCTGAAGTTCCTGAACTTGAGGATGTTCCCTGGTGGGACAAATGGGTGCATTTTGTAATGTATGGCGGATTGTCACTGGCGGTATGGTTCGATTATTGTCGCAAAAGCAAGAATCGGTCACTGACATTTAATGTCGTTGTGCTGACTTTGCTTTATCCCGTTATACTTGGAGGATTGCTTGAATTGGTGCAGGCATATTGCACGACTTGCCGTAGTGGCGATCTGTTGGACTTCTATGCCGATGCGACGGGTGCTTTTCTTGGTTTTGTTGTAGGCGTTTTTGTGTTGCGCAAATTATTGTAGACTCATATTGCGGCCGTATGCGAAGTCTGCTTTCAGGGGGAGTGGCAAAAGTCGGTAACTTTTTTCCCTGTTGTATTCACTGGTTTCTGATGAAGAAATCTGTGAATGTTCATATTTGTTGCTGCCGACTTTTGTTGCCGGCTTGTTGTTTGTTTTCTGATGAAGAAGGAAGGTTCAATTGGCTGCTTTCCAATGTAGAACCTATGTTTTACGCGAGTTTGGTTCAAGAAAGTCCGTAAAAGTGGGTAATCTGGCAAGTTTTTGTATCCGGATTTTGTCATTGTGTCACCAAAAGTGTTTCCATCACATCTGATTGTCATAAATTATGGGATTTTTCTGATAACCTGAAAATGTTAAAATCAAGTCCTCGCAGAATCGCATAAAATCGGCCGAACCCGACCGAAGTTCCATTTGTGCGATTCTAAGGCCATTTTCAGGCCTTGAAGACCAAATGTAAAAATAATACAATTTGCGTTCAGAATAGATACATTTATTCACATTCATACGTGCTTCATCCGAAAAAAGAGTACGCTGGAAATAAATTTCGTTCACCTTGAAAATGTTTTTAAAGTGCCTTGTGAAAAATTTTTCAAGGTGAACAAAATTTATTTTCAAGGTGAACGAGTTTGAGAATGTCCGTTTTTCGGGGTAAAATCTGGTGTTGACTAAATTTGGTTTCTTAAAAAGTCTAAATCAGATTTTTCAACGTCACAAAAAACAAAGATGGATTCAGGCAGCGAAAAATAAGTATCTCAGACAAGAATTTTTATAACCTGTTGATTATCAGAATTTCCTATTTTATCACAACCTGTACTTCCTGTACCTAAAACAGCGCTGTTTTACCGAAATAGTATTTTACTGATTATCAATTGCTTATCTATAAAAACGTCAAAAATCAATGATTATTCATGTGTAAACGAATCTTAATTATGTTAATAAAGCTCCGTTTGCTATGGGTGTGCTTAGTGTCAAAAAGAAAGAAGAAATGTCACTAAGAAAGTCAGCTGTTTTTGCTGTTGTATTCACAGACTCCTCCGTCGCTTCGCGCCACGCCCTCCGTCGCAAGCTCCCC
>CAZKOB010000055.1:0-21860 GCA_964554265.1 uncultured Bacteroides sp. | reverse complement strand
AAAAAAACTATCCCTTTGCTCACGCAAAAGGATAGCCCCAACACAAACACAAAATAAAACACGACAAAACTACTTTTATTACAAACAGTATTTAGAGTTGTAAAAGAATTCAATGATATTATTATGACACATAATGATATTCCCATATTACTATGTGTAATTCACTGTTTGTATATATAAACGTAGTATTATTGTTCTTTGTTCATGCGTAAACCATCTTTTACAGATGATTCTTTTATGCAGAAACATGAGACTGCTTATTGTATACCTTCTTCTCTGAGGTGCTTTTGCCAGTTCCAAGCAGAAAGAAGGATGTCATCCAATGGTGTGTCAGCTTTCCAGCCAAGCACATTGTTCGCTTTGTCTACATTTCCCCATATAGCTTCAATATCTCCTTCTCTTCGTGGTCCTATCTTGTAAGGGAGTTTTACTCCTGTGGCTCTTTCGAATGAATTTATAAGCTCGAGGACAGAAATGCCATGCCCCGTTCCAATGTTGAAAAATTCAACATTTTCTTCACTCTTTCCATCAAGTATGCGTGCCATAGCTGCTACATGAGCTTTTGCCAAATCTACTACATAAATGTAGTCACGTATACAACTGCCATCAGGAGTATTGTAGTCATTGCCAAATACTGTGAGACATTCACGTATGCCTATCGCTGCTTGTGTGAGATAAGGAATCAAGTTCATTGGAACTCCATTCGGCATTTCTCCTATTATTGAAGTTGGATGGCTGCCTATAGGGTTGAAGTAACGGAGGATTATACTTTTTATAGGACTTCCGCTCTTGATAGTGTCCTGTATGATTTCCTCGTTGATTTGTTTTGTATTTCCATAAGGACTTTCAGCCTTTTTGATAGGTGCTGCTTCTGTTACGGGAAGGTTCTCTGCATCCGGTTGTCCATATACTGTACATGATGAAGAAAATATAATTCCTTTTACATTATATTTTGGCATCAACTCAAGGAGGTTAACGAGGGAGACTATATTGTTGCGGTAGTATAGTAATGGTTTTTGTACCGATTCTCCTACGGCTTTGCTTGCTGCAAAATGAATGATACCCTTTATATCGTATTTTTGGAATACTGCTTCTAATTTCTCATAAT
Organism: uncultured Bacteroides sp.; assembly: GCA_964554265.1. Taxonomy (GTDB): domain Bacteria; phylum Bacteroidota; class Bacteroidia; order Bacteroidales; family Bacteroidaceae; genus RGIG8745. The sequence goes on along the minus strand of CAZKOB010000055.1, from coordinate 20,752 downwards.
CCAGACAATCTACGTGTTCAAACGCAGGACGTATACCTGTTATTTTCTCTATGCCGTCTACTACTGTTGCGCTCGAATTAGACAGATTGTCTACAATAACAACATTGTATCCTGCTTGTTGCAGTTCTACTGTTGTGTGCGAACCTATAAATCCGGTTCCACCTGTTACTAGAATAGTCTCTTTCATTATTTATTGTGCTTTTGTTAATTAGTTATGATAGAGGCAAATGTAGACATTAATTTCTTCTTTGCAAAGAAATACTTAAAAAAATGTGTATGCTTGTCAAAAAAAAGGTTTATACACCTGTCTTTTCTTTAATTTTAATTCGAAGTGTAAATCTTCACATAAAAAGAGAATCTGTATTCCTGTTGATAATAGAAAAAGAGACCAGTGCTTTTATAGTAGGTGGATACATTATTTTATCTGTTTTTTATATTGATTCCATCTTTCTATAATGTTATATACATAATTGTAAGTCTCATTTCCGCGGAAATAGCCATATTTGACATCCGGATCATTGAAATACTGGTCTTTACTCATAAGAAGAACATATTGGTCTACATTGTTTTCCCATTTGTTTGGGTCTTTCCCGTTTTTATGTGTAAGTTTTCTTGCATCGTCAATATGTCCAGCACCAGCATTGTAGGCGGCAAGAACGAACTTTATTCTTTCATAGTCATTATTTATGTCTGAATAATGCGATGTGAGGTTTCGGATTAGTTTGACTGCTCCCTTTACATTTGTCTCTGGATCAAATATATCTTCATTGTCAATTCCGACATAACGTGCCGTAGAAGGCATTATTTGCATGAGTCCCATTGCGCCCATCCATGATATTGCATTGTTGTCAAAAGCTGACTCTTGGTAGGCTTGTGCTGCTAACAATCGCCAATCCCATTTGCAAGAATGAGCATATTTCTTGAATATTTGGTCATAAATAGAGATTTCTCCTTTGGCTATATTTAATATTGGAGCGTGAATTTTACGTCTTGGTAAAATCTTGTTTCCTTTTTTGTCTAATATTTTGATTGTAGCGATATCAAAAAAATTGTTCTTGTTGGTTTTCATCCATGATGATAGTGATTGGGCAAGCTCATTTGATTCTTTCCTTACAGCCCATGCCATATTGTATGTATGGTGTGTTCTTGTGCCTTTTTGTGTTTTGGAAAGGCTGTCCATAAAATAAGTCAGTTCTTCTTCACCACAATACGTTAAGCTTTTTTTTAATGTATCTGATACATTTAGGTTGTATGCTATTATATCCCCTTCACCATTTTGTAATTTCTCTATAAGTTCTTGTTGTGAACGTGAAATGTCAACCCTTATGCTGACTCCAATGCTTTTTGCATATTCGTTAGCAAGCATATATTGATTTCCGAAGTCAGAACCATGAAATTCAAAATAACTGGTTGGACCATAAATTGTCAGCACAATAATTTCACCGCACATTTGTATGTCTTTCAGATCCATGTTTTCGGTTATGGAGTTTTGTTCATTGTCAAAAATTCCGGGAAGGTCTTGTGTTTTATTTTCATAACATGAATATAACAGTATGGTGAATGAAATCACTATGCATAAATTATATACTATTACAAACTTTTTCATGGATATGTGGAAGACATAAAAAGCGGCTCTTCACTTCACTGATGTAAGTTTGAGCCGCTTTTATTTGTATTTGTGATATGTTTAGAAGAACTTGTATCTCAAATCTTTAACTTCTGCTTTCTGATAAAGGTCATAGATAACTCCGTTCATGGCCTTTCTCAGCGCTGTATTTGCAAGACTACCTTCCTCTGATTTTGCATCATATTTTTCTGCAGTCTTGTTTTTCTTTATCACCTTAAGCATATATACACCGTTGTTGCCTTTTACCGGACCGGCGAATGCTCCATTAGCTGTTTTTGCTGCTATAGCACTGACAATCGGTTCGCTTGCGTTAGTTGCCCTTATGAATGAAGGGTTTGCAAATGATACATGGTTGACAGTATCTGAAATTGCATTTTTGATTTTTGAAGCCTGTTCGATACTGCTTGTACCTTTTATGTCAGCGATTATTTTTTCAGCCTTCTTGTCATTCTTCAGGCTTTCTTTGATTTCATCCTTTACTTTTTCTATAGGACGGTAACCTTCTTTGTTTATTCCTGTGAGCGCCACAAGCATCAAGTGGTTGTTGTCTCCACATTCATACAATTGAGATACACCGTTTTCCTCTGCTTCGTCAAACAACCATTTTATGATGTCGTTTGTTTTGTGTACACCTGCAACATTGTGTGCATTGTTGGTCACATCATTCAAAGAGAGTAGGCGATAACCATTCTTTTCTGCATTGGCTTCAAGCTTCTCCAATGTAGCGTTAGATGCAACAAAAGAACTGAACTTGTTATATTCATTCTTGTATGTGTCATCAGAGAACTTCAGTTCCTTCACGATGGCTGCGACATTATATTTGGTGATAGGATTCTTTTTGTCAACAACCTGAAGGATTACTGTGTATCCATTCTGCAAAGACAACTTCTTTGTTTCGCCTTTTTCCATTCCGTATAATGTAGAAATAAAAAGGGCATTGTCTGCATCAAGATTGGAATTTTGGTATGCAGATGTAGAAATCCACATAGAATCTCCTTCTTGATTATATTTTTTTGCAATGGATTTTAATGTAGCGCCTCCGTTTATAGCATTGACGATACTGTCAGCTTTTGTTGATATTTCCTTTTTGTTTGTCCCCATTACAGCAATCTGGCGATAAAGTACAGAATCTGCTTCTGTTGCTTTGTCAAGCAGCTTGAATGTATAATAGGTGTTGGTTATTGCATCATAGGCTGGTTTGTTTGTCTGTCCGACTGCCATTGAATCAAGCTGTGCCGAAATCATGGCAGGATAAGCCTCTTTTCCTTTCAGTATGTTAGAATATGGCATGAGAGAAGCATTTGAACGGACAATATTTCCTGCGGTATTGTTGTCTGTAGCTTCTGTTAGTTTGTTGTAGGCTTCGGTCATTTCATTTTCTGTCGCAACCTTGTCTTCATTGCTTGCTTGTATCTGTACATCTATGTATTTGATGTCGCGTGTCTCAATAGCCTGACGATACTTTTCTTTGTCTTCGTTGTATTTTGCTTTTATTTCTGCATCTGTGACAGTGATGTTGTTATCTTCAACTGAAGAGAAAGGTATAGCAGCCAATACGATATCGCTTTCTGTATTGCGGCCTTCAAATGACATCTTTGCCTCAATAGGATTGGAAATCAAACATTTAGCTATCAATGTCTGATATTTTGAACTAAGTAACTGGTCGCGTATGGACTTCTGTACGAACATATAATATTTATACAACTTCTCATATACTTCCGGTATTTGAGCATTAGTATCCTTCATCTTTTTGTATTCAGACAAAAATGTTTGGAGAGAAGAATAGTCATAACGTCCTGTTTGCTGGTTCATAAAGAATGGAACCTGAAGCAGTTGTGATGCTCCCATTCTGACCATTTCTGCGATTTCTTCATCTGTAACAGACAATCCCAGAGCATCACATTCTTTTTTGATTAAAGTGTTCTGAACGTAATTCTGCCATGCTTCATCCTTGATTCGGTTAAGTTCATCTTCAGAAAATGAACTTTTCTGGTTCATGATTTCATAATAGACTTGAATTTCGTCTACTAATTTCTGGTAATCTTGAATAGACAAGGAATTGCCATTAATCTCTCCTGCTTGTTGCTTGGACTGTGCCACCAATACTTCTCCGCCTCGTAATGCATCTCCTACAACGAATAAAAAGAGAGCTACGGCGATACAGGCAACAAGCAATACTCCTTTGCTTCTGATTTTTTGTAATACTGCCATTTTATCTATTTTTTATTTTGTTATTTTATTGTCATATCCATGCCTACATTGACGACAGGAGTTGTTTTATACATAATTCTTTTGTTTGGATTCATTCAAAAACGCACGAAGATACGAAAAATAATTTGCCTGTAACATATCATGATAACACTTTTTTTGTTTCATGTATATAAAAGGCCGTTTTGACATTCATTTAGTATATGAATTTGTATTCTCTGGAGTTGAATATTGTCATCTGCTGAAGAATTTATGCCTGAACTGTGTCTGTTACTGCATCTTCCATTGCTCCTTCTTTCGGATACGGAGTGATTTCTTTATCGTCAAGTGGGAATGCTCCTTTTGAACTATGAATTATATAATCTGTCATTTGTTCGTTTGAACTGAAATTGTATCCTGACAAATCTTGTTCTTTTCCGTCTATCTCCATATATTGGTCTGAGTATATGCGGTGTGCAGCCTGATCCCAGAAAAGCAATGATGTCCTGAATGTCTCCCCTTTCTGATTTTTTATGAAGACTCTTCCTCTGAGTTCCCATAAGCGTTTCTGGTCATAATAATAGGCGGTATCACATGAGATGAAAGCTTCAACATGATATGATTCATTGAACTTTTCTATAAAAAGTCCTTTTTCAAAAGACCAATATGTCGGTATTTTTTTGTCATAGATAAACCATTCTTCCGCTATCATTTTATATCTTATTATGCCGGAATCGGATATCAGTGTAGAGACCCCTACTGTTTTAAGAACTGGCAGCGAGTCGCGGTTCCCTATATGCGGAGATTTTGAATCGTTATCGTTTTGGCATGATTGTAGAAAAAAAAGCATAACGGCTGTTATTGCTACGACCGTTATGCTAAAATATTTTGTAAGTTCAAATCCTTTTGTCATACAGGGCTGAGGCTGAATATTCTAAAAACAGGATTAAATGGGTTTAACGCAAGCGTAATGTCGTTGTCTCACCCATAACTGTTACGCTCTGCCCTGCCTTCAGACCAGCAAAGAACGCTTCTGATTTTGGATAGTATCCAGCCGTATAGCTTGCAATCTGACGGTTTGCACGTGTTGCGCATGCTGGGTCAACTGATTTAGCCTTCAAACATTTGTCCGTTGCTAGACAGTAGTAATAACTTTTTTGCAGATTGTCTCCGCTTGCACTTCTGACAATGCAGCTTGCCATGAGCAGATATGCATCTCCATAGCTTGGCATATATTTGAGCGTCTGGATGCAATACTGGCGGCATCCACTGATGTTTCCGTTACGATAGAGGATAGCAGCAATACCGTATGAGTATTTTGCTTTCTTCGTAATGTCCTCTTCAAGCTCTATAGCCTCTTTGAAGTATTTCAATGCACCTTCAGTGTCTCCATCTTTCCAAAGCTTCTGTGCCTTACCGATGGCTGCATCCGGAGTTTTATTGATTTGGTATGCATAGTCAGAGGCGAGATAATAAATGTTACTCTTGTCACATTCAAATTTTGTCAGTACTTGGAGCACACCGTTAAGATATGCCAAGTCTGTTTTGTTTGTTTCAACTTTTTCTGTGTAAATCTTTTCAAGGGCGTCACAGTCCGCTGCACCTGACTTGACAAAGAGGTCGTTGCATTTCTCCTGTGTCGGCAGGTAGTTGTTGACTATTTTCTGAGCCATGATTGTATCTGTCTCCGCGTACTCTTTTGCCTGTCCGAGAAGGTTGTCACATATATCATTGCATTCCATGTAGTCTCTGATGAAGTCCTCTCGTGCAGCCGGATTGGCATGGAAACGGTTGTATGAACATTCAATGAAATAATACAAAACGAAGGCTTCCGTATTCGGCCCCATGTCGTTTATTCCGGAGCGGAACATTTTGTATGCTTCTTCGTTGTCCATAGAAGGGCTGTAGCAATAATAGTCGTATGCTTTTCTGCATATAACATTACCCTTTGTCGATGTTGTTTTCTTCGTTGCAAATGAATTTAAGTCATCCAGATTTGCCAGACGCTGGTCATAAACCTTCATAAGCATGTCGAAGTATTCTTTTTTCTTTGCAGCGTCTGTTTCTTTTGAAATCATGTTTTCAAGCATCCATGCACCGTCTGTATAAATACGTATCATAGCGAGTGGTGCTTTCTCAAATACATATTTCCATGGTTCATAAGCCTCTGCATAGTTCTTTGCCTTGTAAGCCTCCTGATAGAGACTCAAGTTGTTGATTACTTCTATACTGTCTTGACCATGACCTATGCGGTCATACATTTGTGTTCCTGCATATCTCTGAGCGGATACACTTATTGCCGATAAGGCAAGAACACAAGAAACGATGAATTTTCTTTTCATATTTTTGTTGTTTTGATTGATTTCTACGTTTGTTTACTGTACTTTCCACTTATAGAACCAGCGCTCGCTGAATGTCAGACCTACGCATAGTTTCATATAGTTTTCTGTTAATTTGTCCGTTCTTTTTGTTTGAGAATTAAGATATGGGATATTGCTGTGTACCCATTGCACGGATATGTTTATCTTCGGGCTGTTATACCATACATTCTTGTTGGCTATTGGAAGCACAACCCCTGCTGATATTCCAAATTCGTATGGCTTGTCGCTGATGGTGCCCGTCAAGTCTGCATTGGCATAAGACTTTGAGTAGTATCCTCCCACCTTGTAACTCATACGGTTGGTATATTTGCGACTGAAAGAATTTGGGATATAATCTGCACCCAGAGATATGCGCATCTTGTCGTTCAGCTGACCTTTGGTAGATACGTATGCACTGTTGCCGTTTACGTCCATATCTTGGGAAGGGAACTTAGCGCTGCCCCATTTTTGCAGTTCAAAGTCTGCGCCTATCCTCAGTGTGTTTTTATGATAATATGTCAGTCCTGCGGCAAAAGCGTGTGGCAGTTGGAAAGCCTTGCCTATAGAGTCTCTCGATTCTCCAGCATTGGTGGTGGATGTATATCTGACGGCAGAACTGTTTATGTTGTGTCCGAGCGAATACGACAGGCCTATTGTCAATTGGTCATCCTTCTTCAGTTTTGCTGTATATTGTAGTCCGAAGTCAAGCATGTAAGTCCCTATATCTGCTGTATACCCTCTGTTTACGGAGTTTATGCTGCTTTCGCTGAAAGACATTGACATCTCGTGCGAGTAAGAACCATATAAGTATGAGGCATTGAAACCTGCAGACAGAGGTTCTGCTATTTGCCATCCTGCGCCGACAAACACCTGATGCAGTCCGCCGTCGCCATTGAATGTGTATGAAGAGGATATATTGTCGGGAATGCCTTCTATGCGTCCGTCAGCTGAATAAAAGCTGTACTGGATATTTGAGAATGGCAATATACCTGCTGCTATTCCAAGTCCTTTCGCTGCACGAAAATGAAAGGCTGCGTAGTCGAAACTTGAATTTTTGGCATTTTGTTGCAGATTCCCCATTTTGTAGTTGCCGTTGTAGAGTGACAAACCGAAGTCAAACAATGCTGTCAATGAATCGACTGCCGAGTAGGAAGCCGGGTTTGCCACATTTATTTCCTGTCCGTTGCGGAATCCTTGTGCCACGCCTCCCATGCCTTTGTTGAATCCCATCGAGCGATCTGACAACATACCGAATCCATATCTTGAATATGGAGAATTTACCCCATTCTGTGCTGCTGCTGAGATGGAGGTTATAGCAAATATTGTCGTACAAATAGTCTTATATGATTTTGCCATCAATAATCTTTTAATATTCTATTCAGACCTTTTAATACAATATATCTATCGACAAAAATACGTTTTTTTATGGAGCTGTCAAAATCAAAGGTGTTTCCACCTGTCAAAAAAACGACAAGATAAGGATATTTAACTATTAGTTCTTTTACCAACCCTTCTATTTCATGTCTTACACCGTCCACCACTCCACAGCGTATGGCTGTTTCTGTATCGGTTCCCAAGAATGGTTTTTCTCCTTCTTTTTCGACTTTTGGGAGCTGTGCCGTAAATTCATGAAGCGCCTTCAGTCGCATTTCTATTCCCGGTGATATGTTGCCCCCGATATACTCTCCCTGTCCTGTGACAAATTCGTATGTGATCGCTGTTCCCATGTCTATGACAAGTGTATCCTTGCCCCGGCATTCATCGTAAGCTCCGATGGCGGCTGCCAGTCGGTCTGTACCGAGAGTCTGTGGTGTTCTGTACAGATTCTTTATGGGAATGCGTGTCAGGTGATTGAAATATATAATCTTTTCTATCCCTGTAGACCCGATGATTGTTCTTGTCTCGTCTGTTATCGGTATGGTAGAACTGACGATGCATTTCTCTAACGGATAATTATGAGCTATATTTATCAGTCCTGTAAGATTATGTCCTTCCGTTTTATCGTAATATATAATATCTTTATTGTCGAATATCGCTATCTTGGCAGTTGTGTTTCCTATGTCTACAGTTAAGTTCATTTTGTCGTTTGGGGAGTAGGGTGATTTTTTGCTTTCGGCGCCTTGCCGTTGTTTGCTTTCGGACCTTTGCGGTTTCTTTTGTTATGTCTTTTGTCCTGAGATTTGCTTTTTTCAGGTGTCGCTTTCTTTTCTTCCGGCGAACTTCCACATCCTTCAGGCAGAGTTGGCTTTTCTATTTTTTTCTCTATCAGAGTTTCTATTTTCTTCAGGTTGGGTATGTCGCGTTGCGATACGAGTGTTATCGCCTTTCCTTCTCTGTTGGCGCGTGCTGTACGTCCTATGCGGTGTACGTAGTCTTCCGGATCGTGCGGAACGTCGTAGTTGATGACCATCTGTATGTCGTCGATGTCTATGCCTCTGCTCACGATATCTGTGGCAATGAGCACATCTATATGGCGGTTCTTGAACTCGTGCATGATATTGTCACGTTCGCTTTGCGGAAGGTCGGAATGCATGGCGCCGGAATTGATGCCTTTGGGTTTCAGATTGCTGTCAAGTTCTTTGACTTTTGATTTTTTTGAAGCGAACAGTATCACTCTGTCCAGCGTCTTGTCGGCGAGTATTTTTTCTACAATTTTCTGTTTCTTCTCTTCGTAACATAGATATGCAATCTGCTTGATTTTTTCGGCCGGTTTGGATACGGCTATTTTCACTTCCAGCGGATTGTTGAGAATGTTGTGCGCCAATTTCTGTATGTTTTCTGGCATTGTGGCTGAGAACATGATTGTTTGCCGTTCCTTGGGCATGTAGCTGACTATTTTCATGATGTCATCATAGAATCCCATGTCGAGCATGCGGTCAGCTTCGTCTAAGATGAAGAATGAAACTTTTGACAAGTCGACATTGCCTGTGGCAAGATGGCTTTTCAGACGTCCCGGGGTGGCAATGACAATGTCCGCGCCGAGTTGGAGGCCCTTTTTCTCCTGCTCATATCTTATACCGTCGTTGCCTCCGTATACAGCCACGCTCGATACGGGCATGAAATAGGCAAATCCTTCTACTTGTTGGTCTATCTGTTGGGCAAGTTCCCGGGTCGGCGACATGATTATGCAGTTTATCGCGTCCTGAGGATATTTCCCTGTGTTCAGTTCGTTGAGTATGGGTAACAGGTATGCCGCCGTCTTTCCCGTTCCGGTTTGTGCCACGCCTATCATGTCCCTGCCTTCCAGAATAGGGATGATTGTTTTCTCCTGTATAGGGGTGCATTGGCTGAAATTCATGGCATCCAATGCATCGAGTATAAGATCGTCAAGTGGAAGTTCTTCGAAATACATATTTATATGCGGTTGTTTTTTGGAGTTGCTTGTTTTTTACTTTTTGTTAATCTATTTAGGAGCTTTCTTGTATACATAGAATGCGATAAACATGAATATGATATTCGGAATCCATACAGCGATGGCCGGATGCATGTTCGCGTTTATGGCAAAGGTGGAAGATATAGTTTGGAACAGGATGTATGCAAGAACCAGGCCTATTCCTATTCCGAGCGATATTCCCATACCGTTTTTCCTTTTCTTTGCCGAGAGCGACAGTCCTATTGCCGTCATTATAAAGATGGCGAATGATGAAGCTCCGCGTTTCCAATATTCGACTTCAAATTCCTTGATGTTGGCGAATCCGCGCTGTTTCTGCCTTTCTATGTATTTTTTGAGCTCCGGAGTTGTCAGTGTTTCCTGTTGGCCTTTGGTTATGAGGAAGTCCTGAGGTTCCATTCTGATGACAGAGTCCAGGCGCGTTCCGTTCTTCAGAACTTCCCTCATGCCTTGCAGATTGCGTACCTGATAGTTCTTCACAATCCAGTGGTAAGGTTCTTCCGAAAGAGTGTCGTATTGTATTGTCGATGCTTGCAGATGGCTTACAAGTTTCTTGTTGACGAACTTGTCAAGCGTAAATTCATATCCGGTCTTCACGTTGTCTTCATATCTGCCGATATATGCAATGACACCTGTGTCGACTTCGAGCTGTACATTTCTTGTATAGGTCGGTATGTTCCTGCGCTTGTATGTGTTTTCAAACTTCACTCTTTTCACGTTGCCGCGCGGAATGACGTATGCACCGAGGGTATATGTCAGACACGATATTATTGCCGCCGAAATCATATACGGTCTCATTAGTCGTCTGAAGCTTACTCCTGTTGACATCATGGCAATTATTTCCGAATTTTCTGCAAGTTTCGTTGTAAAGAAAATTACGGAGATGAAAGCGAACAACTGGCTGAAGAGATTGGAGTAGAAGGGAATGAAGTTCAGATAATAGTTCAGAATTTCATTGAGAGGGGCATTGCGCGACAGGAATTTGTCGATATTTTCGTTGAAGTCGAAAACAACTGCGATAGAGATGATGAGGGCTATCGAGAAGAAATAGGTGCCGAGGTATTTGCCGATGATGTATCTGTCGAGCAATGACAGAATCTGATGTTCTGCCATGAAGTCTCCTGCTTTCTTTAAAATGCGACTTCCTGCCGCCGTTTTCTTTTTTCCGGCGGCATTCTTCTTTTCTTTTTCTTGTGGCTTTGTTGTTTCGTTTTGGGACTTCATGATTTATCTGTGTCGTTGTTGTGGGCTTTCGTCATATCCTTTTTTGTGGTGACAAAGGAATGCCTACAACCTTGTTCCGAGAATATCGGTCATCTTTGATTTCCATACAGAAAAGTCTCCGTGTATAATATGTTTGCGCGCCTCTCCGACAAGCCATAGGTAGAAAGCCAGATTGTGTATCGATGCTATCTGCAGAGCCAGCAGTTCCTTGGCCTTGAACAGGTGGTGCAGATATGCGCGGCTGTAGGCTGTGTCCACGTAGGAGTCGCCTTCTGCGTCAATCGGTTCGAAGTCCATCTCCCACTTCTTGTTTCGCATGTTCATGATGCCGTGCTTCGTAAACAACATGGCATTTCTTCCGTTGCGTGTAGGCATTACGCAGTCGAACATGTCCACACCGCGCTCTATTGCTTCCAGCAGGTTGAGGGGGGTGCCCACTCCCATGAGGTAGCGGGGCTTGTCTTTGGGCAGGATTCCGTTGACAATCTCTATCATTTCGTACATCACGTCTGTCGGTTCTCCCACTGCAAGGCCTCCTATTGCATTGCCGTCGGCTCCCTTGCTTGCCACGTTCTCGGCCGCGCGTTTGCGCAGATCTGCATATGTGCATCCCTGCACGATAGGGAACAGCGATTGGCTGTATCCGTACTTAGGTTCTGTTTCGTTGAATCTCTTGACACATCTGTCCAACCAGCTTTCTGTCAGATCGAGCGATTTGCGGGCATATTCAAAATCGGATGTACCCGGAGGGCATTCATCGAATGCCATCATGATGTCGGCACCGATGGTGCGTTCTATATCCATCACTTTTTCCGGACTGAAGAAATGTTTTGATCCGTCTATGTGGGAACGAAACTCCGCACCGTCGGCCGTCAGCTTGCGTATGCCGGCGAGCGAGAACACCTGAAAACCGCCGCTGTCAGTAAGCATGGGACGGTCGAATCCGTTGAACTTGTGCAGTCCGCCTGCCTTTTCTATCACTTCAAGCCCGGGGCGCAGATACAGATGGTAGGTGTTCCCAAGTATGATTTGTGCATTTATGTCATTTTTCAGTTCATGCAGGTGAACACCTTTCACACTGCCTATCGTACCGACCGGCATGAATATAGGTGTTTCTACTTTTCCGTGGTCCGTTGTAATTACACCGGCGCGCGCATGGGTCTTGGAGTCTGTATATTGAAGTTCAAATGTCATTTCTTTTGTTTTGTCAGATGATGATGGGCGCATGGGAGGGGGACGGTGTTCTGACTCCTTCTGCCATCCGCGTTCTGTCCGTCGGCTTTTAGTGGAGAATATCCGAAGTCATGGTGGGTATCGGGGCTGCCCATGCCTGTCCGCACCATGACGCTTGTGAACGGAAAACGGACTCTATAGAATCAGTTTTCTGTGGTATGTCTCCTTTTGCTTTCTATTTTGCAGCCTGCTCTTCCTTCTTGTGCGGTTCGCTGAAGTCCATTGGATTACAGACCTTTTCGTCGAGCAGGGCGAATTTGAGCACGTCTTCCACCTTCTCCACGTAATGGAATGTCAGACCTTTGACATATACGTCGGGAATCTGCTTGATGTCCTTCTCGTTCTCATGGCAAAGCATGATGTCCTTTATTCCGGCACGCTTGGCTGCAAGAATCTTCTCTTTGATTCCCCCTACCGGAAGTACTTTCCCACGCAGGGTGATTTCGCCCGTCATGGCAAGGTTTGCCCTCACTTTCCGTTGGGTGAGCGCAGAGGCCAGTGAAGTGGCTATCGTTATTCCGGCAGAAGGTCCGTCCTTCGGAACTGCACCTTCCGGAACGTGAATATGGATATTCCAGTTGTCAAATATGTGGCTTTCTATGCCTAATCTGTCGGCATGGGCTTTTAGATATTCAAGTGCGAGTACGGCAGACTCCTTCATCACGTCGCCGAGGTTGCCCGTAAGGGTCAGCTTGCCGCTCTTGCCTCTGCTGAGGCTCGTCTCGACAAACAGGATTTCGCCTCCTACGGCTGTCCATGCGAGTCCGGTGACCACTCCGGCATATTCGTTTCCTTGGTATTTGTCGCGTGTGTATTCAACCGGACCAAGATATGTTGTCACGTCTTCAGGTTTCAGGTCGTGCTTGGGCAGTTCGGCCGTCTTGGCATAACTTAAAGTCAGCTTGCGGAGCATCTTGTTTATTTTCTTGTCCAGTTCGCGCACTCCCGATTCTCTTGTGTATCCCTCAATGATTTTCTCTATGGCGGGCTTGGTGAGTTTGATGCCCAAATTGCCCATGCCGAGGTTTTCAAGCTCCTTCTGGACGAGATGGCGACGTGCGATTTCTATCTTCTCTTCTGTCAGGTATCCGCTCACCTCTATCAGTTCCATACGGTCGAGCAGTGGGGCGGGAATGTTCGATATGTTGTTGGCCGTGGCGATGAACATCACCTTCGACAAGTCGTAGTCGATGTCAAGGTAGTTGTCATGGAAGGTAGAGTTCTGTTCCGGATCGAGCACTTCAAGCAGGGCGGACGAAGGGTCACCGTTGTAGTTCTGCTGCGACACCTTGTCTATCTCGTCGAGGATGAATACCGGATTGGAACTCTGTGCCTTTATCATGCTCTTGATTATACGTCCCGGCATGGCACCGATATACGTCTTTCTGTGTCCGCGTATTTCTGATTCGTCGTGCAGACCTCCAAGACTTACACGCACGTATTTTCGCTTCATGGCCTTGGCAATGCTCTTGCCGAGCGAAGTCTTTCCGACTCCCGGAGGGCCGTAAAGGCAGATGATAGGGCTTTTGAAGTCGCCTCTCATCTTCAGCACGGCAAGGTGTTCGAGGATGCGCTCTTTCACCTTCTCCATGCCGTAGTGGTCTTTGTTCAACACCTTCTCTGCATTGGTGAGGTTCAGGTTGTCCTTGGTGTATTCGTTCCAAGGCAGGTTGAGCATGGTGTCGAGGTAGTTGTACTGCACGTTGTAGTCCGGGCTTTGCTCATTCATGTGGCAGAGCTTGTCGACCTCTTTCTTGAATATTGTCGCAACCTCTTCGCTCCATTTCTTCTTCTCGGCGCGCTCGTACAGACTGTCGATTTCGTCCTGTCCGGTCTCGCCCAGTTCTTCCTTGATGCTCTTCATCTCCTGTTGCAGGAAATGTTCGCGCTGCTGCCTGCTGAGGTCTTCGTGTGTGCGCATCTGCACGGAAGCCTTCAGCTTGGCATACTGGTATTCGCGGTGGAGGATTTCCAGCAGCCTGGTCGCGCGGGTCATCATGCTGTTCTCTTCAAGCAGCATGATGCGCTCGTTGTTCGATATGGGGAGGTTGGCACAGATGAAGTTGATAAGGAATATCTTGTTCTGTATGTTGTTGAGCGCAAACGACGAGGCCACCGTCATCCCGTCGCCTGAACGCAGGAACTTGTCTGCTGTCTCTTTGCAGGCATCGACGAAAACGGCGAACTTCGGGTCGTCTTTGGGAGGAATTTCTTCCGGAGCCTTTCTTACGTGCCCTACCATGTACGACATTTCATCGTGCAGCTCATTCAGATATATACGGTTGAATCCTTGAAGCAGTGCTGTCTTGGAACCGTCGGGCAACTGGAGTATACGTATGACTTTGGCTATAACACCCGTACGATAGAGTTGGTCAATGTCCGGTTCTTCCACATTGTCGTCCTTTTGGCAGAAGACACCAATCAGCTTGTCGCTTTTGTTGGCCTCGTTGAGCAGTTTCAATGAGGATTTGCGGCGGATGTTGACGGGGAGCATCGTGCCGGGGAAAAGCATCATATTTCGGAGAGGAAGCACCGGTATTTCCTTTTCGTCGTCAAATTCCACTTCAAATATACTTTCATCGGTCGTGTCGAAGTTGGCGATTAATGATATGGAATTTTCTCTTGGTGATTCCCCTAAAAATTCTTCAAACCTTAAATCTTTCATGTTTCAGTTTCAGTCTCTTGTTCGTATTCTCTTTGCTTTTTCAGTACATCTCTTTCGGATTATTACCCTACAGTATTTACATAAATCGCCACAAAATTACGGAAATACACTGGAATAAACGAATAAATTGAAATAAATAACATTAAATGATTTTGATAAGTGCCCATAAAAGGATGTATATAAGTTGGTATGCGGGCTCGGCTTGATTTTCCGGTTGGAAAAGTTCCAATTGCCCCTTACATTCTTCAACATGCCCTTGCAGTCTCTCCTGCTTGTTGCCGAAAGACGGATCAAGTCATTGATTATCAATACAACAGTATTTGCAGTGGGCAAGGTGACTTAAAAATCAGCCCGGTTATCCCCACCTTTACACCGTCTGTTTGTCATAAAATGGGGGCTTTTTTTGACAATCTGAAATGTTAAAATTCAAGGCTCGCAGAATCGCGTAAAATCGGACGAACCCGACCGAAGTTCCATTTGTGCGATTCTGAGGCTGTTTTCAGGCCCTGAAATCCAAATGTAAAAATAGTATAATTTACATTTCGAAAAGATACATTTGTTTACATTTGCGCACGCCCCACCTGAAAAAAGAGTACGCTGAAAATAAATTTTCAAGGTGAACCAAATTTGTTTAATAGGCGCTTTAAATATATTTTCAAGGTGAATGAAATTTATTTTCAGGGTGAACGGGTTCGAGAACGTCCGTTTTTCGGGCTGAAATCCGGTATTGTCCAAATTGAATTCTTAAAATGTATTAATATGATTTTCGGTGTCATGAAAAAACAAAGATGGATTCCGGCAGCAAAAAACAGGAATCTTGGGCAGGATTTTTTATAACTTACTGATTATCAACATATCCTATTTTTGTCCCAACCTATACTCCTTGCACATAAAACTGTATTGTTTTGTCGGAATAGTATTTTATTGACTATCAATTATTTATCAATGAAGCTTCAAAAAATCAGCAATTATTCAAACGTAAACGAATCTTAATTATGTTAATAAAGTTCCGTCTGCGATGGGCGGACTTGGTGTCAAAAAGAAAGAAAAAATGCCATTAAGAAAGTCAGTTGCTTTTGCCGGTGCCTTCCCAGGCTCAGCTTGTGATTTTAAGCAGATGTATTCACAGACTCCTCCGTCGCAAGCTCCCCAATTGCTCCTATTCCGCAATTGCCCCTAAGTTAGGGAAGGTGGCGCGGTGGCGACGGAGGAGTCTGTGAATACAACAGCAAAATCACAAATGCACATCCACAAATGCTTTTGTATTTGATTCCAATTTGAAAATAATACGTACATTTGCATCCGGAATGGAAACTGAATTAGTGAGTTTGCTATGAAACATTCAGTAATGAATTTTATGCGCCTTCCGTTGGATATCTGGAAGTGGTATGCAAGTCAATATACTGGCAAATGGTATCAGAGGATTGTCACTCCGATAGCTTCTCTTGTGGTGTTCTTCTTTCTTTATTTGGGGGCTGTAGACATAAACCTGTTCGGGCTGTTCGGCAAGTCGCCTACAATGGAATGTATTGAAAATCCAGTCAATAATGAAGCTTCTTTTGTTTATAGTTGTGACAGTGTGCTTATTGGCAAATTTTTCAGTGAGAACCGTTCTCCTGTGAAGTTTGAAGATATATCGCCTTATGTCACTTATGCTTTGATTTCAACGGAGGATGAACGGTTTTATCTGCATCACGGCATTGACTATCAAGGGGTGTTTGCGGCAGTGAAGGATATGATGAACGGCCATGCCAGAGGAGCGAGCACGATTACTCAACAGTTGGTCAAGAATCTTTTCAAGATACGTTCGCAATATTCGACAGGTCTTTTGGGCAAGATTCCCGGACTTGGCATTCTTGTCATGAAGTCGAAAGAATGGATAACGGCGATAAAAATTGAAAATAAATACAGCAAGCAGGATATTCTTACGCTGTACCTTAACACTGTTGATTTTGGAAGTAATGCGTATGGAATCAAGACTGCCGCAAAGACCTATTTCAATACGACTCCTGCGGCTCTTACCCCTGAACAGTCGGCCACGCTTATAGGATTGTTGAAGGCTACGACTACGTATAATCCTAAAGTTCATCCGGAGCGTAGTCGGGAACGTCGGAATGTTGTGCTTAACAATATGCATACTCATGGAAAGCTTACACGTGACGAACTCGATTCTCTTTGCAATCTGCCTGTTTTGCTTGACTATAAAGTGGAGAATACTTATGACGGCAAGGCGCAGTATTTCAAAGAGGCATTGCGTGATTACCTTGCGCAGTGGTGCAAGGAGAACAATGTAGACCTTTATTCTGACGGATTGAAGATTTATACTACAATTGATACACGGATGCAGAGATATGCTGAGTATGCTGTACAGAAGCAGATGCGCACAATACAGGAACGCTTTGACAATCATTGGAGGGGGATGAATCCGTGGAGAGGCGAGAACGGCCATGAAATTCAGAATTTTATAGAGGGTATAGCCGGACGTTGTGACTATTACAGGATGCTCAGTGCCAAGTTTCCCGGGAATCCGGATTCCATCGACTGTTATATGAATCTGCCGCATCGTGTGAAGTTGTTTGCTTATGACGCCCCCAATCATCAGATTGAATGCGAAATGAGCACAATGGACTCTATCCGTTATATGGTTCGGATGATGCATTGCGGTTTTGTTGTGATGGAACCTCAGACAAGCCATGTGAAAGTGTGGGTCGGAGATGTGGATTTCAATGCGTGGAAATACGATAAGGTGACAGCCATGCGTCAACCGGGATCTACGTTCAAGTTGTTCGTTTACGCTTCTGCCTTTGAGGATGCAGGGTTGACACCTGTCGACCGCAGAGTTGACAGTTATATCAGTATCAAGGTGCCTGACAGCAAGACCGGGGAGATGAAGGTGTGGACTCCGCATAATGCCAATGGTTATTGTACGAATGGAAATGTTCCCTTGAAGTCGGCATTTGCACAGTCTATTAATACAATTGCCGTGAAGCTTGGGCAAGAGACAGGGATTGACAATGTGATAAAGATTGCTCATGCTATGGGTATACGAAGCAAACTTGATAATGCTCCTTCACTTTCGCTTGGGGCATCGGATGTGACACTGCTTGAGCTGGTTGATGCTTATTGTACAGCCATGAATGACGGTATGCAGCGCGATCCTATATTGGTTACGCAGATTGTAGACCGTGATGGAAAAGTGATTTATGATTGCGAGAAGGATGTGCCGTGTGCGCAGCGGGCAATATCTTATAAAACAGCGTTCTACCTGCAGCGTCTTCTTTGGGGAGGAATGAGGGAACCCGGAGGAACGACAAGCGCGCTGTGGCAATATGTACATTGCTATGATACGGAGCTTGGTGGAAAGACAGGCACATCTTCCAACCACTCTGACGCTTGGTTTGTAGGAGCTTCTCCTTATCTTGTCGGTGGAGCATGGGTTGGTGGCGAATACCGTTGCATACATTTCCGTACCGGACAGCTTGGACAAGGAAGTCGTACGGCCTTGCCTATATTCGGATATTTTATGGAGAAGGTGCTCGCGGATCCGGCCTTTGCGCATTATCATGGGAAATATCCTGAACCAAAGGAGAATATTCAACGTAATACATATATAGGTCCTTCCTTTTATGCTCCTGAACCGGAAGATTCCGACAGTCTTTCTTCCAACGGAGATAAGAGCGATGTGGTTGGCGGTAGTATTGAAGATGGTTCGGAGAAAACGACAGAAAGTGGTAGTGTGGTTATTGAATAGTCAATCTTGAAGGAATGAACACGGAAACAGTTGCAGAAACTATTGATATTGATAATCCGCAATTCAGAAACGCACTGAATCTGGTGCAATTTACCGCACAATCCATATTTTTGACGGGGAAGGCCGGTACCGGAAAATCTACATTTTTGAGATATGTTTGTAAGACGACAAAGAAGAAGTTTGTAGTTCTTGCTCCGACCGGTATTGCTGCCATCAATGCCGGCGGATGTACCATTCACAGTTTTTTCAAACTTCCTTTTCATCCGTTGGTTCCTGACGATTCGCGCTATGCCGGGAACCGCTTGCGTGAATTTCTGAAATACAGCAAGGAGCATTGTAAGCTGTTGAGATCGGTCGAACTTATCATCATTGATGAGATTTCTATGGTCCGTGCAGATATTATAGATTTCATAGACCGTATTTTGCGCATGTATTCTGGCAATATGCGACTGCCTTTCGGAGGCAAGCAGATGTTGTTTGTGGGTGATGTTTTTCAGTTGGAACCAGTGGTTGCGCGTGATGAACGAGATATATTGAACAGGTTCTATGAAACGCCTCATTTCTTTTCAGCACACATATTTCGTGAGTTCCAGCTGGTGTCGATAGAACTCACAAAAGTTTACAGGCAGAACGACGCGGTCTTTGTCGGTGTGCTTGATCGTATACGTACCAATTCTTCTACAGCCGCAGATTTGCAGTTGCTCAATACTTGTGTTATTCCTGAAGGAGAGGTTGTTTCCGGGAAATCTGCTTCCGTTGACAGGCCTGATGCGGAAAAAGTTGTTGGAGATGTATCCGAGAACGGCTCTCCTCTTGCTGATTCCGCCTTATTCACAATAACGCTTGCCACGAGGAGAGATGTCGCCGAGAATATCAATCAGAAGAATCTTGCCGGCATTGATGGTGACTTGATGGTTTTTCGTGGAGAAATCAAGGGTGAGTTTCCGGCGAGTTCACTTCCTACCTTGCCCGAGCTTGAACTAAAGGTGGGTGCACAGATTATTTTTATCAAGAATGATGCGGAAAAGAGGTGGGTGAACGGTACCCTCGGACAAGTGGTCGGCATTGATGAGAATGGAGACAAACTGTATATTGTATCTGATGATGGCAGACAGTATGATGTGGAACGTGCACAGTGGGCGAATGTGCGATATACTTATAATGAAAAAGAAAAGAAGATAGAGGAGGAAGAACTTGGGGTCTTTGTGCAGTTTCCGGTCAGATTGGCATGGGCGATAACAGTACACAAGAGTCAGGGACTTACATTCAACAATGTAATGGTAGATTTTACCGGAGGTGTGTTTGCCGGAGGGCAGACATACGTGGCCCTCAGTCGGTGTCGTTCGCTTGGAGGGCTGCATTTGAGAAAGGGCATTACCCGTTCGGATATCTTTGTCAATAGGGATGTTGTGCTTTTCTCCAGACAGTTCAATAATCAACAGGCTGTTGATGCCGCGCTTCGGAGTGCGGCTGCTGATATAGAATATGGCGATGCGGTTAAAGCTTTCGATAGAGGAGATTTTGATGCGTGTCTTTCTCATTTTTTCAAGGCTATCCATTCACGCTATGACATAGAGAAGCCTTATGCCAGACGCTATATAAGAAGGAAACTCAATGTGGTCAATTCCTTACGCAATGAGGTTGAAGCACTGAAATGCAGGCTTGAAGAGAAGCAAATGGAGCTGGAGCGCAGGCAAGAGACGTTAAACAAATATGCGACAGA
Organism: uncultured Bacteroides sp.; assembly: GCA_964554265.1. Classification (GTDB taxonomy): domain Bacteria; phylum Bacteroidota; class Bacteroidia; order Bacteroidales; family Bacteroidaceae; genus RGIG8745. Next base: position 591 of record CAZKOB010000055.1, on the reverse strand, counting down.
GTTTTTGGAACTTGGTAACGAATGTTTGTCTATGGGCGATCCTGCTGCTGCGATGGCAAATTTTGACAAGGCCCTGTCTTTGAATGCCAAGTATGTGGATGCTATGGTCTGCAAAGGAAGGGTATTGCTTGATTCCGGCAGGAAGCGTGAAGCGCTGAAAGTTCTGAATGAGGCGCTTGACATTGCCCCTTCTCACTTTAGGGGCATTTATACCCGGGGAAAAACTTTTTTTGCTCTTCAACTCTTTGATGAGGCTGCTGCTGACCTTGACCGTGCCACAAGTTTGAGGCCTGAAAATATTAGTGCTCATCAGCTGTTTGGAAATATTCTGTCAGAAATGGGTGATGAGGAGTCTGCTGCCTTGCAATGGGCTATAGCGGAACGGTTGAAAAACAAAAGGATGCGTAGAGGTTCAAAATAATTGGGATGGGAGAAATGCTGTTTGTCTGCAAAAGTTTTCCGATAAGCATGATACATTCTTTTAGGTTCTCTCCTGACTTCACCGGAAAAAATGTTGAAGCTTACAAGTATTAAATATCGACCTATAGGTCAAATGGGAGGCTGAAAAGCTCAAAAAATCACTAAAAGTCA
>CAZKOB010000054.1:0-22056 GCA_964554265.1 uncultured Bacteroides sp. | reverse complement strand
CAATCTTTGGACGGCTATAATTTTTTTGTAGCACCGCTACCGCGGACGGTTGTACCTCGGTATCATCGGATTAGTACAATTGCCCGTTGAGCAATTTCCGGAAATAGCACCGCCCACGGTCAGGGTGAGAGCTACATACACGGGTGCCAATGCCGAGACCTTGCAGAAAGCCGTTGTCACCCCATTGGAAGAAGCCATCAACGGCGTGGAGAACATCAACTACATGACCTCCTCTGCCACCAACAACGGCACGGTCACCATCAATGTCTATTTCCGTCAGGGTACAGATCCCGACATGGCGGCGGTGAACGTGCAGAACCGCATCGCCTCGGCACAGGGTGTACTGCCTGCGGAGGTAATCCGTTCCGGCATCACCGTGCGCAAGAGCCAGAACAGCACGGCTAAGATTGTGGCACTGTACAGCCCTGACAACAGCTTCGATCAAAAATTCCTGTACAACTATTTCAAAATAAACATAGAACCGCGACTGGCGCGTATTCCCGGCGTTGGCGATATAACGGTGTTCGGTTCCGACTACTCGCTGCGCATCTGGCTGAATGCGGAAAAGATGACGGCTTACGGTCTTGTCCCTGCCGACATCACCGCCGTACTGGACGAGCAGAATGTGGAGGCTCCCACCGGAACATTGGGAGCGGATATGGACAACACCTTCCAGTATGTACTGAAATACCGGGGACGCTATGAAGACGAGCAGGATTTCGGCAATCTCGTTATCAAATCGTTATCCGATGGAAGTATCCTGCGACTGAAAGACGTGGCGGAAGTGGAACTCGGTGCGTTGAATTATGCCACGCGAAACGAACTGATAGGACATCCGGGCACGAACTGCATGATATCGCAGGCACCCGGCTCGAACGCCAATGAAATCGTCGAGGCGATAGATGAAGTGATACGGGATGCTACGTCTGAACTCCCCCAAGGGATGGAGCTGGTCGATTTGATGAGCATCAAGAGCTTCTTGGACGCTTCCGTACACAACGTGATAGAAACCTTGATCGAGGCCATCCTGCTGGTGATATTAATCGTGTGGTTATTCCTGCATAACATGCGTTCTACGGTAATTCCCGCCGTGGCTATCATCGTATCGCTGATAGGGACATTCGCTTTCCTCTATTTTGCAGGAATGTCCGTCAATATGCTGACGCTATTTGCGCTGGTACTCGTTATCGGCACGGTGGTGGACGATGCGATTGTCGTGGTCGAGGCCGTACAGTCCAGATTCGACAGCGGTTGCTGCTCACCCCGTCAGGCAACAGTAGAAGCCATGCAGGGTATTGGTCGCCCGCTTATCACTACCTCTTTGGTATTCATGGCCGTGTTTATCCCAATTTGCTTCATTGGAGGAGCGACGGGCAAGTTCTATACGCAGTTCGGACTGACGATGGCGGTTGCCGTCTGTATCTCCACATTCAATGCGCTGACCCTCAGTCCGGCACTATGCGTGCTGCTGATGAAACCGTCCGCCGATACGAAAAGAACTTCCCGCTTTGCCGCCGCTTACGATGCCGCCTTTCAAGGAATGACACGCAAATACAAAAACTACGTATTGTCCCTGCTTCGTCACAAATGGCTTTCCGCCACGCTGCTGCTGGCCACCACCTGCGGTTTCTTCTATCTGTTGTATGTGACAAAGACGGGACTTGTACCCGATGAAGATACGGGAACGATTGTGGCCGATGTGCAGGCTGCCCCCGGAACAAGCCTTGCCCAGACGGAACGCATCCTCAAGAACATCGAAGACCGCATCAAGGACACCCCGCAGTTCCAGATCTATTCCAAGTCGATAGGTATGGGGATGCTCGCCGGACAAGGACCTTCCAACGGGACGTTCATCATCCGCCTGAAACCTTGGGACCAACGGACAGGCAGCAACGATGACAACCGTTCCGTTATCAATGACATGTATCGCCGTCTTTCCGACATTACCGATGCGCACATCATGGTCTTTGCCCAGCCCATTATCGCCGGATATGGTGTGACAAACGGTTTCGAGGTGCACGTTCAGAACAGGCGCGGAAGCTCGGTAGAAGAGCTGCAACGTCACGTACAGGCATTTATCGTGGCACTGAATGAACGACCGGAAATCGCACGGGCGCAGACCTCTTTCGACAGCCGCTATCCGCAATACCGCGTCGAGGTGGATGCCACCCTGTGCAAGCGGGCAGGCGTTTCGCCTTCGGATGTCCTCGATGCCTTGTCCGGCTATATCGGAGGCGTCTATTCCTCGAACATAAACCGCTTCTCCAAACTCTACCGGGTGATGATGCAGGCATCGCCCGAATACCGGGCAGATGTCCGCTCACTCGACGGACTGTTCGTGCGCACCGCATCGGGCGAGATGTCGCCCATCAGCCGCTACGTCACCCTGACCCGTGTCTATGGTTCGGAATCCCTGTCGCGCTTCAATCTCTTTCCGTCCATTGCGGTCAACGGCGCACCCGCCGCCGGATACAGTTCCGGGCAGGCGTTGAATGCCATTCGTGAAGTCGCCGCGCAGACACTTCCGGCTGGATACGGCTACGAGTTTGGAGCGATGTCTCGCGAAGAGGCCTCTGCGGGCAATACATCGGTTTGGGTATTCGGCATCTGCATCGTTTTTATCTACCTGATTCTGTGCGCCCTCTATGAGAGCCTGCTCATACCGCTCGCCGTCATTCTTGCCATTCCTTTCGGACTGTTCGGAAGTTTCCTTTTCGCCAAACTGTTCGGCATCGAGAACAACATCTATATGCAGACCGGTATCATCATGCTCATCGGTCTACTTGCCAAAACCGCCATACTCCAGACAGAGTACGCTTCGGAATGCCGCAGCAGAGGCATGAGTATCACGGCATCGGCTGTCGCTGCGGCGGTTGCCCGACTTCGTCCCATCCTGATGACCTCGCTGACCATGATGTTCGGACTGCTTCCGATGATATTCTCCACCGGAGTTGGCTGCAACGGCTCACGTTCGCTGGCGGTGGGTACGATAGGCGGTATGTTGGTGGGTACGGTGTCTTTGCTGCTCTTCGTGCCGCTTCTGTTTATTGTGTTCCGACATGTGGAGGAAAAAATGATACCGGGAAATAAAGTTCAAAAACACATACGATAATCATTATTAAAATTCTTACGAAGATGAAAAAGTTGATATTTATTTTGGTAGCCATATTCGGGCTGAGTCTTACGGTCAGTGCTTGCAGTACCCATGACGGCAGAATAGAAGAATCTGAAACGGAACAGCCCGGGGAATCGTCCGGTTCGGATATGGATGCCGGACTTACAGGAAAGACCCTTATCGTGTATTACAGTTTTACCAACAATTCCCACGTTATCGCTGCGGAACTCCAAAAACAGACCGGCGCCGATATGCTCCGGGTCGAACCGGCTGATGAGAACGTGGATTACAACGACTATTCCATCGGTCTGCCCATAATGAACCTCATCAAGGCACATCCGGACGATCCGGCTTCCTATCCGGCAATCAAAACCACAGCCGATGATTTAAGTGATTATGATAATGTTGTTATCGTAGCCCCGTTGTGGTGGAACAACATGGCCGACCGCTTCAAACATTCCTTTTCAAATACGGTGCTGAAATGGAAGGCAAACACATCGGACTGATTGTGTCGAGCAGTGAAAGCAGCATTGAAGGCGTTGAAGCCGATGTAAAACGGCTTATCCCGAACGGGAAGCATCTTAATCCGTCATTGTGGATATTGCGTTCACGCACCAATCAATTCCCTGCTTTGATTGAGGAGTGGTTAAAAACAATACACTGAAAAATGAAACGACTAATATTTCTTTCAATAGTAGCGTGTCTTGCCCCATATAAACGGCTTCGAGCTGCTGGAACTGCTACGCTCATCCAATGCAGGTAATTCCCGGACAATCCCCGTGGTCGTGGCAACCACTTCGGGCAGTTGCGATGCGGAGGAACTTTTGGAACGAGGCTTTGCCGGATGCCTGTCCAAGCCGTTCTCCATATCGGAACTGATGGAGGTTTCCGACAAGTGTGCCATAAAAGAAACACTGGACGAGAAACCGGATTTTTCCACCTTATTATCCTATGGCAATGAAGCAATTATGCTGGATAAACTGATAACAGAAACAGAAAAGGAGATGCAGGCGGTTCGGGATGTGGCAACAAAGAAAGGCCTGCAAAAACTAGATGCCCTGACACATAACCTGCGCAGCTCGTGGGAGGTATTCCGTGCCGACCAACCGTTGAGAGAACTTTACGGATTGCTTCATGAAAAGGACGAGCCCGATACCGAAGCATTGGGTAATGCCGTGACCGCCGTGTTGGACAAGAGAGCGGAAATAATTTGGCTGGCAAAAGATGAAAGGAGAAAATACGGAAATGGATAAGACAAGAATAATCGTGGTGGAGGACAACATCGTATATTGCGAAAATCATACACCACATAAGGCTGGTAGCCGCCACCGATATGAGCGTGATGATATTTGGGGAGGACGGCACTGGCAAGGAGCATATCGCCCACCTCCTGCACGACAAAAGTAAACGGTCAGGCAAGCCATTCGTGGCGATGGACTGCGGTTCACTGACCAAAGAGTTTGCGCCATCGGCATTCTTCGGTAATGTCAAAGGAGCGTTTACGGGTGCGGACAGTGCCAAGAAAGGATATTTCCATGAGGCGGAGGGAGGTACTTTGTTTTTAGATGAGGTGGGCAACCTTGCATTGGAAACCCAACAGATGTTGCTCCGTGCCATACAGGAAAGGCGTATCGTCCGGTCGGTGACAAATCGGACAGAAGTTTCAATGTCCGTTTTATTGCCGCCACCAATGAAGATCTGGAAGTAGCGGTGAGTGAAAAACGCTTCCGGCAGGATCTGCTTTACCGCTTGAACGACTTCGGGATAACCGTGCCACCCTTGCGTGACTGTCAGGAAGACATCATGCCATTAGCAGAATTTTTCCGTGAGATAGCCAACAAAGAGCTGGAATGTAACGTGAGCGGTTTCAGTTCTGAAGCCCGAAAAGCGTTGCTGACCCACGCGTAGACGGGCAACGTGCGGGAGCTTCGGCAGAAGATAATGGGAGTCGTATTGCAAGCGCAGGAAGGTATAGTGACGAAAGAAAATCTCGAACTTACCGTGACCCAACCGACAACACCCATCAGTTTCGCCCTACGCAATGACGCGGAGGATAAGGAACGGATATTGTGGGCGTTGAAACAGGCAAACGGCAACCGGAGTGCCACCGCAGAGCTACTTGGAATAGGCAGGACAACACTATATAGTAAACTTGAAGAGTATGGACTTAAATATAAATCCAGGCAACCATAGCCGATAATTTATTGAATTTAGTTAATTCAGAAAATAGTGCAATCTTCGCATTGAGCTATTTAGAATGATTGGGAATCATGCAAAATGATGAAGACAGGTGGTTTCTAAACCATTACCCACACCTCCATTATTTGCCTGCAATTCATTGATAATCAAACATGATTTAGTTAGAGCGACAAATGTAGAGATGCCAAAAACGTAAAAGGCACGAATCAACTGATGCTTTGCGCAACACGATTCGTGCCTTTCCTATTTGGCTATATAAGTGCTTGTAACTATCCGCCGAAATTGTCGAAACTGATCATATCATCCTCAACACCGAGGCTGTGAAGAAGGTCAATCACGGTCTTGGCCATCATTGGAGGTCCGCAGAGATAATACTCAATGTCTTCTGGTGCTTCATGCTGCTTGAGGTATGTATCGCCAAGTACAGGAGCAATAAATCCAGGAGTATACTTCACTCCGAGTGAATCAGCCTTCGGATCCTGACGGTCGAGAGCAAGATGGAAGTGGAAGTTAGGATACTCTTTCTCAAGCTCAAGGAAGTCTTCCATAAAGAACACTTCGTCGATTCCACGCGCACCATAGAAATAATGCATCTCGCGGTCACGAGTATGAAGAGTCTTCAACATGTGCATGATCTGTGCACGCAAAGGAGCCATGCCGGCACCACCACCGACCCAAATCATTTCTCTCTTCGAATCGAAATGAGGATGGAAGTCTCCATAAGGCCCGCTCATTATACACTTATCGCCCGGTTTAAGGCTGAAGATGTATGATGAAGCGATACCCGGACTTACAGGCATGAAACCAACCTGCGGACGTGGCAGGAACGGAGGAGTGGCAATACGTACAGTAAGCGTAATGATGTCACCCTCATCCGGATAATTGGCCATAGAGTAAGCACGTACAGTCGGTGTAGTGTTTTCACACTTAAGACTGAAGATATTGAATTTTTCCCATACCGGAACATACAAATCGCCGACAAGCCCCTTGTCGATATCCTTGCCATAGTCAATCTTATATGCAGGGATTTTGATTTGTGCGTATGAACCGGGCACAAAGTCCATATGTTCTCCCGGAGGAAGCGCAACTTTGAATTCCTTGATAAAGGAAGCCACATTCTTGTTGCTTATGACTGTGCACTCCCATTCCTTCACTCCCATTACAGATTCCGGCACCTTGATGCTGAGGTCGCCCTTGACTTTGCACTGGCATCCGAGACGATAGTGCTCCTTTATCTGCTTACGTGTGAAATGTCCCTTTTCAGAGTCGAGAATCTCACCACCGCCTTCGACAACCTGACATTTGCACTGTCCGCAAGAGCCCTTACCGCCACATGCAGAACTGAGATAAATGCCGTTGGCAGAAAGAGTGGCAAGCACACTGCTTCCCTGTTCTACTGACAGCTTGTTTTCTCCGTTAATGGTCAATGTGACATTGCCACTCGGAGAAAGATACTTTTTAGCTACGAGCAAGATGATGACCAACACGAGGATAATTCCGAGGAATACCCCGATGCTCGCAAATATTAAATTCATGTCCATTCTTTATGTTCCTTTCCTGTATTAAATATTGAGACCTGAGAAACACATAAATGCCATAGCCATAAGACCTACAGTGATAAAGGTGATGCCAAGACCCTGCAAAGGTTTAGGCACATCAGAATATGCCATTTTCTCACGTATTGCGGCAAGACCTACAATAGCGAGTGTCCATCCTATACCTGAACCGAGAGCATACGATATAGAATCCCATACGTCACCGATAGCTTGTGTACTTGTCGCAGGATCGAGAAGGATACGCTGCTGCATGAAGAGCGAAGCACCCATGATGGCACAGTTTACGGCGATAAGCGGAAGGAATATACCGAGAGCGGCATAAAGTGAAGGCGAAAAACGCTCGACTATCATTTCGACCAGCTGTACGATACCGGCTATGACTGCGATGAAGAGTATGAAGCTCAGGAATGTGAGGTCAACTCCTTCAACGATGCTTCCGCTGGCAAGCACTTTTGTCTGCAGAAGATAATCGACAGGCACAGTGATGAGCAACACGAATGTGACGGCTACTCCGAGGCCGACCGCTGTCTTCACGTTCTTTGATACGGCAAGGTAAGAGCACATACCCAAAAAGAACGCGAAAATCATATTGTCCACAAATATGGAGCGGACTAACAGACTAAAAAAATGTTCCATAGTTTTCTTTTCTTTTTAAGTATGATTATTTATTTCCCTCTTTGTTGATTGAACGGTGTACCCATATCACACATGCCACAATGACAAGCGCCATAGCCGGCATCGTCATCATACCGTTGTGCAAATAAAGTCCTCCGTTTTCAAGAAGAGCCGAACTTGGAATGATCGTAAATCCGAGAAGAGTACCGAATCCGAGCAATTCACGTACAAATCCGACAATTACAAGCACAAGAGCATATCCCAATCCGTTGCCCACACCGTCGAGGAACGATTCCCACGGTCCGTTCTGCATGGCAAAAGCTTCAAGACGCCCCATCAGAATACAGTTAGTGATAATAAGACCCACGTATACCGAAAGCTGTACGCTTACGTCGTATACATAAGCTTTCAAAATGTTGCTTACGATTGTAACAAGGGCTGCTACAACCACAAGTTGCACGATAATACGTATGCGGTTCGGAATAGTCTTTCTTATGAGCGAGATAATCACATTTGAAAAGGCTGTAATTACAGTCACCGAGAGACCCATTACAATTGCCGGCTTGAGCTGCGAAGTTACGGCAAGTGCAGAACAGATACCGAGCACCTGCACTGTCACAGGGTTGTTCAGGTTCAGCGGACTTGAGAATACTTCGCCATTCTCCTTTGAAAATAATTTACTCATATTCTTTGTCCTCCTTTATTTTTTATAAGAATTTAAGATGTCCTTATATCGAGTAAGACATGTGTGTATCATATTGTTGACACCGTCCGAAGTAAGTGTGGCTCCGGTGATTCCGTCAACGTAGTTCGACGGATCGAGATTGCCCTCCTTACCTTTCTTTACGACACTGAGCATAATGTCATCACCGCCCGAAGCCATAATCTTCTTTCCGTTGAAACTTGTCTGGAACCATTCTTCCGTGATACGTGCACCCAGACCTGCAGTCTCACTCTCATGAGAGAAATAAGTACCGTATACAGTCTCACAGTCATCGTCAAGAGCAATATAGCCCCAGATTCCACCCCAAAGTCCGGCACCGGAAACAGGAATGACGTACTTTGTTGCACCATCCACATTACATATATAAAGAGGACGGTTGGCATCAGTGATTTCCTTGTTCTCCACTTTGAATCCCTGCTTGTCATGTCCTTCTTCCTCTCCGTCCGCCTTCACTTCTGCGGCATCAGCACCATATATGATATCCTTGAGCACCACTTCACCATACTTAGCCTCAACTTCCGTTGTCTGCAGACCGCGTATGTTGAGTGAAGCAAGAATCTGCGATTTCTTGTCTATTGCCACGTTCGCATCCTGTGTAGGTTTCAGTGCAGAAGCAACGAAAGCGAGCAGGAAAGCTACAATGACCACCATCACAGAAGCATATACAATAGTATAAACATTGCTGTTCGTATTCAATTTATTTGCCATGATGTTGTCCTCCTTCATTTAGCTGCACGCTTAGCGCGCTTGTTAATATTACTCTGAACCACACAATAGTCAATGAGCGGAGCAAAGATGTTCATAAGGAGAATTGCAAGCATCATACCTTCCGGAAAGCCCGGGTTGAGTACACGGATAATGATTGCCATCGCTCCTATGAGAAGTCCGTAGACCCACTTTCCGCTTTCTGTACGTGCCGAAGTCACCGGATCTGTGGCCATAAACACAGCACCAAAACAGAATCCTCCGATTGTCAGATGTTCATACCAAGGAATGTTTGCAACCACATTGTTGTCCATGCCGACGGCATTGAAGAGAAGTGCAACCACAGCACCACCTACGAATACGGAAAGCATGGTCTTCCAGCTTGCCACACCACTCCAGAGCAGAATCACAGCACCGATAAGTATGGCTATCACGCTCGTCTCACCAATAGAGCCCGGGATAAGGCCGGTCACAGTGTCCATAAACGGAGCTGTAACAACCTCTCCTGCCGCGGCTTGTCCGAGCGGAGTAGCAGCTGTAACTACATCGACAGTTCCGTCGATACCCACAATAGAATCAACATAGCTTCCGTTCACCCAAACCTTGTCTCCTGACATCATAGAAGGATATGAGAAGAATAAGAACGCGCGCGTAACGAGGGCCACGTTGAACACATTCATACCAGTACCACCAAAAACTTCCTTTGCAAAGATTACAGCAAAGGCTGTAGCTACCGCAATAATCCACAACGGACAGTTGATCGGTACAATAAGCGGAATCAACATACCGCTCACAAGGAATCCTTCCTGGATTTCCTCATGTTTCCATTGGGCTACGGTAAATTCGATGCCGAGGCCAACAACGTATGATACAACAACCTTTGGAAGAACAGCCAGCAAGCCGTAGATAAAACTCTCTACAGGCTCCGGTGTCTGTCCGAGGGCCAAATAATGCTGATAACCTACATTGTACATACCAAAAAGCAAACAAGGTATCAGCGCAATCACAACAAACGACATGATACGCTTCGAATCGATAGCATCATGTATATGCGCCCCACGTACTTTCGCCGTGTCGTTCGGTACGAACATGAATGTTTCAAAACCATCGAACACGGAACGGAATGCGTGGAACTTGCCTCCTTCCTGAAAAGACGGCTTTATCTTGTCGAGATAATTTTTTAACGCACTCATTTTTATTTTAATTTTTCGTTTTTTAGTCCATAAGCCATTGAGCCGTGCCCAAGAACCTAATTTTATTCATTTTCTTTACGGAGCATGTCAAGGCCTTCGCGTACTATACGCTGGAGTTCAAGCTTAGAACTGTCAACAAACTCACACACAGCAAAGTCTTCCGGTGCGACCTCATAGATGCCAAGAGCCTCCATACGGTCAATGTCGCCGGCAATGACAGCCTTTACGAGCTGCTCAGGATAGATATCCATAGGGAAAACCCTGTCATACTCGCCGGACATTATCATGTGGCGCTCCCCACCCTTTATACGCGCATCAAGAATGTACTCCTTGTTTCCCATAAGCCAGCTGCAATAGGTGCGGCTTGTAGAGAACTGGTCGAAACGCGGCATAATCCATCCGAACGCTTCATCCGCATCGTCTCCTTCAGGAATTGCAGTCACCTCCGTGGTATGTGCACCCAGAAAACTTTCAGTTGAGGTCTTCACACCTGTAAGCGGATTACCGTCGATGAGACGCACCTTCTTGTCCGTAGCAATATTGCCGTTTACGATGGAACCAATCTGCTGTCCGACAATAACTTTCGCGTATTCAGGAGATTTTACTTCCGAACCGGCTACAGCAATTACACGAGTAAGATCTACCTTGCCCTGATTAAACAGACGGCCGATGAAGATAACTTCCTCGGCACCGACAGTCCATACCACTTCACCTTTGTTGACCGGATCCAAGTGGTTAATCTGCACTCCGACATTGCCTGCAGGACATTTGCCTTCAAACACTGTAACCTCTGCATTCTTTGTCTGCATAAGCGCCTGACTTGCACCCGGCTTGACACCAAGATACACTTTGGCAAGCTTTGCAAGAGCGTCAATACCGGTCTGGAAATCAGCTTCATTGCCTTTGAGAGCAACCTCAAAGTCTGCCGCAAGAGGCATGTCGCTGAAAGACGAAACGAAGACAGCCTTAGGGGAGTCGTTCGGATCGGCAATCACAGCATACGGACGCTGGATGATGTAGGCAAAAAGACCGGACTCAAGAAGGGCAGACTTCACCTCATCCTTAGAAAGAGAGCTTACCTGCTTCTTGCCAAAGTCGGCATACACCTGCTCCGTGTCAGCCTTAACCTGAACGCTTAGTACTTTACGACGCTCGCCCCTCTCCACAGAAACAACCTTTCCGCTGACCGGAGAGACGAACTTTACTTCCGGATGCAACTTGTTGACAAACAATGCATCACCGGCTTTTACGGCATCACCTTCCTTGACCACCACCTTCGGTTTCAAGCCGACAAAAGCATCGGGAACAAGTCCGTAGACCTCCGATTTTCTTGAGGCAGAAACCTTGGCAACAGCCTTTCCTTTAAGGTTGATGTCCAAGCCTTTCCGTAATTTAATTACATTCGCCATATAATTATTGAAATAATTTGGTATAAAATACGTATTTTCTGATGGCATATCACTACCCCATCACCTCAAAAGACAAACCGAGATGATGGAACAGCAAAAATCTCTACAAAGTTACGCTTTTTTGGTATAATTAAGAATTTTATCGCTAAAAAAGCAGGCATACCTTATCAAAAACATTCAAAAAGGTCACAAATATCCATTTTCTAATTTCTATCAGACAAAATACGGATGTGTCGGATTGGAGACGGACATTGTTCCATCATACTTGCCAACTCCATTCTGAAGTGTATGTAAATTTACGAAACAGGGTTTGCAAGATGGAAATCAACTGTAAGCGCGGTGGAAGACGCAAGGTCTCGCCCACCCTTTTCCTGCATACTTTTGAGTCTTTACGCAGGCATATCCGCCGGCTTTTTCCCGTGAACATGCAGTCATTCTTATGGGCATTTCTTCTTTCTTTTTGACACTAAGCCCACCCATAGCAGACAGAGCTTTATTAACATATTTAAAATTCGTTTACATTTTAAGAATTATCGAATTTTTGAAGTTTTATTGATAAACAATTGATAATCAGCAAAATACTATTTCAGCAAAAAGATGCAGTTTTAGGTACAAGAAGTATAAATCGCAGTCAAAATAGAATATATTGATAATCAGCAAGTTATAAAATTTCTTATCCAAGATTCCTGTTTTTCGCCACCGGAATCCGTCTTTGTTTTTCACGGCATTAAAAAATCCGATTTTACTTTTTTAAGAAATTCATTTGTGCAACATCCAATTTCAGCCCGAAAAACGGGCTTCTTCAAACTCGTTCACCTTGAAAATAAATTTCGTTCACCTTGAAAATGTTTTTAAAGCGCCTTTTAGACAAATTTGGTTCACCTTGAAAATTTATTTCCAGCGTACTCTTTTTTCAGATGAGGCATGCGAAAATGTGAATAAATGTATCTTTTCGGGATGCAAATTGTATTATTTTTACACTTGGGATTCAAGGCCAGAAAACAGCCTTAGAATCGCACAGGTGGAACTTCGGTAAGGTCCGGCCGATTTTACGCGATTCTGCGAGCCTTGAATTTTAACATTTCAGATTGTCAGAAAAAGCCCGTAATTTATGACAAGTAGATAGTGCGACAGCGGGAATAACCAAGCCAGTTTATGAGGATGTCAGTCTTGTTGCAGCGTGATCGTCGGACTGATAGACAAGGTATAAGTCTGCACCTTGACTTCGTCACTCAAAACTTACAAGAATATGATTATCTACGCAAATTCGGTTTAAGAAAGTCCTGTAAAAAGTTGGTAATCTTGCAAGTTCTTTGAGCGCATCAACGAATTGCTAAAGAACAAGGTGAATATAGTACGTTCAAGACACCGTTCTTATGTCTGTCAACCTCCAACACGCTGAGTTCATGCCCATCATGGTATTTCCTCTCCCTTCACCCATGTCATCACTATCATCAACAGAAAATGTACAAACATCACAACTGATTACGGAGTATGATTTGAGCAAAGTCAGAGAGACTTTCAAAATTTCCCAAAACAAGAAAAAATTGAGCAAAATTTTACTTTTATTACAAACAAGGCCGTATTTTTCAAATAAAAAAATTATCTTTTGAGGTATAGGCTACACACTACAATCCGAAAACAAATCAATATGAAATGGCAGACACCTTACAAAATGGCAACATTATGAGCCTCAGCGATCTCGGTTAGTTCTGTATCAACATCAAAGTTAACAGCACAGCAACATATCTGTTGAAACCAAGAAGGCTGGTGAGAATGCCATTGCCGCCACAAATTCCATATAGCTCATCAAGAGCATGGTGATGAAAGAGGCATTTTTTCCGCCTCCAACGTACCAACGCAGAGTTAGACTTGCAGGCCAACATCGCCAACGGACGATTGTAATTAGTTGATAAACAACAATAATAAAGTTCTCAAATTTCCTATAAGACATTTGAGGAATAGTAATAACACTAAAAAAGGAGGTTAAAAAAACAGACAGGAATAAGAAGGAACGCAAGAGAAACGCCGTACAAGTGAGGGCAAAGCAGAACTTGATTATGCTATGCCGAACGAAGTTGGTATTATGGAATACAGCACTCAGAAGAGTGACATTCCACAGGTAAAAAAATTAAATCTGCCACATTGAAACATGTGACACAATTGACAACTGAAAAAAGCGTTTCCATTCAGACAACTTGAAATGAACTATAATATACATATTGAGCTTTTAGCTCTTGTTCTCTTCCTATTGAATACCGCCAATATTCTACTCATGAGAACAAGTAGTCTGGAAGTTCACGCTGATAGGCGTGGACTATTCAACACTTGTTATGAGTAAGGTCACTTGGCGGTAACCAAATAGGAAGACAAGTCACGCCTTTTTCATATAATGAAAACAAATGAAAGTCATAAACAAAACTTATTTTGCAAGGATTCCATCATGTGCAAGAATGATGCTTTCCTTTGTAATACTCGTTGCCGGGTTATTCTTCTCTCCTAAACTTTCCGCACAGAAGAGCATGTGGGTGGGAGAAACTTATGAATGTAATGCCACATCTGCCGTGATGGGACTTACCTCCGATGTGTCATGGACTACGAATGGAGGATATTTATCTCTGAGCGGTTCAGGATTCTACCGGAGAGTTACCGTAACTCAGTATTTTGGAGGAACTGCCACTGTAAAATGCAGTTGGAAATACAGGTTGTATTCGGGTGATACGTGGAAAACACAGTCAAAGTCATGGACTATCACGTGCATCGAGAATCCTGTATCTATATCGCCTACAAGCTTAACGCTTGCACCCGGAGAGACAGCCTATGTAAGTTATAGCCATAAATACAGTAACAGTTATACTTCTGCGACTAACGCCTATTTCAGCAGTAGCAACAGTAACATAGCCTCTGTTTCCAGTTCTGGACTTGTTACGGCTGTGTCGGAAGATACCACCTATATAAATGTGTATTCCAAAATATCGAATGCGTCTAATGCCCCATATTGTACGGTCACTGTGAAAAAGACATCTCCCACGGGTGTGTCCTTGCCGTCTTCTCTCAGTTTGATTGTTGGTGAAACAAAAACGCTGACACCTACCGTAACGCCTTCAGGTGCATCGACATCGTTCACATGGAGATCAGACGACAGCGGTTTTCTCGAAGCCGGATTGGTGGATGAGGCAAGCGTCATGGTGGCTCCCGGCATTGACGGACGTACAGGGCAGACAGCCATGTTCGACGGTGTGACTGACCGTGGCAGTAACCCCTACAAATTGAAATTGGAGAACGTGGAGCAATGGGAAACCGATATTGTCTGGCTCCGTTATAAAGTAATGTGATTATGAAACTACAAGCAATCGCCATCCTGACATTCCTGACTTTTACGAATGTCATGGCACAGGAAACAACAAAATCAACAGATATGAACACTTTGAAATTAACGCAGGAGTGGGACAAGACCTTCCCGCAGAGCGATAAAGTGGAACACACGAAAATCACGTTCCACAACCATTACGGCATCACGCTTGCCGCAGACCTTTACAAGCCGAAAAATACACAAGACCGTTTGGTGGCTATTGCGGTAAGCGGTCCATACGGAGCAATAAAAGAGCAGGTGTCGGGTCGTTATGCTCAGACCCTTGCAGAGCGTGGTTTTCTGACCATCGCGTTCGACCCCTCCTATTACGGCAAAAGCGGCGGCACGCCCCGTTATCTCACATCGCCCGAAATTAGCACGGAGGATTTTAGCGAGGCAGTCGATTATCTGACCTCCCTTGAAAATGTAGATTTGGAGCGCATTGGCATACTTGGCATCTGTGGTTGGGGTGGATTTGCTCTCAATGCGGCTGCCAATGACCCGCGCATCAAAGCGACAGTAACATCCACCATGTATGATATGAGCCGGGTGAATGCCAACGGATATTTCGATGCCAACGACAATGCGGATGCACGCCACAAACTTCGTCAGGCTCTTAATGAACAGCGTACGAAAGACAACCGAAACGGCGACTACGAACGCGATGGCGGAGTGCTTGACCCTGTTCCCGAAGATGCGCCGCAATTCGTCAAGGAGTACCACGACTATTACAAAACGGAACGTGGCTATCATCGTCGTTCCCCCAAATTCCAACGAGGGAATCACAAAAACCAGTGTGCTTTCGTTCATCAATATGCCGTTGCTCACCTATATCGGCGAGATCCGTAGTGCCATGCTGATGATTCACGGAGAGAATGCTCATTCCCGCTACTTCAGCGAGGATGCCTGCAAACGTCTGACCACCGGCAATAAGGAACTAATGATTATTTCGGGAGCGAATCACGTCGATTTGTACGATAACCTTGATGTCATTCCATTCGATAGAATAGAAGGTTTCCTCAAAAAGACCTTTGAAAAGAAATAAAATCTCGTTTTAATGACGAGTATTTTATGTCTGAACTTCAGAACAAAATACATTGAGCCTCGCAGCAAATACGTTGTGGGGCTTTACTTTTACCTTTGCATCAAGAAACAATTAAAGAATAAAAGATATGAAAACGAAACTCTTATTTCTCTTTGCATGGCTCATGTTAGTCATTACCGGTTGTTCTGCTGATGAACCACGGACTGAATTACCGGACACGCCTTCTGATGAAAGACCGGAAGAACCAGTTGAGCCATCCGGGGATAAAAAGGTATTGGTCGTTTATTTCTCCCATACGGGAAATACCCGTACCATTGCCGGATACATACATGAAACGGTGAAAAGCGATCTTGTGGAAATCAAAACTGTAGAGACTTACACCGATGACTATGATACATTGTTGGAACAAATCCGCAAAGAAATGGCATCAGAATATTGCCCTCCTTTGACAACGAAAATCGAGAATATCTCTTCTCTTGACGTGGTGTTCATGATGCCACATGAAATCCAATCCATGCTGCTATGGGTATTGCAGGAAAATGTATATACCCCGATAGGAAGCGACAGGGAACGGATTTCGGATGTCAGGGTCATTTCCGCAACAAACGAGAATATGGAACTGGCCATCAAGGAGGGACGGTTCATGGAAGACCTTTACCATCGTCTGAACGAGTTTGAGATTCGGCAGCCCTCTCTGGAGGAATGCCCAGAAGACATCATTCCGTTGGCGGAGTTTTTCCGTGAACGTTTCTCGAAAGAACTGAAAAGGGAAACACAAGGATTTACCGAAGAGACCAAACAGAGGATGCTTATCTACCGGTGGCTGGGCAACGTGCGTGAACTGCAAAACCGTGTCAAGCGTGCCGTGTTGGTATCAGAATCTCCGATGCTTGACATGGACGGATTAGAAACGGCTGTTCGTGTATACGGGAACGAGAAAACAGATACAACCGCAATCCTGCCACTGAAGGATGAAGCGTTTGAGAAAGAAAGTATTATCCGAGCCCTCAAAGCCTGCAACGGTCACCGGGAACAAGCGGCAAGAATGCTGAACATCAACCCGGCAACACTGTACAGGAAAATGAAAAAATACGGACTGAAATGAATTTGACGACTAAAAATAGTGCAAATGTCACTGAATATGTGTACTTTTGTACGTAAATAGTGAAAAAGGCGACGTACTGTCCATGAGACAGTTGCCGTTTATATATAGACATAAGACCGCAAGCGTCCTAATGGGAATCTGGAAAATGAACATTAACAGGAACTATTGCGTGATTGCTTATGCTATGCCTTGGCATAGCGTGCATTCACCTATTCCTGTTAAGGGCATTCCAGAGCCTCCATTAGAGATAGCGTGGATTGCACGCTTCTTTTGTATGGCTTCCGGTTGAAAAAAAGAATGGAAGCTATGGCAAGGATTCAAGTCGTAACGGCAACAACATTGGACGGTTTCCTCCCGGAAACGGCCGGAGCACTTGTGTCCTGGGTAAGAAACGACAGGCGGGGGTTCCCCCTTTGGCGTGAACGTTGCTCGGCCTTCATATTGCCCCATTCCATCCTTGATTTACTTTGCGAAAAAGACAGCAGGGACGATTCATTCACTTATCTTGCCGAAATCATTGAACCGGAATCGGTGGAGTTGCTTCGCGAACTTTTCCTTTATAATCTTGTTGACGAACTTGTGGTTTACCAGTTGCCGTTTTCTGCCGGACAAAGGATTTCCGTGTTGAATACATTCCGGCCACAACATTGGGAACTGCATAAAACCACCTCTTTTTCCAACGGCATCTGCCGCCTTATCTACCGCAAACCTTGCAGGATGTAACTTGCATTTTGCGAAAAACCTTGCATTTTGCAAGAGGTTTTCCACCTCTATTTTTATCCTAAAAATTTTTATTTCACTGTATTTCAATGGAATTCCAATGCTATTCCGTGAAATATATAGTCATTGATACGCCATTAGCCCTATATGTAGTATAACCTGTTGCGCGACAAGGTGTAAGCAAAACTATTATTTACACTAAAGACAGAATGCATTATGCTACAGATAAACAGCGAAAGTGCCCAAATGATGTTCATGCAAATCATGGAACGGTTCGACAGGATCGACCGTACTCTGGAGCGAATGAACAAGCAGAAAGAGTGTCTGGAAGGCGACACACTTTTGGGCAATTATGACCTTTGCCAATTGCTCGGCATCACCAAACGCACGCTGGCACGTTACCGCCAGAAGAAGTACGTCACCTATTACATGATTGACGGACGGACTTACTACAAGGCCTCCGAAGTGGAAGCGTTCCTCAACCAAAAAGGGAAGGTGTTGCCCCCGAAACTGAAAAACCGGATGGATGTTCAACTCAAAAAATAACTGGTATGGAAATAGTATGTATCGACAAACAGACGTTCGATGAACTTCGGGTACGTTTCGGCAAACTGGAGGAAAAGGTAATGGGTGTGTGCCGCCCGGTGGAAGACCTCGGCTTGAAGAAGTGGCTTGACAACCAGGAGGTGTGCGAGATATTGCGCATATCCAAGAAGACACTTCAGGTATACCGTGACAAGGGCATTCTTCCTTATTCACGCATCAAGCACAAGATATTCTTCAAGACTGAAGACGTGCATAAATTATTGGAATCAAATTATTACCACTTAAAGCGAGAACCATGAGCTATCATTTTTTAGAACGTAAAGACCCTCGTGTAGATATCCTGTTTCAGGGCCTGGATAATATGGAACGGTTGATTGCGACAATGGAGGATATTCCCAGGTCTGTATTTCACGGCGAACGTTTCCTGACAGACGAGGAACTCTCCAAAATTCTGAGGGTTAGCAGGCGGACATTACAGGAATACCGCACGCTTGGCGTTGTCCCTTACTATCTAGTACAGGGCAAGGCTCTCTACAAGGAATCGGACATCCTTAAAATATTGGAAGATTCCTACAAGCCGTGCAAGGAAGATATGCGGTGGGTGTGACATGACAAAACGGAGAAACGGCCCGTTCATAGGGACATGCGTTTCTCCGTTCTTGATTTTCAGATAGCGCGGGGTGTCCTTTTTCTGCCTTTCCGGGTGGTGAAATCCTCCTCGCAAAGTTCAGTCGTACCACAGAAGCCACTTGCTTTCAAAATTTTCATATCCTCATCCACTTTTTTATCCGTCACCTGCGCGTAAAGTTGCGTTGTAGAAATCGACATGTGTCCCATCATGCGGCTGACCGTCTCTATCGGGACTTCGAGTGAGAGTGTGAC
The DNA here is from genome assembly GCA_964554265.1 of uncultured Bacteroides sp. GTDB lineage: Bacteria > Bacteroidota > Bacteroidia > Bacteroidales > Bacteroidaceae > RGIG8745. Next base: position 2,890 of record CAZKOB010000054.1, on the reverse strand, counting down.
ATGGGTTCCGAAATTATGGCGGGCCTGGTGGAAGGTCAAATCAAAACCGTACACCTTTCCCAGTTCCCGCGTCTACAGGATAAAATAGCCACGGCGGTAAACATTAAACACATTATCCCCTTGTCGCTGGTTCCGGTATTTTTCAATGATTCGTAATGGAATATCCAACAGGCGGACGGATGAAAGCGTGTCTGTCTTTTGACGGCGTATGTGAATCCACCACGCACCGTCTTCGGATTGTGTGATATCACTCGTTTTCAACCTTTTCAAGTCCGCGTAAGCCAGTCCGGTAAAGGTCGAAAACAGGAACATGTCCCTCACGAATTGCAGTTGAGGTTTCTCTACGGGAGTCTCCATGAGTTTCCTGAGGTCTTCCAGCTTCATGTGGCGGCTCTTCCGTCGTGGCAACGCAGGGTGGAGACGGCAATACGGGTCACGGCGGAGCGTTCCCTAGCTGACTGCCAGTTTGGTCATCTTTTTCAGGCGGTACAGATGCTCATGCACGGTCTTGGGCATCATGTGGCAGTCCTTGCAAAGGAACAGTTCAAAATCATCATAGAAATTCTTATCAAGGCTACGCAGCGTGACATCTTCCACGCCTTTCTTATCCTTGATGAAAGCGGAAAGGTGCTTGTACGATCTCAAGTAAGAATCAAGAGTTTCCTTGATGCGGTCCAGCCCAACACGTTTTCTGAAATCTTCGTTATGTTCCCGGAAGAGAGCCAGCAGGGTAAGCGGTTTCAGCCCGACACCCATTACGGCGTTCTTCACCAGTTCCGCCGTGATGAACCCCAGGCTGTTCTTAATCCGGTTGTAATGTCCGGTAATCTCCTCCGTCAATTCATCTATGGCACGGTTCACTGTCACTGCATTCGCACTGCGTCCGTTGGCACGGCCTTTTTCCGGATTCCAGATGTCGGGATTGACGGAAACCTTCGTGCCAATCTGTTCCCATTCGGCATCAATGCTTACCTTGCACAATAACTGGCACGTTCCATCCTTGCGCATTTTGGTGCGGTTGATATAAAACAGTATCGCGAATGTACTGCGATGTCTGATGGTATTGTCTGTATGTTCACTTTTCTTTTTCATCCTATTGCGTTTTAGTCGTTTGTCAAATAACCACGGAGAAGCGTTCCGCTATCCTCTCGTTCAGCACACGGGTGTCGGCATTTATCTTGTCGTCAGTCACTTTGGCATAGATTTGGGTCGTCTCAATCCGGGCGTGTCCCAACATCTTGCTGACCGTTTCAAGAGGAACCCCATGTCCGAGCGTGATTTCGGTCGCATAGGTATGGCGGCCGGCATGAAAAACCAGCGGACAGTCTATGTCACAGAGTTTTGCGATACGTTTCAAGTTAAGGTTCATCGTGCTGTTGGAATACATGGGCAGCAGCCTGCCGTCCGGTGCCGTGTCCCTGTATTTCTCCATGATGCGTAACGGCAGGTCCAGCAGGGGGATTTCAAACTCGACTCCGGTTTTCCGGCGCGAACTTATGATCCACCATGTACCATCGTCGGCAAGCGACAGATGCTCTTTCGAGAGAAGCCGCATATCACTGTACGGGATGCCGGTGTAGCATGAGAATGGGAACAAGTCCCGTGTGAGATAAAGGTTCGGTCTGTGAAGAGGCGTGGTCATAAGCCGTTGCAGTTCCTCGGATGTGAGATACCTCCGTTTCTGTTTCGGGCGCACGGGTTCATAGCCGGTAGACGGGTAGGTGGTGATGATGCCGTCCGATACGGCTTCACCGACGATGATTTTCAACTGCACGGTCAGGTTGATAATCGTTCCCGGAGAGAGGTGGCAATCCGTCCGAAGGTGCGAATCGTAATCCTGTATGAAGGAGAGGGTCAATGCCGAAAACGGGATATCCGACAAGTTGTACTTTTCCCGCATGAACCTTTCCACATGGTTGTAGGCGTTCCGATAGCTTCTCAAACAGCCTTCGGTCCGGTTTACACCCACGCGCTTCGCGAAGTTCCCGATAAACGTGCGAAAGTAGTTTAATAGCGTTGTCTGTTCACCGGCCATACCCAGCAGCAGACTTTTGACATCCCCGGCGGTCACACCGTCACGGACAGCCGACAGTTCCGCATAGACTCCCAACGCCATCGCACGGATTTCATTCAGGCGGTTGTTGATTTCCTTCGCCTTCACACTTTTGCCCGAAGCACGCCCCGAACTCCACATGGATTGTGGCACACGGAGTTTCACGCTGAAAGCCGCTTCAGAATACTTGCTGATGTTCAGCCTTGCCATTACAGGACACATCCCCTCGGCAGATGCCTCGCTCTTTTTGAGGTAGAACGATACCTTGACATTTGCTTGATTCATAACTTTTTACTTTGTTTGCAAAATTACCGGATATCGAGCAAATGAACGGCATGACGAATATCGCGGAATATGGAAAGAAGCTCCATGCGCAACATCCAGAACCTGTATTTTCTCCCTTTCGCGAACAAAGCATTAACTTTGTATTCGCAAAATATGAGTGAAACAGCGTTCTTTACGGTGATGTCAGGAGTAGTGCAAAAGACCTTTTTTTTGCTGCTTTGGACCTTGAATCGGCAACGGATAAGTAGCAATTTATTTTCCTAACTCCTCCGAAACGGGTCAAAACCTCATAATGGACGAATATAGGTAAAACCTGCATATCTCCCTTTAATTGAAGAATCCAAATAGAAACGCACAGTTTTGTATGTTTCATTATTTGTAGGAACATTCTTTTATAGAAGTCCTCTCCCTCCCCGGCGTGGCGGTTAACCGCCACGCCGGGGAGGGAAGATTAGGAAATTCGTATGTACTCCATCAGCAATAATCGAGTAGGTCGAGAAACGAAAGTTTTCTGACCTACTTTCGTTTCCTCTCCTCTCACACCACCGTACA
>CAZKOB010000053.1:0-22368 GCA_964554265.1 uncultured Bacteroides sp. | reverse complement strand
CCCTAAGTTAGGGGAGGTGGCGCGAAGCGACGGAGGAGTCTGTGAATACACCTGCTTACAACCATAAGATTTATAAGATGACTCTGCGAAAATCCCAGCTTAAAACCATTAAGAATTACAAGAAGAATCAGGGAAAGCATCAGCCTAATTGCCTTTGCTCAACATCTCACGATACTTCTTCGGTGACATGCCAAGATGTATCTTGACATATTTTCCGAAAAACGAAGGGTTTGGGAAATTGAAATAATTTGATATTTCTTTTATCGACATGTCCGAATGCTTCAGCTTGTACTTAATTTGCTCAGTTGCATGGTCATGGATGATTTCAAGAGGAACCTTTCCGCTCACATGCCTCACAATCTTGGAAAGATATTTCGGAGAATAAAACAACAAATCTGCATAATATGACACAGAACGATGGCTGCCGTCATCAGCGGCAACTTTTTCAATAAAACTCTTGAAAATATAGTCGCACTGTTTAAGATCATTCTTTACAAGCCTGCCACTTTCAGGAATCCATTTATTTATTTCTTGTAATATTTCGATGAACATGGCATAGACCACATGCCGTATAATTTCTTTGTTATAAGAATTTTTCCCCTCTTCGATTTTAACCCTCAATAATTGGGCATAAAGTTCAAGGACAGTAAACTTGGAGTCACCCACACTTTTTATGGGATTATCATGTATATACATGGCTACATCCCACATGTCCTTCTGCAAAATGAATATATTTTTTATAAAACTCGGGGAAAAAACGGCCACATCAACAAGAAAATCATCAGAACATTCAATATGATTGAGATATGTATTCGGCAGAATCATGGCCCAGTTTTGTTTTTCCCAATTATATGTTCTGCTGTTCAATTTTATTTCAGCTTTGCCAGAAGAACAGAATGCAATGACAAAACAATCCAACCGTATCATTTCATCATCATCATACGGCAAATGACAAAGATTCCTTACGACAATGAAATCTTCATCCATATAATCTATTTTATGCTTGAGCAATTTAAAGTCAGCAATACCGATATTTCTCAAAAACACGTTTTTCATATCCTTTTTTTCTCTTGTTTGATGCAAAGTTGACAAATAAAAGCAGAAAAATCATTACCTGAAGACCTTTATTTATGTTCTATTTTTCCGCTGTGCGCGCTATATCATAATATAAAATATGCAAAAGGAGAAAAAAGAACATTTTGAGGAGAATATATAACATTTATAAGCGATTTTTTTACTCTATCTTTGCATGGTTTTTTAATATGATAAGCAAAATGAAAAAAGTAAACGGTAAAATTTTACAGCTGATTGGACTCATCAGTTGTACATGTTGGATGACATCCTGCAAGCAAGAACAGGCAGGAGGACAGACGGGTGCAAATTATGCAATAATGAAAGTAGAAACAGCAGACAAGGAGTTGTCTACATCGTATTCAGCAACTATACGCGGACGACAGGACATAAATATTCTGCCTCAAGTATCAGGTACGATAGAAAGAGTATGCATAGAAGAAGGAGAAAAAGTGAAAAAAGGACAACTCCTGTTTGTCATCGACCAAGTTCCTTACAAGGCAGCCCTTCAGACTGCGGAAGCAAATGTAGAGGCAGCAAAAGCAGGACTGGCAACAGCTGAGCTCAGCTACAACAGCAACAAGGAGCTGTATGCAAAGAAGGTTGTATCTGAATACAGTTTGAAGACAAGCGAGAATGCTTACCTTACAGCAAAGGCACAACTTGCACAGGCAAAGGCACAGGAGGTAAACGCACGCAACAATCTGTCATATACGGAAGTGAAAAGCCCAAGCGACGGTGTGGCAGGTATGCTGCCTTACCGTGTAGGCGCCCTTGTAAGTCCGTCAATACAGACCCCACTTACAGTTGTTTCAGACAACAGTGACATGTATGTATATTTCTCCATGACAGAGAACCAGCTTCTCAGCCTCACACGCAAGTACGGTACAATGGACGAGGCAATAACCAATATGCCGGCTGTAAAACTTCAGCTCAATGACGGTTCCATATATTCTGAACCGGGCAAAATAGAATCAATCAGCGGAGTAATCGATCGTCAGACAGGAGCAGTAGGTGTACGCGCCGTATTCCCTAACGCTTCACGTCTGCTGCACAGCGGAGCCTCTGGAAATGTTATCATTCCAGAGATTTACAAGAACTGCATTGTAATACCTCAGACAGCCACCGTACAAATCCAAGACAAAATCCAAGTGTGGAAAGTCGTTGACGGAAAGGCTGTATCAGGCATCATCAAAGTAGCTCCGACCAATGACGGACGCGAATATGTGGTACTTGAAGGTCTGAAGCAAGGCGAGGAAATCGTCAAGGAAGGCGCAGGTCTTATACGTCCGGGCCAGCAGGTAAAACAATGAAAGCAGACAAGAAAGAAAAATTTTAGAAGAGCGGGCCGGCCGGTTGCCGTACCTACACACGTACCTACAGGCAGCAGTTCGCTGAATCCCCCGCTTTTTAACCAGCTGAAAAATGAAAGGAAATATATTTATTAAACGCTCCGTGATGGCGATGTCCATCTCGTTGCTTATATTGATTGTCGGTATGATCTCGCTCGGAACACTTCCTGTAGAGCAGTATCCCGACATAGCACCTCCTACGGTGCGAGTATCCGCCACATATACGGGTGCCAATGCAGAGGCAGTGATGAATTCAGTGGTAATGCCTTTGGAAGAGAGTATCAATGGTGTGGAGCACATGATGTACATCACCTCCACAGCCACAAATTCAGGCTCTGCAGACATACAGATATACTTCAAGCAGGGTACAGACCCTGATATGGCAGCAGTCAACGTACAGAACCGTGTATCAAAAGCACAAGGTGTCCTGCCTGCCGAAGTTACCAAAATCGGTGTGACAACAGACAAGCGCCAGACTTCGTTCCTTCAGATCAACTCACTCGTAAGTGAAAATTCCAACTACGACGAGTCTTTCTTGGCAAACTATCTTGACATCAATGTCGTACCGGAAATCAAGCGTATCGAAGGTGTCGGCGATGTGATGGCATTAGGAGACACATACAGTATGCGTATCTGGATGAAGCCGGAACTGATGGCTCAATACGGCCTTGTACCTTCTGATATCACAGCTGTTCTTGGTGAGCAAAACATAGAATCCCCTACAGGTTCGCTCGGTGAGAACTCACAGAACACCTATCAGCTGACCATGAAATACAAAGGTCGTCTGAAAGAAGTGTCTGAATTTGAGAATATCGTAGTACGTTCCAATGCCGACGGTAGTATTCTCCGCCTGAAAGATGTGGCAGAAGTACAACTCGGAAGACTTTCATACAGCTTCCGTGGAGAAAATAACGGAAAGCCGGGTGTTGCGTTCCTTGCGTTTCAGGTTGCAGGAGCAAATGCAACAGAAGTAAATGAACTTATTACAGCAAAACTTGAAGAACTTTCAAAAGACCTTCCAGAGGGAGTACACTTCACAAAGATGATGTCTTCCAACGACTTCCTCTACGCATCAATCCACAATGTGGTAGAAACTCTCGTCATAGCCATTATCCTTGTCATCCTTGTGGTATATTTCTTCCTTCAGGATTTCAAGGCGACACTTATTCCTTCTGTCTCCATCATAGTCTCATTGATTGGAACATTCGCATGTTTACAGATAGCAGGGTTCACCATCAACATCCTTACCTTGTTTGCCCTCGTGCTTGCTATCGGTACAGTGGTGGACGATGCCATCGTTGTAGTCGAGGCCGTGCAAGCAAAATTCGATGAAGGTTACAAGTCACCTTATCTTGCCACAAAAGACGCACTCGGCGAAGTGACAATGGCGGTAATATCTTGTACGTTCGTATTCATGGCCGTGTTTATCCCTGTAACATTCATGGGTGGAACATCAGGAGTCTTCTATACACAATTCGGTGTCACGATGGCCACCTCTGTGGGTCTGTCATGCATCTGTGCGCTCACCCTCTGTCCTGCCCTTTGTGCATTGCTCATGCGCCCTTCAGATGGCAACAAGAGCGCAAAGAGCATTAACGGACGAGTACGTGCCGCTTACAACGCATCTTACAATGCCATGCTCGACAAATACAAGGTCGGAGTAAAGTTCTTCATCAACCACCGTTGGATGGTATGGTTGGGCACAATTGCTTCAATAGCCCTCCTCGTATATCTTATGGCCACAACGAAGACAGGTCTTGTACCTCAAGAAGACCAAGGTGTAATCATGGCCAACATCAGTGTTTCTCCGGGTTCAACACTTGTAGAGACCAACAAAGTGATGGACAAAGTGAAAGCGATAGCAGCAGAAGAAGAGGACATCCTGACATACCAGACTATTTCCGGTTATGGTTTCATTTCAGGACAAGGAACATCTTATGGTATGGGTGTCATCCGTCTCAAAGACTGGAGCGAGCGTAAGGGAAATGCACATTCAGCCAATGCAATAATGGCCCGTCTCAATGCCAAGTTCGCACAGATAAAGGAAGCCCAGATATTCTGCTTCCAGCCGGGTATGATTCCTGGATACGGTATGGGTAACTCACTCGAACTGAACCTTCAGGACAAGACCGGTGGTGACAAGGCTGTATTCTACCAGAATGCCATGCAGTTCCTCGGAGCTTTGAACCAGCGTCCGGAAGTAGCGATGGCTTATACATCATTCGCCATGAATTTCCCTCAGATAGCTGTAGATGTAGATGCCGCAAAATGCAAACGTGCAGGCATATCTCCGGGAGACGTGTTGTCGACACTCGGCGCGTACTGTGGTGGTGCATACGTTTCCAACTTCAACAAGTTCGGTAAGGTATACCGTGTCATGCTGCAAGCCTCTCCTGAATACCGCCTCGATGAACACTCTATACATAATATGTATGTACGCAACGGTTCGGAAATGGCTCCTATCAGCGAGTTTGTGACATTGACCAAGGTTCAGGGGGCGGAAGTATCCAACCGTTTCAACCTTTACAGTTCAATCACAGCACAGGTGAATCCGGCAGACGGCTATTCAACCGGTGAAGTACAGAAAGCTATAGAAGAGGTAGCAGCACAGATTCTGCCACAGGGATACGGTTTTGAGTATGGCGGTATGGCACGTGAAGAGCAGGCAAGTGGCGGTTGGCAGACCATATTCATCTACAGCGTCTGCATAGTGCTCATCTACCTCATTCTCGCCTCTCTCTACGAAAGTTTCTTTGTTCCGTTCGCAGTTATTCTCTCCGTTCCATTTGGACTTATGGGAAGTTTCTTGTTTGCGAAAATATTCGGACTTGAGAACAATATCTATCTCCAGACCGGTGTAATCATGCTTATCGGTTTGCTCTCCAAGACAGCCATCCTTATCACAGAATACGCAATAGAGCGTCGTCGCAAAGGAATGAGCGTCATTGAATCAGCTTATTCAGCAGCTCAAGCTCGTCTGCGCCCAATTCTTATGACTGTGCTCACCATGATTTTCGGTATGATTCCGTTGATGTTCTCAACCGGAGCCGGAGCCAACGGTAACAGTTCACTCGGTACGGGTGTTGTCGGCGGTATGGCAATCGGTACTCTTGCCCTCCTTTTCGTAGTTCCGGCATTCTACATCATATTTGAATATTGGCACGAGCGTTTCCGTAAGGAGAAGTTTGAGGAAGACTTCCAAGCCATGCGCACGCAAGAGCGCAGAGAACAAATGCGTAGGAATAAATTACAGAAATAATAAAGGAACAGAATATGAAGAAATCTATTATGCCGATAATTGCGACAATGCTTTTCAGCAGTTGTGGCATATATACAAAATATCACCCAGAAACTTCCGTTGCAGATGAACTTTATGGTGACGGACAGCAGCTTTCTCGGGCAGAAGGTGTGACACTTGCATCGGAAGCAGAAGACACAAGCAGTCTTGGATACATGGACTGGCATGAACTGTTCACAGACACCAAACTTCAAGCTCTTATTGAGCAAGGTCTGCTCAGCAACACCGATTACCTGTCAGCCCAACTACGTGTGGAAGAAGCAGAAGCATCTTTGCTTGCTGCCAAATTGGCCTACCTGCCATCATTCGCCATAGCTCCCAACGGTGCGGTCAGTAGTTTTGACGGCAACAAAGCCACTCAAACATACTCCATACCATTAACGGCAAGCTGGGAACTTGATGCTTTTGGTAAAATCCGTAATGCAAAGATGCAGTCGAAAGCAGTTCTGGCACAAACAAAAGACTACCAGCAAGCAGTACGTACACAGTTGATCGCAGGAATAGCAAACACCTATTACACACTGCTGATGCTTGATGAGCAGCTTACCATCTCACGTCAGACCGCAGAAGCATGGAAAGAAAGCGTGGCTTCAATGCGTGCACTCATGGAGGCCGGAATGGCCAATGAAGCAGCCGTATCACAGATGGAAGCAGCCTATTACAACGTACAGACTTCAGTTCTCGATTTGGAAGAGAAAATCAATCAGGTAGAGAACAGTCTTTCATTGTTGCTTGCAGAAACACCTCGTCGTCACGAGCGCAGCACATTAGTCGCACAGAAGTTCCCTGAGAATTTCTCTATAGGAGTGCCGGTCGAGATGCTATCATGTCGTCCAGACGTACGTGCAGCAGAGCGCAATCTTGAAAAGGCATTCTACACAACAAACGCTGCGCGCTCTGCATTCTATCCGAGCATAACCCTCAGCGGTAGCGCCGGATGGACGAACTCAGCAGGCGGAATGATTATCAACCCCGGAAAATTCCTTGCCTCAGCCGTTGCTTCCCTCACCCAGCCTCTCTTTGCGCAGGGCAAGCTTACAGCACAGCTGAAAATAGCGAAGGCACAACAGGAAGAAGCAAGTCTTGCATTCCAGCAGACATTGCTCAATGCCGGGTCTGAAGTAAACGATGCCCTTATGGCTTATCAGACAAGCCGAGGGAAGAAGGAGATGATAGAAAAGCAGGTTGCCTCATTGCAGACAGCTCTTGAAAGTACCACTCTTCTCATGGAGCACGGCACAACGACCTATCTCGATGTATTGACAGCGCGACAGAGCCTGCTCGGCGCACAGCTTTCACAGACAGCCAACCACTTCGCAGAAGTTCAGAGCATCATCACTCTTTACAGCGCGCTCGGCGGAGGAAGGATGTAAAGAACAACTTTTCATTTTTACTTAGTGCGGATACGCAAGGAGTTCCTCCTATAATGCGTATCCGCATTTTTTTCTGACTTCGTCATCGTGTCACCCTAAAAATGCTCATCGAAGATTTTCGCTATTCCCTGATGTCTTTTCATAAGCCCTGACATTCTTGTCTATCAGCTTGGTTGTTTCATATTTACACCATCTATTTGTCATAAATTACGGACTTTTTTCTGACAATCTGAAATGTTAAAATTCAGGACCCCGAAAATCGCGTAAAATCGACCAAATCTTACCGAAGTTCCATCTGTGCGATTCTAAGGCCATTTTCAGGCCTTGAAGACCAAATGTAAAAATAATACAATTTGCGTTCAGAATAGATACATTTATTCACATTCATACGTGCTTCATCCGAAAAAAGAGTACGCTGGAAATAAAATTCGTTCACCTTGAAAAATTTTTTTAAGTGCCTTGTGAAAAATTTTTCAAGGTGAACAAAATTTATTTTCAAGGTGAACGAGTTTGATAAAGTCCGTTTTTCGGGGTAAGATTGGATGTTGACAAATTGGATTTCTTAAAAAGAGTAAAATCGTATTTTCAATGCCACGAAAAACAAAGATGAGTTTTGGCAGCGAAAAACAAGGAATATTGGGCAATAATTTTATAACTTGTTGATTATCAGGATTTCCTATTTTGTTGTTACCTGTATTTCTTGCGCCTAAAACTGCATAGTTTTGTTGAAACAGTATTTTATTGATTGTCAATTGTTTATCAGTAAAACTTCAAAAATTCAACGATTGACAGAGTGTAAACGAATCTTAATTGTGTTAAAAGTGTTCCGTTTGTTATAAATGGACTTAGTATCAAAAAGTAAGAAGAAACGTCTCTAAAAAAACAGCAACTTTTGCTGTTGTATTCACAGACTCCTCCGTCGCTTCGCGCCACGCCCTCCGTCGCAAGCTCCCCAATTGCTCCTATTCCGCAATTGCCCCTAACTTAGGGGAGGAGCCTGGTTACCTGTTCGGTGGAATATCAATGACAGGTTAATGCATTTACATCTGCAATCAAACTAAGCTCCTCCCCTAAGGGGAGGTGGCGCGAAGCGACGGAGGAGTTTGTGAATACACCTACTTACAACCACAAGATTTATGAAAGGACTCTGCGAATCCACCAGCAAAAGAAACAACAAATTAAACTTTTGAAGCGATTTTCGCGTGTCACCTGAAAACGCAAACATTAGAATTATAACCTGTTGACGTTTAAGTACTTGTGCTTTTTAATGTATTTTTCGACGAAGTCAGGAGGAGTTCCTCCTATAATGCGTATCCGCATTTTTTGTACAATCACCAACCAAGTTTTTTTAACAGAAAAACACCTCTTGTTGAAATATTATGTAACTTTGCAGCATAAGCAGAATTACCTATTAAAGTATAACAATGAAAGCTATAGTAAGTATAATCATGGGCAGCACCAGCGACCTTCCCATAATGGAAAAAGCCGCCAAATTTTTAGATGAGATGGAAATACCATTTGAAATCAACGCACTTTCAGCCCATCGCACCCCAGAAGCTGTAGAACAATTTGCAAAAGGCGCCAAAGAGCGCGGAATAAAAATCATAATAGCCGGTGCCGGCATGGCCGCAGCATTGCCCGGAGTAATTGCGGCAAGCACCACACTTCCTGTCATTGGAGTTCCTGTAAAAGGTTCCGCGTTCGACGGCATGGACGCAGTCCTTTCAATGCTCCAAATGCCTCCAGGAATCCCGGTTGCCACTGTTGCTGTCAACGGTGCGCTTAATGCCGGCATACTCGCGGTAGAGATGCTGTCACTGGCCGACAGTGCATTGGCAGAGAAGTTCGCCACATACAAAGAAAACCTGAAACAGAAGATAGAAAAGGCCAATGCAGAATTGGCTGAAATAAAATACCAGTTCAAAGTAAACTGACATAAGATTAAAGCGCAGAAACCTTATCGGAGCCTCTTTCCCAAATAGAGCACTCCATTTTCGTCCTGATATCAGGCCATGTTTTCATTATTTGATTTTTTTTTCAGGGTTTCTGCGCTTTTTCAATAGAAAAGCCATTACATCCAGACTCTCTACTATTATCTAAAGAGGAGCAGTGTGAAGAGTCTGTTCAACACTCTTTGCAGAAGAGAACTGCCAACAAGCCGAAAGCAACCTCTTACCTAAAAGAGTACCACCGCCAAATCCATTTCGGGAATCAGGCCTCAGAATTTATTACACGAAGCAACAAGGCCGGCATCCTTCCGGATGCTCCATTCATCTATCCTTCTGTTGCTTATTTTCTTGTGTTTATCTATATCTATCAAACAGACAAAAATATAACAACATGGATATTTTCAACTACCACAGACAACATACAGTCGAAGTGAACATCGGTGCATACCCTCTTGGTGGCAACAATCCCATACGCATACAATCCATGACAAATACATCGACAATGGATACCGAAGCCTGCATAGCTCAGGCCAAGCGCATAGTGGATGCCGGAGGTGAATATGTGCGCCTCACCACACAAGGCATACGCGAAGCCGAAAATTTGAAAAACATCAATGCAGGACTCAGGCAGGACGGGTACACCGTACCCCTTGTGGCAGACGTCCATTTCAACGCAGCTGTTGCTGATATCGCCGCCCTGTATGCGGAGAAGGTACGGATCAATCCGGGCAATTATGTAGATCCCGGAAGAAAATTCAAACATATAGACTATACTGACGAGGAATACGCAGAAGAAATAGCCAAAATAGAAGCGCGTTTCATCCCTTTCATTGAGATATGTAAAAAGAACCACACGGCCATTCGCATAGGTGTGAACCACGGTTCGCTGTCCGACCGCATCATGTCTCGCTATGGGGACACTCCGGAAGGCATGGTGGAATCGTGTATGGAATTTTTGCGCATTTGCGTCAAAGAGAACTTCACCGACGTTGTCATATCCATCAAGGCCAGCAACACCGTAGTCATGGTGCGCACTGTCCGTCTCCTCACCGCCGTCATGGAGAAAGAAGGCATGTCGTTCCCTCTGCATCTTGGAGTGACAGAAGCCGGCGACGGTGAAGACGGAAGAATAAAGTCGGCAGTCGGCATTGGCGCACTGCTGTGCGACGGCATTGGTGACACCATCCGCGTATCACTCAGCGAGGCTCCGGAAGCGGAAATTCCTGTGGCCATGAAACTGAAGAACTACATCGAAGGCAGAAACGGACATACTTTCATACCCGGCACACAGGCTGAGCAATTCGATTACCTACATCCTTCCCGCCGAACAACCAAAGCTGTCGGAAACATCGGCGGAAGCAATGTGCCGGTAGTGATTGGCAGCCATTTCAGCACGCAGGAAACGGGAGGACGAAAGATACAGGAACAGTTCAAGCCCGACTATCTCTACTGCGGAAATACAATGCCGACCGACTGTATCGAGGGCATACCTTATATAATAGACGCAACAGTATGGAACGAACACAGTTCCCGCGACACTGTTTATCCGGCATTCAGCAGTTACGGCGAAGCGGCGGGGATGCTGCCTCTCATCGCCATGTGCAACGCACCCATCAAGTTCCTGTTTGTCACATATGCCACACTGACAGACGAAGTCCTTGCATGCCTCAAGGTCCATCCGGAGATTGTACTCATCAGCCAGTCAAACCATACGAACCGCCTCGGCGAACATCGCGCACTCGTACACGAACTGATGTCGAACGGCATTGAAAATCCGGTAGTAATATTCCAGCACTACAATGAAGATGAAAAAGAGAATCTCCAGCTCAAATCCGCCGCCGACATGGGCGCACTTTGCATCGACGGACTTGTGGACGGCATTTACCTCCACAACCAGTCTGCATGCCTGCCGTCCGTCACAACGGACTCTACTGCCTTCTCTATTCTTCAGGCAGCACGTCTGCGCACATCCAAGACGGAATACATTTCCTGTCCCGGATGCGGACGCACACTTTACGACCTTGAAGCGACAATCAAGCGGATAAAAGCAGCCACATCACACTTGCGCGGACTCAAGATAGGCATAATGGGGTGTATTGTCAACGGTCCGGGCGAAATGGCAGATGCTGACTACGGCTATGTCGGTGCCGGTGTCGGCAAAGTCAGCCTGTACAAGAACAAAGTCTGCATCGAAAAAAACATTCCGTCGGAGAATGCCGTGGAACGTCTGCTGGCATTCATCGAAGAAGATCTGAAAGGCAAGCAGGGCTGCTGACAACAGGATTGCAACACAACACCGGAATGCCATCTTTTTCATTCCGGAACGGATTGCATTCACTCCTGAACAGACACCACCGACAACAAAAGTTTTGAGCCGGACATACCCACGGCACACCATATCAATGAGTGGAATTTACGGACAGAGAACCATAAAATCCACTCACTTTTTTATGTGTTTACGGTCAGTTCGGAAAAACAATCGAGTAGGTCGGGAAACGAAAGTTTTCTGACCTACTTTCGTTTCCTTTCCTCTTATGCCACCGTACATGCCGTTCGGCATATGGCGGTGTGATTTGTTTTCAAAAACATATCGTTGGAGATAATAGTCAAGCCACGATTTCGCTATCGCTTCTTCTCTTCCAAAGGTCACTCTTTGAAACTTGCGAGTCATTATGAGATCATCGGCAACTACGCCCCATATACGCGAGTTCGGTTTAAGAAAGTCATGTAAAAGTGGGTAATCTTGCAAGTTTTTTTGCTGATGTATCCACAGAATCACAAGAGGAGTCTGTGAATACACCAGCAAGAGCAGTTGTCTTTCTCAGAGACATTTCTTCTTTCTTTTTGACACTAAGCCCCCCCTGTAGCATACGGAACTTTATTAACATAGTTAAGAATTATTTGTATTTCCCCGATTGCTGAATTTTTGAAGTCTTATGGATAAACGATTGATAATCAATAGAATACTATTTCAACAAAACAATGTAGTTTTAGGTGCAAGAAGTACAGGTTAGAATAAAATAGGATGTATTGATAATCAATAAGTTACAAAATCATTCATCCAAGATTTTTGTTTTTCGCCACTGGAATCCATCTTTGTTTTTCGTGACATTGAAAAAATCTGATTTAGATTTTTTTAGAAATTAATCCGGGCAACATCCAATTTCAGCCCGAAAAACGGACTTCCTCAAACTCGTTCACCTTGAAAATAAATTTCGTTCACCTTGAAAGTTTTTTTACAAGGCACATTAATAACATTTTCAAGGTGAAAGAAATTTATTTCCAGCGTACTCTTTTTTCAGGCGAGGTATGCGAGAATGTAAATAAATGTATCTTTTCAAGGTGAGAATTATATTATTTTTTACATTTTGGATTCAAGGCTTGAAAACGGCCTCAAAATCGCGCAAATGGAACTTTGGTCGGGTTCGGCTGATTTTATGCGATTCTGCGAAGCCTTGATTTTAACATTCCAGATTGTCAAAAAAACTTGTAATTTTATGACAAGCAGATACGATGAGGGCCTTTCGGGTGACACAATGACGAGTCAGGATACAAAAACTTGCAAGATTACCCATTTTTATAATTTTTTACAAGGCGCTTTAAAAACCTTAAAAAGGCCGTAGCAAACTCCAACTCAGTCGAGGGAGGATGCTACGGCTCTTTTCTTTGCTGGCAGATGAGACTGCCGGATATTCAAATCGAATAGTAAGCCATATTCTTGCAAAGTCTTTGTGACAGACAATCCGCAACCTTATAGTCTATGACAAGGATTGCATCCTGCACATCTGTCCGGCAATCCTTCGTGTTATATCATTCAATGAAGAACTTATACTTTAACTGCTTTCCGGGCAACTTAAACGTCAGTTCTATGAAATTGTCCTCGTCATCCAGACAATCCTCATCATTATACGTTATCACAATATCATCACCTTTTGCTTTAGCGGTGAGTTGGGATGCACAGTTCGCTTTCATCTTCGGCATGACAGAAGTTCTTATTTTGCGTCCCTTGAACATTAGAGATACTATATATTCGTTTCCCATGCCATCGCGTCCCTCCACTGATATGAGAGCCGGAATCTTCTTGTATCTGCTGACAACGCTTTCCACCCACTGTTTGCGTGTGTTGTCGAAGAAGTACTCCATAGCAGGCTTCAGTTTTGCAATACACGCGTCTATCTCTTCCACAGACTGTATCTCGTCTACATTCTGCTCCATATCCGTTACGAGTGCCACCATCTCTGCGTCGCGTTTGTTGAACTCTTCCTGCAATGCATAAAGTTCGCCTTTTGTGAAAGGATAGCGCACGCTGAAACAATACATGATTTTGCCGCTCTTCTTTTCCGACAACTTCTCCCAATACGAGTCGGAAGCTTTGGCAAAGGTTATGCCGGAGATGAAAGGCAGGGCGCCTACCTGTGTCGTACCCTTAGAACGAAATTCCGCAGTGGCATCAACATCATTCCCTTTGTTGATTTGTTCTATGATGTTTTCCGACGTAAACTCGATATTCTGTGCCACAGACTGTGCAATTTGCAACTTGACATTGTCCAGGCACTTCTGTTTGGCGCTTTCCAAGTCTTCTTCCGTTGCAGAGGCGATAATGAAGTTCTCTTCCACCGTACCTACCCACGTAGGCGCTTTTTTCTGGCTGCGCTCCATTACCTTGTAGTCCTGGGCATATACAAGCATGGACGACAGTCCGCATACGATGGCACACACCACTGTCTTTGCAACAATCCCGCTAACAAGTCTGTTTCTGATTTCCATAAAGCCACATTTATTAGAGCAACCTACCAAGTGACAGGCAAATTGCGGATTTCAATCTTATAATTACCGACAGCCAGTTGGACGAGAGGAAGTTCTGTATATTCTTTTGCCACATTTTGAAGTTCAAGCACACGGCCCACAGCCACTCCCTTCGGCATATAGTTGCCCCATCTGTCTCTCTTGTAGTTATGAGCATCGACAAATGTCCAGCTTGTCAGTTCAACACCTTCAGGTGCAAAAGCTGACCTGAGACCGAGATCAACAGTTATGTCGCGTTCCTTGCTCGTCACGCGATAGTTGATGCGTATCGTTTTGGAAGCGCGGTTCCCTTTGCAGTATATAAGTTCAAAGCCAAGTTCGTCGCTGCCGATTTCTATCGTACATTTCGATTGATTGCCCTTCTCTTCTTTTACCACAGGAGCGGCCTCTTCCTGCAGCACTATGGGAACTTCCTGTACCGGCTCTTCTTCTGCCACATCATCCTGTGGGTTCTGTTCCGGCTCTTCAGTCAGCAACTCCTCTTCCTGCGACATCGGTTCCGGTTCTTCCTCTTTGCGCTCGGGGAGCGGAAGTCCGTTGGTCTCATAATATTCTGCAATGCGCTTGCGTGCATTGCGTATGAAACGTACATATACGGGGTCTGTGACTTTTATGCTCTTTATCAGCTGATCGATGGCATCCGCCTCATTGCCGACAGCACTTGCCTTCACTTCCACTGTCACGGAATTGTACACGCTTCCGTCGTACTTGTTGTGCACAACGAGCGAGAACTCTCCCGTGGAAAGGGACACCTCGCGCAGCAGTCCGTCCGTTTTCTTGGCCTGTCCCAGACTCAGCTCCGGCTCTATGACGAAAGCATCGGTAAGTGTTACTGCACCGGCATTGTTGCGGGCGATAATTTTTTCCACTTTCTGCTTCAGAGCCTCCTTCTGTTCTGTTGTCAGACGACTCGACTTCGGTGTTCCGGCCACAAAGTTCACAGCACTTTCCTGAGCAGCCGTTTCAAACGAAACGACTGCTGTCAGAAATGCAAGTATTGTCATACCCAGTTTTCCCATGTATACAATAGATTAAATTATTTGATAGTCACCACAATTCCTTGTCCCAATGTGACGATGGATGCCTGATATTCTCCGGCAAGACGCTCGTTGAGGAACTTGCGGAACGCATTTCTGAAATTGGAAATCGTATATGCGCGTCCTGTCGACTCGTTCCATATAGGAATCCTCACTGTAAGGTCGATGATTTTGTCGCTCGCACGACTCATGTCGTAATTTCCGTTCATGGCATTCTCTGCAAGCCAGTCTTCTAATTCCACCTTGAACTCCTCTCCGCTCTCCGGTGAAGGCTGGTCGAAGTCCCAGTCTTCCACATTCTTGTCGAGAACCATCTGCACAGAAAGCTCACGTCCGCTACGCGCCATTTCAAAGAATGCGCTCTGCAAGGTTGTGAAAAATTCCTTTTTCACTTTCGATATGGCATAGTCTGCCAGACGCACCGAGTCGGTTGTCATGTACCTTCCGCTGAGGAAAGTAGAACTTGCGAGCGTGGCCGCTGTCTGCTTCTCCGTGGCATTGAGCTCAAGAGACACCTCGCCCTGATTGTTCGGACGCGGAATATAATTGACCTTCGCCACCACCACAATGTCTGTAGACATGTTCTGAATCATCATGCTGACCGCATCACTTTGCGAACCGTCTGTTGTCAAATCAGAGTTCTTCGCTTTCTGAAGCATGGAGATGAAATCCTTCGTGCGGTAACCGTTCTTGCTGAATTCGCTCGTCATCTTGCTGACCGCATGGCTCAGCATTCCGTTGCGTTCAATCAGCGTACGTACATTCTCTCCTTCACGTGTAAAAGGTATGACCGTCAATGTCGGCATGTTGGGCATGTTGGGAGTAACGGTCGTACCGGTGTGGCCGAGATCACGCATCAAAGCGTCGTAGTAGATTTCAACTTCTACTTTCACTCTATAGTTGTCGCCCAATTTCGTGGCATCTCCTACCTCTTCGTACTGGCCGACAAACACAGAATATCTGCCTTCTTCAAAAAACCTGCGCTCATAGTTCTTGTCGTGAGTGTATGTCAGAGGTTTTCCGTTGTTCACTCCTTCCACACCATTATATAATAAGGTGTACAAAGCCGATTTCACAGCCATTTCCACGGCCGTCTTTTTCTTATCGCTTTGTCCGGACGAGCGCAACTTTATCATGTTGTTCCCACTGCTTATCAATGTGGCGTCACTCATGTACTTTGTCTGTGCATGAAGAAGCGCCGCGAAAGCTGCGAGAAGCCAAAAAGAACAAACTACTAATATTCTGTTTTTTCTCATTTTGAACGCAGTTACTTGTAAGAATTTGAAATCCGCTTACAGGCTTTCCAAAGCACTGTTTGCTTTCTCCAGAAGGGTTGTTCTCACGTGAGACTTTATGATGAGGGTCTCGCCTTCGCGCATAGACTTGAGGATGAGGTCTCCGCCTTTTGTGACTTTGCAGCATGATACGTCTTCTCCTTCAACAGCGTCGACTGCAATTTCACCGATTTCCTTATGGATAGGTTTGCCTGCAACCTGACGTACGGCGAATACCTTGAAGTGAGCCTTTGCGGCAATGCCGTTTGCGCTGCCTATATTGATATACACTTCCTTGGCCTTGCCTTTTTCTTCTTTGCTTACCTCAAGGATTGTTCCTTCAATCTTGAACCGGCCTTCTATGAACTTCTTCACTTTGCCTGACTTTTCAATAGCGGCTGCTATCGCTTCCTGTTCTGAATCTTTGGTTGCCGACTCGCTGTAAGATTTTGTTTCTACCAATGTGCCATCCTTCACTTTCACCACCTTGATGGAATACATCAGCTTGCTTTCATAACTGATTTTTGTTCCGTCGTTGGTCTTTGATTCTTTACGCGTGGTGATAAGACTTGTTATCTGGCCGGAGATGATATATTCGGCACCAAGAGTACCGATAGCACTCAAACGCTCCATGTTGTTGTCTTCGTCAACGGACATGTCGCCTTTGGAACGGCGCAACTTCTCTATTTCCTGTACCTTTTCAGATTCAATGTCTATAACTATAACTCTTCCCGAACTTAAGATGTTCTGCTGAACATTGCTGCGCACAGCGTCTGCAACTTCCTTCTTCACATCTGAAGGGTATGTGAAATAATCGAGCAATACTGTTGGCTTGGAACTTGGCTCTACTGCATCTTGTGCATAGCTGTAAGAAAAGCACATGCACATGCAAACTAACATGAGATAAAAACGCTTGGTCATAAAAATTGCATTTAAAATAATTAGTATTAATGAATGGTTTGATTTATGTTGATCATAAGAATCTTTTTTCTGTTATAAACTCAATTAGAATCCCCTTCATCTTTGCTTTTATTCATTAGTATGGAATAAGAGTAGACAAAAGTTTGTCAAATGTAATACTTTTTTGTTAAGAAGGTGTAAAAAGAATTTTTTTTATTTGGAAATATATCGTTTTTTATCTATATATTTTTTTGTATGTTATATATACGGTTTTACGGCTCCAAAATCTTCCGTTTTTTTCACTTGTTCTGTCTCCTTATCCATTATCTCTATGTCTTCATCCGGCGATAGGGAGAAATATGTGGTGGCATGTCCGCTTTTATCCTATACCTTATTATATATGGGAAAGTGCTTTGTGCTCTATTGCAGATGCATTCGGACCGAATGCTGCATTCTTAGAGTGGCTGCACCGGAAAGATGGAATCACCCTTTTGAAAAGTCTGAATTACCGCACTGTTTTTTATAATCGGCACTGCTGATTGTAAAAACTGCACTGCTGATTATACAATCTACACTGCCGATTTTATAATCAGCAGTGCCGATTTCAAAAGAATGTGCGGTGAAAACGACTTTTCTGTGGGGAAAATTCAAATTTTCACAGAACGTAACTCGATGTTTTTCAATGCTCTACAAAAAAATAATCGGCTTGTGTGGAATTTCAAAAACCGTTAAAATCGAAAAAATAATGATTTCAGATACAGAATAACTACAAAACAGGTCTGGCGGAGGAGTCTGCGAGTGCATCAGCTTACACAACCCAGCCCACGAGAGTGGTCTGTGGATACATCTGCTTGAAATTACCAAAAGCCTAAGTCATCACACCACTGATAATGCTGTGATTGCAGTCGGCAAATTGCTGAAAAACGCTGTCTGAAAACGAGAAATTAACGGAATATACATATCATTATATGTAGGATAACACATCAAAACTTTATCATATTTAATATGATATGCAATATATTGAAAAGTAATATGATATAAAATAGGAAAAACAATCTTTTTATTTTGTAGGTAAATATAAACTCATTATATTTGTGGCAGTGAAAAATGAATACAGCTTTATCAAAATCACAATGAAATCAGCATGATGATGACTGAAGATAACACTTCGCAGATCAATCCGTATGTCTCAGTAGATTGCGTATTATTGGGATTTGACGGCAAACGGCTTAACGTACTGCTCGTACGCCAATGTGCCGGCGGAGGCAGTTGCAGTACAGACCACTATAAATTGCCGGGCAGTCTGATATATATGGATGAAGACCTTGATGATGCGGCGCAAAGAGTTCTCAAACAACTTACAGGACTGGTGCAAGTGAAGATGGTGCAGTTCCGTGCGTTCGGCGGTTCGAACCGTCTTGCCAATCCTGATGACAAGATATGGCTTGAACGCTTCCATCATCTTGAACACCACCTTGAACGTATCGTGACTATTGCCTATCTGTCGCTGTTGCGTATAGAAAGGAAATACAAACAGCTTGACGACAACTATGAAGCCTGCTGGCTCCCTGTAGATGAGCTACCCAAATTGGCATTCGACCACAATGATATTGTGAGAGAGGCGGTGCGGTCTGTCAGAGACATGGCGACAATCAATCCTTCCTGCATTGTCGGACTGTTGCCGAGGAAGTTCACTGCCGCACAACTCAATTCCGTCTATGCGAAGGTTATCGGAAAAAACATAGACATCCGCAATTTCCACAAGAAGATGCAGTCCATGCCATACGTCATCCCGCTTGATGAAAAGGAAGCAGGAGTGAAACATCGCGCTGCCCGCTATTATCGCTTCGATAAAAAACGGATATAGCGTTCTTTGTCCGGCATGCAAGAAGAGAACGCCCCTCATCGGAAGAGTACAGGAGTGTTTGGCGGGGAGATTTTGCAAAACTGTCATCATTACGATAAACAAATATAATCAAACAACTACGAACCATGTATCTATTAGGTTACGACATAGGAACGTCTTCCGTAAAAGCATCGCTTGTAGATGCAGAGACGGGACGGTGTGTGGCATCCGCCTTCTATCCCGAGAAAGAAGCAGAAATAATAGCGGTGAAATCGGGATGGGCGGAACAGGAGCCGGAAATGTGGTGGCAGAGCTTGAGGATTGCCACACGAAGAATTATCCGCGAGGCGAATGCAAAAGGAGAGGACATCAAGGCCATAGGCATCAGCTATCAGATGCATGGTCTGGTGTGTGTCGATAAAGAAGGCAGGGCGCTCCGTCCGAGCATTATCTGGTGTGACGGACGCAGTGTGCCCTACGGCAATGCGGCATTCGATGCCATCGGACATGAGAAATGCCTCAGCCGTCTGCTCAATTCGCCGGGTAACTTCACGGCCGCCAAGCTGGCGTGGGTGAAGGAGAACGAACCGGATATATTCGCGAAGATACACAAGTTCATGCTTCCGGGCGACTACATAGCCATGCGGTTGAGTGGCGGAACTGTCAACACAACCGTTTCGGGATTGTCGGAAGGCATTTTCTGGGATTTCTGCAACAAGGAAGTGAGCAGAGACATCATGGAGTATTTCGGTTTTTCTTCGTCGCTTCTTGCTGATATTGCCCCCACATTCGGCATGCAGTCGGAAGTGTGCAAATCTGTGGCGGAAGAACTCGGGCTCAAGGAAGGCACCGTTATATCATATCGTGCCGGCGACCAGCCTAACAATGCACTGTCGCTCAATGTGATGAATCCGGGAGAGATAGCCGCGACGGGAGGAACATCCGGAGTTGTGTATGGAGTGCTCGGTGATGTGAACTATGACAAACTGAGCCGTGTGAACACCTTCGCCCATGTCAACCATACAGCATCGCAGACTCGTCTTGGTGTTTTGCTCTGCATCAACGGCACAGGTATTCTCAATGCTTGGATGAAGCGTACGGTAGCTCCTGAAGGATTCTCATACTCAGACATGAACAGACTCGTCGATACGGTCGCCATTGGCAGTGACAGCTTGAGCATCATACCGTTCGGCAATGGAGCAGAGCGGATTCTGCAGAACAAAGAGATCGGGTGTTCCATCGAAGGACTTAACTTCAATGTCCACACCAAAGCGCATCTTCTCCGTGCTGCACAGGAGGGCATCGTGTTCTCTTTCAAGCAGGGAATAGATATTATGGCGGAAATGGGAATGAGCATCCGGAACATTCATGCCGGACATGCCAACATGTTCCTGAATCCGATGTTCCGTACAACCCTCGCAAGCATAGCCGATGCCACAATCGACCTCTACGATACGGACGGTTCCGTAGGGGCGGCGAAAGGGGCCGGAATAGGAGCCGGAATATACAAGGACAGCAATGAAGCATTCGCAACACTGAGGCATATACTCACTGTTGAACCGGACTTGAAGAACCGTCAGGCTTACGTTGATGCATACGGACTGTGGAGCGAAAGACTTGCCAGACACATCTGTTGTTAGCGTGGGGATTATTGCACCACGCTTCTGCCAGTTCTTTTTTTACTCAAGAAGCAAACAAATGAAATAAAGAAAACTTAAAAAAAAGAAACAATTATGTCGAAAGAATTTTTCCCGGAAATCAAGAAAATTCCGTTTGAAGGCAGAGAATCGAAAAATCCGATGGCTTTCCATTACTATGATGCAGAGAAAGTTATCATGGGAAAGCCGATGAAGGAGTGGCTCCGCTTTGCAATGGCATGGTGGCACACATTGTGCGCGGAAGGTGGCGACCAGTTTGGTGGTGGCACAAAGAAATTCCCCTGGAACGAAGGGATGGATGCTGTGGAAATCGCCAAGCGGAGAGCTGATGCCGGTTTTGAAATCATGGAGAAACTCGGTTTCCCTTATTTCTGTTTCCACGACGTGGATCTTGTAAGTGAAGGAAATTCTGTGGAAGAATATGAGGCCAACCTCAAGGCCATCACAGCCTATCTGAAAGAGAAGATGCAGCAGACCGGCATCAAACTGCTGTGGTCTACAGCAAATGTTTTCGGTCATGCGCGCTACATGAACGGTGCAAGCACCAACCCCGACTTTGATGTCGTTGCACGTGCCATCGTACAGATAAAGAATGCCATAGATGCAGGTATCGAACTCGGTGCGGAGAACTATGTGTTCTGGGGCGGACGCGAAGGATACATGAGCCTTCTCAACACAGACCAGAAGCGTGAGAAGGAGCACATGGCCACTATGCTCACTATGGCGCGTGACTATGCACGTGCCAAAGGTTTCAAGGGTACTTTCCTCATTGAACCGAAACCGATGGAGCCGAGCAAGCATCAGTATGATGTGGACACGGAAACTGTCATCGGCTTCTTGAAGGCGCATGACCTCGACAAGGACTTCAAGGTGAATATAGAAGTTAACCATGCCACACTTGCCGGACATACGTTTGAACATGAGCTTGCTGTGGCTGTGGACAATGGAATGCTTGGTTCGATAGATGCCAATCGCGGTGACTATCAGAATGGTTGGGATACGGACCAGTTCCCTATCGACCAGTACGAACTTGTACAGGCATGGATGCAGATTATCCGAAACGGCGGTCTCGGAACGGGCGGTACAAACTTTGATGCCAAGACTCGCAGGAACTCAACTGACCTTGAAGACATATTCATTGCCCACATAGCGGGAATGGATGCAATGGCGCGAGCTCTTGAATCGGCGGCCAAGCTCCTTGAAGAGTCTCCTTACAAGAAGATGCTTGCCGACCGTTACGCTTCGTTTGACAGCGGACTCGGAAAGAAGTTTGAGGAGGGCCGGATGACTCTTGAAGAGGCATACGAATACGGCAAAAAGGTTGATGAGCCGAAGGTTACTTCGGGAAAGCAGGAACTTTACGAGGCCATTGTGGCAATGTATGCCTGACAAAGCTGTTTCGGTGTCTGAAAACTCCGGATGCCACAGGCTGTTACCACTGATTCCGTAATTGCATATCGGCGGTGGTCTCAAAAAAACAGACTCCTGCATGGAATGTGTGTAAATGGAAGGAAAAACAATCCTTTACACACATTCCATGCAGGAGTCTGTTTTTTTTGAGATTTTTCTTATCGGACTTCAGAAACTCACGATTGACTTTCTTTTTTCCTGAGTTCGTCATTATGTCACTCCAAACGTTCCCATCGAAGATTCCCGCTATCCTCTGATGGCTTTTCATAGACCCTGACGTCCTCATAAATCAGCCCGGTTTCCCCACTTCATACTATCTACTTATCATAATTTATGGGCTTTTCCTGACAATCTGAAATGTTAAAATTCAAGGCTCGCAGAATCGCGTAAAATC